>NZ_JBBATX010000064.1:0-16218 GCF_040398505.1 Sphingomonas sp. | reverse complement strand
TGCCTTTTTTCAGCACTCTGCATCATCGCCGGAAGACCAGTCTCGGTCACCAGTACGTTGAATCCGTACGTAGGCGACAAGGTTCTGCCGTTGCCGCGGCGGATTGGGAGCCCCTTAAAAAGGCCGCCTCGTCAGGACAGTCCTTGCGTTTGCGCCCAGGCGACAAACAATTCCGGCCAACGTTCGACTGGCTTGCCTGCCGCGCGGCGTAGGCCAAAGCCGTGACCGCCATGGGTGAAGAGATGGGTTTCGACGGCTATGCCCTTGGCCTTCAGCGCGGCACGCAGCCTTAGCGTGTTTTCGACCGGAACGACGGAATCGTCTTCGGCATGAACCAGAAAAGTGGGCGGCGTTGACGCGCTGACAATGTCCTCGGGCGAATGCGCCGATTCCAGCGCCGCGCTTGGATTGTGGCCCAAGAGCAGATCGCGCGAACCGGGATGTGCAAAGGGCAGCCGCATCGATTGCACCGGATAGATCGGCGCCGCGACATCTGGCCGCGCCGCAAGGGCGTCGGCGGCATCGACCGGCGCATAGGTCGACGCATCGAAGCGCGTCGCAAGATCGGCGCAGACATGCCCCCCGGCCGAGAATCCCATCGCCGCGACACGTTCCGGCATGATGCCATAGTCGCGCGCACCCGCGCGGATCAGCCGCATCGCACGCTGCGCGTCGCTCAGCGCGACATCGGGACCCGCCGCCCAGCCCTCCCCCGGCAAGCGATAGAACAGCACGAAACAGGTCCAGCCACGCGCCGCGAGCCAGCGCGCAATTTCATAGCCTTCCTTATCGATCACAACCCAGCGATAGCCACCACCCGGCGTGATGAGCACCGCATTGCCATTGGGGATGCGCGGGCGAAACACGACCATGCGCGGGCGACTGATCCCGTACACCGCGCGATCGGTGAGCGCGCTGTCCTTGCTGCGTTCGTCGACCGTTTCGATCAGCGCTTTGGCGGGCTGCCCCGGCGCGCCCTTGGGCCACAGGTCGATGGTTTCGTCGGGTTCGGGCAGGCCGGCAACCGGAGCCTTTCCCGCTAAGCGCGGGGGCGCTGTCTGCGCGCCGGCTACGCTTGGCAAACCAAGCGCGAGCGTGGCGAGCATGGCCTGGCGACGATCGATCATGTCAGCTCCCCGGTTGGATATAGGGTACGCGCGCAAACAGCTCGCGCTGCCACGCGCGCGGGTTGTTCTCGATGTGCGATTGCGCGTCGAAGATCATCGTTGCGCGGCGGTTGCGATCATAGCTCGGCCATTTTGCCAGCCCGGCATGGTTAGGATTGCCGGTTTTCGCGAAAGTAACAAAGCTGTCCTGCATCGCCTTCGATGCGGCTTGCGCATCCGCACCCGCGCCGGTCTGCGATCCCTCTGCGCCGAGCGTGCCGAACACCAGCGGAATATCCATCGTGTGCATCGCGCGGCGACGCGGATCGAGCCGCGCGGTGAAATCGACGTGATAGACCCAGGTCGGCGCGCCGGCTGCGGCGCGCGCCTCCGCCTCGATTACTTGCCCGCGCCAGCTGCGCCCGCAGGTCGTCGCATCGTAGAAAATGTCGCTCGACGACCAGTCGGGATAGCGCGCACGGTATTGCGCCACGACCCATTCGGGCAGGATGTCGATGCGCAATTCGGGCGCCATGCGTTCGGCGAGATTATCCCAGGTAAGCGTCTTCACGCGCTCGCAATCGGGCGAAATAAACGCGCGCGTTTCGTCATGCGTGTTGCCAAGCAGCATAGGGATGCCGTTCGATTGCGGGGCGGCATCGGGCCAGAACGGATGGCGGGTGAGCCATTTCATATCGAGCACCGGCCCGAAATAGACCCCGCCGCCGAGGATCGGATCGGTCGCCGTCAGCCCTTCGATCAGCCTTTCGATAGGCATCGTCAGCAGTGGCGACAGGTCGCCCTCGTTGACGCCGAGCTTCGCCAGATAGGCGCGCGTGCGCGCGGTCGCGTTGAGCGGGCCGGAGGCGGTGACTTGCTGGCCGCTCATCGTCGCGGCGCGGTGGAACAGGCCGCGCGCGGCGGACATCGCCATCATCGTCGCGATCTTGGCGCCGCCGCCCGACTGGCCGAAGACCATCACGCGATTGGGGTCGCCGCCGAACGCGGCGATGTTGCGCTTCACCCATTGCAGCGCGAGGATCAGGTCGAGTTGCCCGAGGTTGCCGCTGTCGGGGAAACGCGAGTCGAGCCGTGCGAGATAGAGATAGCCGAGCGCATTGAGCCGGTGGTTCACCGTCACCACCACGCAATCGCCACGCGCCGCCAGCGCCGCGCCGTCATTAAGCGGATCGGTGACGCTGCCGTTCGAATAGGCACCGCCGTGGATGTAAAGCATCACCGGTTTGCGCGCGTGAATGTCGGGCTCGGCGGTCCAGATGTTGAGGAACAGGCAGTCTTCGGATTGCGCGCCATACCGTGCGCCTTGCTGCGGCGCGATGGCGCCGAAGGTCTGGGCGGCGACGCTGTGACCGGGGGTTGATACGGCAACCGGGGCTTCAAACCGTTTGGCGCGGCCATAGCGAATCCCGCGCGCCACTATCAGGCCGCGGTCTAGGCTTACGCTAAACATGCCGTCGGGTGCCGTCACGGTGGCCGGTGCCGCGCGCGCCGATCGCGGCATCAACGCCAGCGCAGCCGCGCTTGCAATAACCGCACGGCGGCTGATGTCACCGCCGGACATCGAGCCCGCCAGCCAGATATGCGTCGATATCGGCCTGACGAAACAGGCTGGCATCGCCCGGCAGCGAATGTTTGAGCGCGGCGAGCGCAAGCCCGGTACGCGCGGCTTCCTCGGCTCCCCCGCCGCTCCGCAGCGCGTGCAGGACGCCAGCGGCAAAGGCATCGCCGCCGCCGATCCGATCGACGATCCCGGCGAGTACGACCTCTTCGGTCTGGGCGGTGCCGGCGCGGGTATCGATTCGGGCGGAGAGGCGGTGCCGGTCGGCATCCTCGACATGGCGCGCGGTGGAAGCGATCGTCTGCAGGCGCGGAAAGGCGGCGAACGCGGCATCCGCTGCCACGCGACGTCGGCTTTCGCCCTCCCCCGAAAAATCCCGACCGAGCAGCAGGGCAATGTCGCGGTGGTTGCCGAACAGCAGGTCGGCATGCCCAACGAGCGTGTTGAGGATCCCGCGCGGATCGGAGGCCCAACGCTCCCACAGTTTCGCGCGGTAATTGCCGTCGAACGACACCGCGACATCGCGCGCGCGCGCTGCCTTGACCGCCGCCAGCGCCGCCTCGGCCGAAACCGGACCCAAGGCGGGCGTGATGCCCGACAGATGCAGCCGATCGACACCCGACAGCAGCGCGGCCCAATCCCAATCCTCGGCACGCGTCTCCGCGAAAGAAGAATGCGTGCGGTCATAAATGACTTCGGTCGCGCGCATCCCCGCGCCCGAGGTGACGAAATACAGCCCCATCCGATCGCCGCGCCGCTGGATAGCGCTGGTATCGATCCCGTGGCCGCGCAGCGTCGCGATCGCCGATCGGCCGAGATCGTTATCGGGCACGGCACTCGCAAAACCGACATCATGCCCGAGCCGGGCCAGCGCGGTCGCGACATTGGCCTCTGCCCCTGCGACCCATACATCGAGCTTCGGCGTCTGCAGCAACAGCTCGCGCCCCGGCGGTGAGAGCCGCAGCATGATTTCACCGAATGCGAGGAACCGGCTCACCGCGCGAGCCATCCGCCGTCGACCGCAAGGATATGCCCCTGGACATAATCCGCCGCCGACGAGGCAAGGAACACGACAGCCCCGCCCAGATCGCTGGCATCGCCCCAGCGCCCGGCCGGGATACGATCGAGAATCGATTTGTTGCGGACTTCATCGGCCTGAAGCGCAGCGGTATTATTGGTGGCGATATAGCCGGGTGCTATCGCGTTGACGTTGATGCCCTTGCGCGCCCATTCGTTGGCGAGCAGCTTGGTCAAGCCACCGATGCCCGATTTGGACGCAGTATAGCTTGGCACGCGAATGCCCCCCTGAAAGGTCAGCATCGAGGCGATGTTGATGATCTTGCCGCCGCCATGCCCAATCATGTGTCGCCCTGCCGCCTGGCACAGGAAGAACACGCTCTTGAGGTTGGTATCGATCACCGCATCCCAATCGGCCTCGCTGAAATCGACCGCGTCGGCGCGACGGATGATCCCGGCATTGTTGACTAGGATGTCGAACCCGCCAAGCGTATCCACCGCTTCATCCACAATCCTGTTCACAGGCGCGATCGTCGAAAGATCGGCGGCGATGTTTATCGCGCGGCGGCCGAGCGCTTCGATCTGCGCGACGGTTTCCGCAGCTGACGTCCGCCCGACACAGGCGACATCCGCGCCCGCGCGCGCGAGGGCGACGGCAATCGCCTGGCCGATGCCGGTATTCGCACCGGTGACGATGGCGACTTTGCCGGTAAGATCGAAGGGAGAGGTCATCGGGTTCTCCAATTCCCCACCCGCAAGCGGGAGGGGAGCAAACAGGGTCAGGCGAGCTGGCAGATATCCAGCACGGTCATGTCGGTATAATCCTGATTCTCACCCGCCATCGCCCAGATGAAGGCATAGGCGCGCGTGCCCGAACCCATATGGATCGACCAGGGCGGGCTGATTACCGCTTCCTCATTACCCATCACGATGTGCCGCATCGCTTCGCCCTCGCCCATGTAATGGAAGACGCGGTCATTCGGATTGGGCAGTTCGAAGTAGAAATAGATTTCGCTGCGGCGCTCGTGAATGTGCGGGGGCATGGTGTTCCACACCGATCCGGGCTTGAGCACGGTCAGGCCCATGACGAGTTGCGCTGAATCGCAGACGCCGGGGATGACGAGCTGGAAAATCGTCCGTTCGTTCGATTCCTCGAGACTGCCGCGCTCAAGCGCATTGGCGTCGGCGATCGACAGTTTGCGCGTGGTGAAGGCTTTGTGCGCCGGGCAGGATGCGAGGTAGAACCGCGCACCGGCTCGTGAAAACACGACATCCTTCGCGCCCATCGTGACGTACAGGCAATCCTTATTGCCGAGCGTGAAGGCTTCGCCATCGACCGTGACCACGCCCTCGACCGCGCCGACATTGACGATCGCGAGTTCGCGGCGTTCGAGGAAGGGATGGCCGACGGCGGACGGCGGTTCGCTCTGCGCGGGCAGCGCTACCGGCGCGTCGGCGATCGCGACGCCGCCGATCACGAAGCGATCGGCATGGGTATAGTTCAGCACGCATTCGCCGTCGCGGAACAGGTCCTGGATCAGATAGCGGTCACGCAATTCGTCGTTGGAGACGCATTCCATCATGTCGGGATGCGTTGCGTAATAGGTACGGTCGAACATCTCGGTCTCCGAAGTCAGGCCGCCAGCATGGCGGGCAGGGGTTGGTCGATACGATAGGCGCGGCGGACAAGGCCGCTGGTGAGGTCGTGCGCCAGCTCGGCGGCTTCCCAATCGGCGAGGCGATGTTCGGCGACGAGCCGCGCGAGAAAGCCGCAATCGACGCGGCGCGCGACATCATGCCGCGCCGGGATCGACAGGAAGGCCCGCGTGTCGTCGTTGAAGCCGACGGTGTTGTAGAAGCCCGCCGTCTCGGTCGTGGTCTCGCGGAAGCGGCGCATGCCCTCGGGACTGTCATGGAACCACCAGGCTGGGCCCAGTTTGAGGCACGGATAATGGCCCGCCAGTGGCGCGAGTTCGCGCGCATAGGCGCTTTCGTCGAGCGTGAAGAGGATGATCGACAGGTTCCGCTCGGCACCGAACCGGTCGAGCAGCGGTTTCAGCGCGCGGACATAATCGGTGCGTGTCGGGATGTCGGCACCCTTATCGCGACCGTGGCTCGCGAAGAGGCCGGCATTGTGGTTGCGATAGGACCCCGGGTGGATTTGCATCACCATCCCGTCCTCGACGCTCATCGCGGCCATTTCGGTCAGCATTTGCGCACGGAACAGCTCGGCATCGGCGAGGGTCCAGCTTCCGTCGACGATTTTCGCGAACAGCGCTGCGCATTCGGCATTCGACAGATTGGCGGTCGCCGCCGTCGGGTGGCCGTGGTCGGTCGCGGTAGCGCCCGCCGCGCGGAAATCGGCGCGGCGCTTGCGATGCGCGTTCAGATAGCCGGTCCAGGTATACACATCCTCGCCGGTCAGTTCGGCGAAGCCCGCCATGGCCGGCTTGAACGCCTCATGCTCGACATCGATCACCCCATCGGGCCGATAGGTGGTGACGACTCGCCCGCCCCAGCCACTCGCGTGGATGCGGTGATGCGCCGACAGATCATCCTGCGCGCCCTCGGTTGTGGCGAGAAAATCGATCTTGAACCGGTCGAACAGCGCGCGTGGCCGGAAGGCGGGGGTCGCGAGCTTATCGCCAATCAGGTCGAAATACTGACCGGCAGTGCCAACATCGAGCGCGACCTCAATCCCGAACACCGTGGCGAAGACATGATCGAACCACAGCCGCGACGGCGTGCCCCGAAACAGGTGATAATTCGCGGCAAACACGCCCCACGCTGCACGCGGATCGGTCGGCGGAGTGCCGTTGCGACGCGGGATGGCGAGCGCGTCAAGGTCGATCCCCTGACTGTAGAGCATCCGATAGATGTAATGATCGGGCGCGAGCAACAGGCTGGTCGCATCGGTCCAGGCTTCATTGTCGGCGAACCACCCGGCGTCGGTATGGCCGTGCGGACCTACGATCGGCAGATCGGCGATGTCGGCGTAGAGCGCGCGCGCGATTGCCCGCGTCGACGGATCGGCCGGGAACAGGCGATCGGGATCAAGTCGGAGCGGCCGGGCGGTCATCGTGTCTCCCCTAGAGCGCGTCTCAAGCTCCGCACACTGGTAACCGGTGTCAAGCGACGTCGCAAGCGCAGCTTTTACCCGTTTGGCGGTGCTACCGACGCGCGGCGGATCAGCGTCGAGAGGAATTGCGAAGGTTCCTCGATCGGATCGCCACCATCGACCCCTGCGAGCAATTTGAGCGCCGCCGACCGCGCCATCGACACGATCGGCCAGCGTACCGTCGTCAGCGGCGGCCAGACGTGCGCCGCGACGGGCGTATCGTCGAAGCCGATGATCGACAGGTCGCGCGGAATCTGCAGACCGCGCTCCATCGCGGCGTGCATAACGCCTGCCGCCATCTCGTCGTTGGACGAAAAGATTGCGGTCGGGCGCGGTACCACATCGAGCAACCGGTCAGCCGCCATGCGGCCCGAATCGAACGTGTAATTGCCATCGGCGACCATCGATCGCGGCAAGGCGATGCCCGCCGCGTCGAGTGCTTCCTCGAACCCTTCGCGCCGCTCGCGCGCGGAGCGGAAGCCATGCGGTCCGGCGACCAGGCCGATCCGGCGATGCCCCTGCTCGACCAGATACGCGACCGCCGTCCGCACCGCCTCGCGATCATTGGACGCGACCATATGCGCGCTATCGTCGAGCATCGCCGAGCCCATGCGCACATAGCGACACCCGATTTCGTCGCACAGCCGCGCGATCGAATCATTCTCGCTGATCGGCGGCATCAGCAACACGCCGAACAAACGCTGCCGTTCGAGAAAGTGACGAAGGTCGTCGAGCATCGTCGCCGAACCGCGATCGAGCGGACGGACGACCATTTCGAATTCGGTGCCGTGCAGCGCTTCGAGCATCCCCTGCTGCACATTCATCACGGTCTGCGCGTTAGGATTATCGTGGACCAGCCCGATCAGGAAATTGCGCCGCAGTGCCAGCGCACGCGCCTGCGGATTGGGGATGTAGCTCAACTCGCTGATCACCGCTTCGACCTTGCGGCGGGTATCCTCGTTGAGCAGCGGCGACCGGTTGATGACTCGGCTGACCGTCTTCTTCGAAACTCCGGCGATCCGGGCGACGTCGTTGATCGTGGGCTGGCCGCTGCTTTTCATCGCGGGGTCATACTGCGCTTAGCGGCGCGCGAACAGCCCTTCGCGCGCCGCTCCGCGCTTGCGTCCATGCGGCGGGTACGCCACAAGCGCGGCCTTTAGGACACCGGTTACCCTAAATTCGGAGCGCGCAATCAATGGTCGATGCCTGGCAAGTCGGTCCGGCGGATAATGTGGCGACGATGCTCCGCGATGTCGCGGGCGGCGATGCCGTTGCGCTTGGAACGCGATCGATCATCGCGGATGGCGATATCGCGCGCGGCCATAAAATTGCACTCAAGCCGATCGACGGCGGCCAACCAATCATCAAATTTGGTTTCCCGATCGGAGTCGCGCGCCACGCAATCGCGCTCGGCGCGCACGTGCATGTCGACAATGTCGCAACCGCGCTAACCGGAACTGTCGAATACGCGCACGTCGCAGCGCCGCCGCGCGCCGCCGCGTGCGCGGATGATCTCCAGTTTCAGGGCTATGTCCGCGCCGACGGCCGCGTTGGCACGCGCAATGAGATTTGGATATTGCCAACCGTTGGCTGCGTCGCGCGCACGGCCCAGCGGATTGCGGGGCGCGCGCATGCCCGCCACGTCGGCACGGTCGACGGCGTCCATGCCTTCGCCCACCCGTTCGGCTGTTCGCAGCTTGGCGATGATCTGGCGGGGACGCGCCGCATCCTCGCCGCACTCGCCTGCCACCCCAATGCCGGTGGCGTGCTGATCATCGGGCTTGGATGCGAATCCAATCAGCTCGCAGCATTGCTGGCTGAGGTGCCCGAAGCGCGGCGCGGCGCAATCCGGACGATGATCGCCCAATCCTCGCCCGACGAAATGGCCGAGGGCGAAGCCTTGGTCGACGAACTCGTCGCGCAAGCCGCGCAGCCGCGTGTCGCGGTCGGGCTCGACAAGCTTGCGCTCGGCGTCAAATGCGGCGGGTCCGACGGCTTTTCGGGTCTCACCGCCAATCCGCTGGTCGGCCGGATGAGCGACCGCATCGCAGGCGCTGGCGGGACGGTGATCCTGACCGAAATTCCCGAAATCTTCGGCGCCGAACAGGTGCTGATGGCGCGCGCCGCCAGCCGCGCGGTGTTCGATCGGATCGGCGCAATGGTCAACGATTTCATACGCTACTTCCTCAGCCATGGCGAGCCGGTGTCGGAGAATCCCTCGCCCGGCAATATCGCGGGCGGGATCACCACGCTTGAGGAAAAATCGCTCGGCGCAGTACAGAAAGGCGGCAACGCTCCGGTCGTCGATGCGATCGGCTATGGCGCGCAAGCGACGCTGCCTGGACTGACCTTGCTCGAAGCACCGGGCAATGATGCGGTATCGACGACAGCGCTGGCGGCGGCGGGGGCGACGTTGATCCTGTTCACCACCGGGCGCGGCACGCCGCTCGGCGCGCCGGTGCCGACGCTCAAGATCGCGTCGAACAGCGCGCTCGCGGCCGCCAAGCCGGGGTGGATCGATTTCGATGCGGGTGCCGCGCTGGATGACGGCATGGAGCCCAGCGCCGACGCGCTGCTCGCACGGATCATCGCCATCGCCTCGGGCGCGGAAACCGCCGCCGAGCGCAACGAAGAGCGCGAAATGGCGATCTGGAAGCGCGGAGTGACCCTTTGACACGGCTCGCTTATGCGGCATTGCCGGGCGTGCCCGATCGCGTTCAGCGCCCGCGCCGGTCGGGACCGCCGCAACTCGGCATCGTGCATTTCGGCCCCGGCGCGTTCCACCGCGCGCATCAGGCGAGCTATATCGACACGCTGCTCGATCATGATCCGCGCTGGGGCATCGCCGCCGTCGCGCTGCGCAGCAAGAGCGTCGTCGCGGCGCTCGCGGCGCAGCAGGGACTCTATACGATCGCCGTACGTGATGCGGTTTCGGTCAACCGTGTCGTCGGCGCACACGGGGCGTGGCTCGGCCCCGATGATGCTGCGGCAACCGCTATGCTCCTTGCAGATCCTGCGATCGCGCTCGTCACCACCACCGTAACCGAGAAGGGCTATTGCCTCGCCGCCGACGGCACGCTCGACAAGGCGCATCCTGACATCGTCCACGACCTGTCCTCCATTGCCCCGCCGCGCAGCGTGATCGGCTGGGTCGTCGCGGGGCTTGCCGCACGACGCGAAGGCCGCCTCCCGCCCTTCGTGCCGATGCCGTGCGACAATCTGGCGAACAACGGTGCCAAGCTCAAGGCGGCGCTGGTCGCGTTCGCAAGCGCGCGCGATGCCGATCTGGCGGCGTGGATCGCTGGCGAAGTCCGCGTGCCATCAACAATGGTCGATTCGATCACCCCGGCGAGCGACGCCGCGCTCGCCGCCGATGTCGCGACCGCGCTTGGTGTGGCTGACACCATCCCCGTCCAGCGCGAATCCTTCGGGCAATGGGTGATCGAGGCTATCGGCGCGCAGGTTGGACCCGATCTCGCCTCGGTCGGCGCAATCGTTACTGCCGATCTGGCGGGTTATGAACGCGCAAAGCTGTGTATCTTGAACGGCGCGCATTCGACGCTGGCCTATGCCGGGCTGTTGCGCGGCCACACCAGCGTCGCCGATGCGATGGCCGATCGCGTGCTGGCGCATTTTGTCGACAGCATGATCCGCACCGATATCGCCCCTGCGCTGCCCGCGGTCGCTGGACTCGATCTCGACATCTATCGCGTCGCCGTGCTCGACCGTTTCCGCAACCCGGCGATCGTCCATCGGCTCGATCAGATCGCGCAGGATGGGACTCAAAAGCTGCCCTATCGCTTGTGCGACACGATCGATGCCAATCGCCGCGCCGGGCGAATGCCGACCCTGGTCGCCGCCGCCGCTGGGTGCTGGGTCGCGTTCGTATTCCGGCGCCTGCGTGCGGGCACGCCGGTAATCGACCCGGCGGCAGCGGCGCTCGCGGCGGCGGCTAGCGGAACGAGTATCCCCGCCTTTGTCGAGCGGCTGATCGAGGCCGGACTCGGCCTCTCCCGACAATGGCGCGATGATGCGGCGCTGGTGACGGCCATCACGGCTGCGGCGCAGGCGGCGGTCGATGGCGACTGGGATACCGCACTTCCAGCATCGGCTGGTGCCGACAAGAATTGACACCGATTTCCGTCCGCCGCACTGTGCCGCAAAACAGAGAATGAGCAGAAGTATGACAGGGGAGCGCATGACCGGGGAGCTACGTGAACCGATGGCGCGCGACGTCGAAGCTCACCTGATGCAGATTGCCACCCGCTTCGTCGATGCACGCCGCACCGCGACCGCGTTGACCGATTATCCGGGCACGCCGCCTGTGCACCTGTCTGACGCCTATGCGGTGCAGGATGCCGCTATTTCGATGAGCGCCAGTGCGATCATTGGCTGGAAGGTCGGGCGGATCAATCCACCGATCGGTGCTGTCGATCGCCTTGCCGGACCGATTTTCGACAGCGTCCGCGCCGCGTCGTCGCACCAGCCGATCGCCATGCCGGTGTTCGCGGGTGGCTTTGCGGCGGCGGAGGCCGAATTCCTGCTCCAGATCGGCACCACGCCTGACCCCGCCAAGCGGCGCTACTCCGTGGCTGAAGCGACCGCCCTGATTGATGCCGTGCACGTCGGCATCGAGATTGCGAGTTCGCCTTTTGGTGGCATCAACGATCATGGCGCGGGCGTGACCATTTCCGATTTCGGGAACAATAACGGGCTGGTGATCGGACCGGCAATCGACGGCTGGCGGCGGAGCAACCTGCTCGACTGGCCGGTCGAACTGATGATCAACGACACGCTGATCGGCGCTGGCATCGCCGCGACGATGCTCGACGGTCCGTTCGGTGCCGCGCGCTTCCTGTTTGAGCTGATGGCCGAACGCGGGATCGCGCTCACCGCCGGACAATGGATTTCGAGCGGCGCCGTCACCGGTGTCCACCCGGTTGCGGTGGGGGATCAGGTGGTGGCCCGATTTGATTCGCGATTGACCGTCGCCTGTACGATCAAGGCCGAGGGATAAGCTCGACAACAGGGCAAGGGGGGAGAGCGAGAGATGGCAACGGCGAACTTGCCGGGGGCGCAAATGCCCGGCGTGGCGGCGGCCGCCGAACGCGTCGGGCGGTATCGCTGGGTCATTTGCGCGCTGCTGTTTGCCGCGACCGCGATCAATTATGTCGACCGGCAAATGATCGGCGTGCTCAAGCCGACGCTCAGCAAGGAATTCGGCTGGACCGAAACCGACTTTGCCACGATCATCTTCTGGTTCCAGGTCGCTTATGCGGTTGGCTATGTCAGCTTCGGCAAGGTCGTCGATATGGTCGGCGCGCGTTTGGGCTATACGATTGCGATCGTCATCTGGACGATCAGTCATATGGCGCATGGTCTGGCGAGCGGCGTGACGACCTTCGCGATGGCGCGCTTCGGCCTCGGAATCGGGGAGTCGGGCAACTTCCCCGCCGGCATCCGCGCCGTGACCGACTGGTTCCCGCAGCGTGAGCGTGCCTTCGCGATCG
Source organism: Sphingomonas sp. (assembly GCF_040398505.1). Lineage (GTDB taxonomy): Bacteria > Pseudomonadota > Alphaproteobacteria > Sphingomonadales > Sphingomonadaceae > Sphingomonas. Next base: position 3,888 of record NZ_JBBATX010000064.1, on the reverse strand, counting down.
GACTGTTCAACGCCGGTGCCAATATCGGCGCGATCATCACGCCGTTGCTGGTGCCCGCTCTGGTGCTGGCGTTCGATTGGCGCGTTGCGTTCTACATCACCGGGCTTCTCGGGATTGTGTGGCTGATCGCGTGGTGGCTGATCTATCGCCACCCGCGCGAACACGCCCGCGTCAGTCCGTCCGAACTTGCCTGGATTGAACAGGACCCGGCCGATCCGGTCGTACCGATCGCGTGGCGCAAGCTGCTGACCGTGCGCGAGACCTGGGCCTATGCGTTGGGGAAATTCTGCATCGATCCGATCTGGTGGTTCTTCCTGTTCTGGCTGCCGGGCTATCTGTACGAGCGCTATCATCTGGACCTGAAGACCTTCGGACTTCCGCTCGCCGTGATCTACCTGATTTCCGATTTCGGCAGCATCGCGGGTGGATGGATGTCATCGCGGATGATCAAGGCGGGCTATTCGCCCAACACCGCGCGCAAACTGACGATGCTGCTGTGCGCGTTCTGCGTGACGCCGATTTACGTCGCGCAGTCGATCGACGGGCTGTGGAGCGCGGTGCTGGTGATTGGCCTTGCGACAGCAGCGCATCAGGCGTTTTCGGCCAATCTCTATACGTTGCCCTCGGACATTTTCCCGCGCGGCGCGGTCGGGTCGGTGGTCGGGATCGGCGGGATGGTCGGCGCGGTCGGCGGTATGGGGATGGCCAAGTTCACCGGCTATATCCTCGATGCAACGGGCAAGAGTTATTCGATCCTGTTCGCGATCTGCGCGAGCGCCTATTTCGTGGCACTGTTGCTGATCCAACTGCTCTCGCCACGACTGGCCCGCGTCGACGTCGCATGACGCGGCGGTGGGCGATCGCGGCGGCGGCGCTGGCACTTTTGCCGGGGCAGGCGCTGGCCGAGCCTGCGGGGCTGTTGTTTCGCGTGTCCGCCGACAAGACGCTCGATGCCGATGTCGCGGGCGGCGACCCGCTGCCCAATTTCCGCAGCGGCGTCGACGTCGTGCCCGATGGCGTGATCGGCGGCGCGGCGCGGTGGCGCGATGAGGGCTATGTCGCCTGGAAAGCTCCCGGCAACATCCGCGCCGAGCGCGGCACGCTGAGCTTCTTCTGGCGGCCGCGCGAGCCGTTGGGGGAGGCACCGTTTGCGATCTTCCGCGTCGGATTCGCCGATCATAGCAGCTGGGACATGGCGTTCCTGCGGATCGACTGGAACGGCCACGGCTTCGACGCCTTCGTGACCGATGCGAACCTGTCGCGGGTGCGGGTATCGTGGACGATCGGCGCGGTTCCCGCCGCGAGCGACTGGAAGCACATCGCCTTTGCGTGGGACGAGACCGAGGGCGTGCGCCTGTTCGTCAATGGCAAGGAAGTCGCGCGCAAACTGCAAAAGGCCGATCTCGATTCAGGGCTGGACCAGCTCGGCATGGCCGGGCGTGTGCTCTCGCCGCATCAGGTGCAGAGCCGCTACAATTTCATGCGCGGCAGCGATCTCGACGAGATCCGCGTCTATGATCGCGCGCTGGCTGCCAACGATGTCGCGACGCTCGCGGCCGAGCAGGAACCCGGCCCGGCCTCCACGCCCGACACCGCCGCGCGCTGGGCCGCCTGGCAACATCGCCATGGCTGGGACCGTGCGACACCGCCGCTGCTCGACGCGCCCACGACCACGATCCGCAAGGTCGAATTCGCCGACGCCAAAGACCTGAAGCAATGGATGTGGAAAGGCGTCGACGGCATTGCCGAGACGACCTGGCCCGGCGTTTACAACCGGTCGCGCCTGCCCGGGCGCGACGATTATTTCGAACTGCCCGACTGGAATACCTATGTCGACGGCGGCAAACGCTATGATTTGACGATCCCGCCGGGTGAGCGCGTCAACCGTGTCGAAATCCGCGGCGCGGCGTACGGGACGCTGCTCGGCAACGGACAGACCGTCGCGACGCGGATGCAAGGCGTGGTCCGATCGTTCGACACTATCGCGCCGCAGACCGGTGGGACGCTCAGCTTCGTCAATACGATGCAGGAGCAACCGATCCAGGAAATCTGGGCCTATGACGTGCATCCCGGTGTCGAGCCCGAAGGCAGCTTCAAACTCTCCTTCACCATCGACGCCTCGGCCTCGGCCAAGGTCGCTGCGCTCGACTCGCTCAATCGCTTTATCGCGGGCCGGTATGCGCCGGAGGAACGTGCGACCGTGGTTGCCTTCCCCGCATCGGGGGTGCGCGCCGCCGTCGGCGCGGGGGCCAATACGGGTGGCAAGGCCGAGGCCCGCGCCAAGGGTCTACCGATCGTCCATATCCTGATCCCCGCCAGCCTTGGCGATGCCTATCCCGACAAGCCGCTGGCGCGCGCGTTCGATTATGGCTGGCAGAATCTGCACGATGGGCTTGATGGCATCGCGATCGATCTGCCGGCGATCAAGGCGATGCCGGGCAAGGACGGCCTGATCCCCCTCGCGATTCGCGTGAAGGACCCGCTTTGGCCCGCGCGCGACATGATCGACGTGTCGGTCAGCGTCCGGCCGGGCGAAGCGCGCACGCTTTGGCTCGATCTGCGCGACCGCATCTTGCCCGATGCCAGCCTCTATCTGACGATCGCATCGGGCGCGGCGGATTTCGATGCCGAGGCGCTGAACGGCGCGCGCATCCGGCTGGTGTTCAAGGATCGGGCCGAGGCGCTGAAGGAGCACATCGCCGACCGCTTCAACCAAGTGAAGGACAATTGGGGTTTCCTCGTCGAGGAACACACCGCCTCCAAACGCGCGGCGCTCTACGCGCGCCTGTTCGGCGACATCAGCGATTTGCTTCGCGTCGATCCGGATAACCCGCGCGCCCGCGCGTACTGGGCCGACATCAACTATCGCCCCGAAAACCTCCCTGCCTATGTCCAGAGCGAAGCGCCCAAGGGCGTGCCGCTCTGGGCGCATCGCCAGCTCGAGGATCTGAAGATCACCGCGCGTTTCGTCGACTGGTGGATCGACCATCGCCAAGTCCCATACGGTGATTTTGGCGGCGGCATCTCGGACGATACCGACCTGACCCAGCAATGGCCCGGCCTCGCATTGATGGGCGTCGCGCCCGACAAGATCAACGCGTCGCTGCGCGCGCTGTCCGATGCCGCGTATAAGAACGGCATGGTTGTGAATGGCCTTGGCTCTATCACCACCGATGAGCTTCACGCCTATGAGGAGGGGCTGAACAGCGACGCCGAGCGGCTTTATCTCAACTGGGGTGAGCCGCGCGCGATCGAGCGGCTGATGGCGACGACGCGAGCGCTCGGCGGCGTGATCCTGAAGAATCCCGAGGGGCATTTGCACTTCGCCAGCAATTGGTACGGCGCGCGCAAAATGTACCGCGAAGGCGCGTGGGAATGGCAAAAGCCCTATAGCTTTACGGTGATGCACGCGCCTGTTTTGCTCGGGCTCTATAATGGCAGTCCGGCGGCGCGCGATTTGGTAACGGGTGTCACCAATGGCTGGATGGCGCATGGCAAGCAGGGCGCGGACGGCGCGTGGAGCTACCCCAACGAAATCAACTGGCGCAGCGATGCCGAGCGTGCGGGTGACGGCGGCGGGGTCTCTACGCCGCTCCAATCGGCCTGGGCCGCATGGCGGTTTACCGGCGACGCGCAATATTTGCGCCCGATCACGGGACGAATCGCACGGAGCGTGGGAACGCTGTTCGAGTTCAACGAAAATGGCTTTGCCGCTTTGCCCGATGGTGCTGCCTTGCTCGCGACGTCAGCCCGTAAAGGCGACGATGCGGCAAGCCGTTTTGCGCGCTGGCAGGCAACCGGCGACACCAGCGCGCTCGCCGAGCTCCACGCCGATGCGATCGCCGACAAGCGCCAGCGCTTCGATATGCTGACCGAGGGCCATTGGTG
>NZ_JBBATX010000063.1:11730-16454 GCF_040398505.1 Sphingomonas sp. | reverse complement strand
GCGCGGTCGAATTCGCTTTGGTCGCCCCTGTCCTGCTGGCGTTCATCTTCCTGCTGATCGAAGGCGGGCGGCTGGAATGGACGCAACAGGCCTTGCAGGAGGTCGCCTCGAACGCGGCCCGATGCATGGCGCTTGGGACCGCTCCGTGCGCTGATACGCCATCAATCCAGGGATATGCGGCAGCAAGGGGACTGGCTTGGGGGGTGTCGTTCAGTGCGGCTACCACCACTGTCACCGCAAACACGACGTGCAGCAGCGTTTCGGGCATGAACAAGATCACGATTAGCCTCCCTTATGGTGGCGTGACCAGACTTTTACCAATTGCACCGTCGGCGCTCACGGCATCCGCCTGCGTCCCATCTATTGGGTAAATCTTCGAGCGGTATCTTTCCGATATGGCTATTTTAATAAGATGTTAACCTTTCTCAAAACAACCACCCGTCTTGCGATGGGCACTCCGTTCTGACTCTATTGTAGGATAAATTCTCCAGTGCGGCGTATCGCGACATATTTTATGTGGAACGATCTTCGCGAGTGGCGAATGCGCGCAAATCGAGGACATCTGTCGATCCGCTTGACGCTGTTCGCTCAGCCTGGCGGTGGAAAGGCGGTGCGCTAAATTGCCGCACAAAGAATGCCCATGGCCAAATGCCGCCTGAGAGCTAGACTGCCCAAAAGTCCTGGATAGGAGCAGCGCCTCGTGCAGATCGAACGCCTCACGCCGGTTGCGTCGTCGCTACAGCCGAGCAACCACCCCTATCTCAACCATGCCTGGACGCCGCAGCATGAGGAGGTGACTGCGTTCGACCTCGAGGTGATCGAAGGCACGATCCCCGCCGACATCGATGGCGTCTATCTCCGAAACACCGAAAACCAACTGCACCAGCCGCTCGGCAAATATCACCCGTTCGATGGGGACGGGATGATCCACCAGATCGCTTTCTCGGGCGGTCGCGCGTCGTACCGCAATCGCTTCGTGCGCACGCGCTGTTTCCAGGCCGAACAGAACGCCGGAGAATCGCTATGGGGCGGGTTGATGGACCGGTCCGGCATCTCGAAGCGTCCCGGCTTTGGCGCGCATGGCGGCCTGAAGGATTCGTCGAGCACCGACATCATCGTTCATGCCGGCAAAGCGATCTCGACCTTCTACCAATGCGGCGAGGGGTATGTGCTCGATCCCGAAACGCTCGAACAATCGGGCGTCGCGCCGTGGGTTCCGCTCGACGGCATCTCGGCCCACCCCAAGGTCGATGACCGCACCGGCGAATTGCTGTTCTTCAATTATTCGAAGCACGCGCCGTACATGCATTACGGCGTCGTTGATGCGGGCGGCCGCGTCACGACCTACATCCCCGTTCCGCTGCCGGGGCCGCGCTTGCCGCACGACATGACCTTCAGCGAGAATTGGTCGATCGTGAACGATCTGCCGATGTTCTGGGACCAGGAGCTGCTCGCCCGCAACATCCATGCCGCGCGCCTGCATGAAGGCATTCCGTCGCGCTTCGCGCTGATCCCGCGCCACGGCAAGACAGAAGACATTCGCTGGTTCGACGCGGCACCGACCTACATCCTGCACTTCCTCAACGCCTATGAGGACGGCGATGAGGTGGTGATGGATGGCTATTTCCAGGACAATCCCCAGCCCCCGCCGCTGCCCAGCGAGGACGGCTATGGCCACATGATGGCCTATGTCGATGAGCACAGCTTCCTGCCGCGGCTGCACCGCTGGCGCTTCAATCTCGCCGATGGGACCACGACCGAAGAACGCCTCGACGAGCGGACGCTCGAATTCGGGATGATCGATGGCCGCGTTGCCGGGCGCAAACATCGCTACATCTATTCGACCACGACCAAGCCCGGCTGGTTCCTGTTCAACGGCTTCGTCAAACACGATCTTGAGACCGGCGAATCCTGGACGCTGATGCTGGAGGACGGCCGCTACGCCAGCGAAGCGCCGTTCGCGCCGCGCGTTGGGTCCACGGCGGAGGATGACGGCTATCTGGTGAGCTTCATCACTGACGAAAATCGCGGCACGAGCGAGTGCATCCTGATCGACGCGCGCGATATCGAGAGCGGCCCGGTGTGCCGCATCGCACTGCCGCACAAGATTTCGAGCGGCACGCATTCGCACTGGGCCGACCGCACCGTGCTACGCCGCTATGGCTAGCCGCGTTTGGGAAGCCACGGCACGAAACCCGAGGTGCGGCGGACATAGTCTTCATAATCGGGCTTCTTGCGCTTCATCCGACCCTCGACGGTCGGCACGCCCGACCATTTGATCAGCGTGAAGGTCAGCAGGATCGGCCCGGGCAGCGCCCACAACCCCGTCACGCTCTCCGCCGCGATCAGGTAGAGGCCCCACCACACGCACGCGTCGCCGAAATAGTTCGGATGGCGGGTGTAGCGCCACAGGCCGGTGCGCAGCACTCGGCCGGCATTCGCGGGATCGCGGCGAAAGGCGACAAGCTGCGCGTCGCCGATCGTTTCGAACACAATGCCGATCACCGCCAGCGCGGCACCAACCATGCCCAGCACACCAACCGGCGGCGCTCCGTCAAGCTGGCCAAGCTGCACCGGCAAACAGACGATGAACAGCATCGGTGCCTGGATCGCATAGACCAACCGCAGCGACGCCTGGTTGAAACCCCACCCCTTGTCGGTTTGCGCCTTGGCAAACATCGTTTGATAGCGGCGGTCTGCCCCGTGGTGACGCCAGCGCCACAACAGATAGCCGCCAAGCCGGACGCCCCAGACCGTGCACAGCACCATGAGCAGCATCGCTCGCCCAGGGTCCCCCGAGGTCTGCACGAAGCTGGCCCAACCGAGCACCACCATGCCAAGCGCCCAGATGCTGTCGATCGGCGTCACATCGCGCGTCTTGAGCGTCACCAGCCAGAACAGCGCGAACATGCCAACCAGCACTGCGGCATTGACCGCGAGCAGGTGTAGCGCGCTCATGCCGCGGCGCTTTCGACGATGAAGCTGACCGTCGTCGTGGTCGACCCACCGATATTGAGCGTCTGGACGCGGCGCGCGCCCTCGACCTGATAATCGCCCGCACCGTTCGACACCTGCTTCGCCGCGTCGAGCAGCATCCGCACGCCCGTCGCGCCGACCGGATGCCCGCATCCGATCAAGCCACCCGAGGGATTGATCGGCAAGCGCCCGCCCATCTCGATCGACCCGTCCTCGATCGCTTTCCACGATTCGCCCGGCGCGGTCAGGCCGAGATGGTCGATCGCCATATATTCGGTCGCGGTGAAGCAATCATGCGTTTCCACCGCATCGATCTGCGCAATGTCGGTCACGCCGGCACGGGCGCGCGCATCCTCGATCGCGCGGCGCACCTGCGGGAAGACATAGGCTTGGCCCGCACTATCGGCGATCTTGCGGGCATAGCCGATCGGCGCAGAGCGATGGCCCCAACCCGCGATCCGGGGGATTTGATCGAGCGAAATGCCGCGCTGCGCCGCATAATCGGCGGCACGCCGTTCCGATGCCAGGAACACCACCGCGCTACCGTCGGTGACTTGCCCGCAATCCATCTTGCGCGTCCGGCCCTCGACGACCGGGTTGGCCTCGTCATCGGCGGTGAAGCTCTCGGGTGCAAAGGCGTAGCCACGCGTCTGCGCGTTCGGATTGCGCTTGGCGTTGCCGAAATTAAGCGCGGCGATGCGCATCAGATGCTCGTATTTCAGGCCGTAGCGGCGATCATATTCCTCCGCGAGATCGGAAAAGGCAGCGGGCCAGACGTAGCGCGCATCGCCATATTCGTGGCCAGCCCATGCCGCCGCCCCCAGATATTCCGCCGCGGTCTGGCCGGGAACGTTGCGCATCTGTTCGATCCCAACGACGCAAGCGAGATCGTAGCGCCCAGCCTCGATCTCCGCCGTGGCGGCCAGCACGGCCACGCTGCCCGAAGCACAGGCTGCCTCATGACGCGCGGTGGGCAAGCCATCGAACGCTGCATCGACAAGCCCGAAAAATCCGCCAAGCAAGCCCTGACCCGCAAACAGTTCGGCGGTGAAATTGCCGACATGCCCCGCTTCGATGTCGGCGGCGTCGAGTGCGGTTGCCGCAAGGCCCTGTTGGACGCTCTCGGTAAAGGCGTCGGCCAGGTCCATTCCCCGCCGGCTCCAGACATCGGAGAAATCGCTCTGCCATCCGCCAAGGATGAAAACCATGCTTGATCCTCCTCTGCCTTTTTTACCTTAGTCGCAGGCGAATGGCTGCTTGGCAAATTTGCGGCCAGTTCCGCATCGCTGTTTCTTGCCGGCAATCCGCCCTAAAATCCGGCCCTGCGCCCGCGCCGCGTCCTCAAGCGTCGCCGATCACGATCTCGCAGGTCAAACCGCGCGCGCTCGGGCCACGGCGCACGCTGAATCGTCCGCCATGTGCCCGCGAGACGCGATCGACGATCGATAGCCCGATCCCGGATCCCTCGATGCTCGATCCCGCACCGCGCCAGAGTCGGTCCGTGAGGCGCAAAAGGTCAGCCTCGGGAATCGGTGGGCCGTCGTCGCTGACAGTGAGCCGCGAACCTGGGCCGCTTGTGACCACGATCGCCGTTCCCGGCGGGGTGTGGCGCGCCGCATTGTCGACCAGATTTTCAAGCGCCAGCGCGAGCGCCCCGGGATAGCCATGGGGGCAAAGAGGCGCGCCGTCAGATTCAAGCGCAATCGTCCGGCCCGACGCGAAAATGCCGGGCGCACGGTCGCTGACGA
>NZ_JBBATX010000063.1:0-11630 GCF_040398505.1 Sphingomonas sp. | reverse complement strand
GCCAAGCGGCAAACGGATGTCGAGCGATTTCGGGCCGATCTGTCCAGCGACGAGCGATACGGCGCGCATCCGGAGGGTCATTCGTCTGGCCAATAACGCCCCGATCAGCGGCACAAGCGCCGCGATCGGCAAGCCGATCAGCGCAAACCGCGGCAGAAAGCTGCGAACGATATCGTCGGTGACGACGGCCGGGTCAGCGTCGTCCTGCGATACGACGATCCAGCCGCCTTTTCGGGGCACGCTCAATCCTTCAATCGCCCGGATGCGAAAGAATTGGGCCGTCGCCCCCAGCGGGGCTGCGGGCACCACCTCTGGGCGGGCCGGGCCATAGGATTTCTCGACGCGGCGATCGCTACCGATCACGCTCACCGCCATGCCGTTGGACAAGGTCACGCTGCGGGCACCAGGCGGGTCGATTTCCAACGCCACCGCCGATGCCGCAGCCTGACGGCGCAAAAGATCGCGTTGAAAATGGTCGGCGGTTTGGTGCAGCAATGTGGTGGCACTGGCGAACAAGATGACTGCAGCAGCCACCGCGATCACCGCGTGTAGCGCGATAAACTGACCGAGCAGCGACCGCGGCGCGGCTACTTTCATGCGACGGGAACGAGCATGTAACCAACACCGCGCACCGTCTCGATGCGAACGCCGCTGGCGACGTCTTCGAGCTTTTTGCGCAGGCGATGCACATAGACCTCGACGGCGTTGGACCCCAAATCCCCGTCTAGGCCGAACAACTGATCTTCGACGACGCGCTTGACGACAACCTTGCCGGCCCGGCGCATCAACAGCTCGAGCAATTGCGTTTCACGCACAGAGAGCGCGAGCGGTTTGGATCCGATCGACGCGGCCCGAGTCTGCAGCTCGAGCTCGAGCGCACCGCAGCGCAGCGATTTGCCGACATACCCATCGCGCCGCCGCAGGACCGCGAGCAACCGGGCATGCAGCTCGTCCACGTCGAACGGCTTGACCATATATTCGTCGGCACCTTCGTTCAGGCCAAGGATGCGCGCATCGATCGCGCCGCGCGCCGTCAGAACGAGCACCGGTCGATTGTCGCCTTCGCGGCGCATCCGCGCAAGCAGCGCGATGCCATCCCCATCGGGCAAGCCGAGATCCAGCAAAATGGCGGCATAGTCGATCGCGGCCAGATACCCTTCGGCTTCCTCGGCGCGGCTGGCGCGATCGACCGACACCCCCCTTCGCGAAAGCGCATCGATCAGCGGCACCGCGACCGTGTCATCGTCCTCGATCAGCAGGATCCGCATCGTCCGACTTTCCGCAATGCAGCAATTTGTAAGCGCGCTGTAAGCCAGCGTGCCTACCGGTGCCAGCCCCGACCTGACAGGGCTGATGATGCACGGTTCCCCTCCCTCTCAATCCCTCCCGGCGACGCAGGCGCTCTCGCGGCGCGATCAGGTCCGTTGGCTCATCGTGTTTACGGTCGTCGGGATTGGCGTGCTGCTGCTGTGGCTGGCAATCGCAGCGCTTGTACATCGCGAGCCGGCCGCGCCGCCGATCACCCCACCCGGCACGTTGCGTTTGACGGGCGATCAGATGGCCGCCCTGAAAACGGTTCGGATTGGCTATGCAGCATCCGACGACCGCACGCTGGCGAGCGGTGCGATCACCGTCGACGGGGATCGCAGCACGCCGGTCCTGATGCCCTACGCCGGTCAAATTGTCCGCGTGCTCGCCGATGCGGGGCAATATGTCCGCGCGGGGCAGCCGCTGTTGCTGGTCAAGACGAGCGATTTCATCGACGCGCGCAGCGGCTTGTTCGCGACACGCGCAGCGCTTCAGAATGCGCAGGCCCAGCTCGCCACCGCGACGCGCAATGCCGAGCGACAGCGCCAAATCTTCGAGACCGCGGGCGGCGCGCAAAAGGATTATCTGCAAGCGCAGACCGATCTGATCGCGGCGCAAGCAACCGCGCGCACGACCGCCGCGGCGCTGGGCGCAGCACGCGACAAGCTTGCGATCCTTGGCAAGTCGGCGGGCGAGATCGCGCGGCTCGAAGCCGCCAGCGAAGTTTCCGGCATTCACGACCGCACGACGCTCCACGCACCGATCGCGGGGCTGATCGCATCGCGAGACGTCTCGGCCGGCCAATATGTCTCGCAAGGCGGCGACAAGCCGGTGATGACGATCACCGATCCATCCCATGTCTGGTTGATCGCGCAAATCGCCGAAGGCGATGCCAACGCCGTCCATGTCGGCGACGGCGTGACGGTGACGACCCCCGCTTTGCCGGGCCGGAGCTTCCACGCGACGATTGATCTGGTCGGTGCTGCGCTCGACCCGCAGACGCACCGCATGCCGGTGCGTGCGACGATCACCAATCCCGACGGCGCGCTCAAACCACAAATGTTCGCCAGCTTCTCGATCCAGCGGCCGCAACGTGGCACCGTCTTGCACCTTCCTGCCGCCGCCGTGATCCACGAAGGCACTGTCGCGCGGGTGTGGGTGGTTCGCCCCGACGGGCTGTTACAAGCGCGGACGATCGTCGCCGGCGAAGAGCAGGACGGTGCGATCGTCATCGTCTCGGGGCTTAAGGCCGGTGAGCGGGTCGTGACGGCGGGTGCGCTGTTCGTCAACGAGGCGGGCCTCGGCGCGTGAACCGTATCGTCGCGTTTTCGCTGCGGCAGCGGCTGCTGATCGTCGGCATCTTTGCAGCGATGCTCGTCGCGGGCGCGGTGGGCTTCTGGAACCTCAATATCGAGGCCTATCCCGATCCCGTGCCGCCGATGGTCGAGGTCATCACGCAGACGCAAGGGCTTTCGGCCGAGGAGATGGAGCGCAACGTCACCATCCCGATCGAGGTCGGCATGGCGGGCATTCCGCATTTGACCGCGATCCGCGCGATCTCGCTATTCGGCCTGTCCGACGTGAAAATCCAGTTCAGCTACGATCTGACCAACGATGCCGCAAAGCAGGAGGTCATCAACCGCCTGTCGCAATTACCACCGCTTAGCGGCGGTGCGCAGCCGACGCTCTCGCCGACCAGCCCGGTCGGGGAAATCTATCGCTACAAGATCAGCGCGCCGCCCGGCTATTCGGTGATGGACTTGAAAACCCTGCAGGATTGGGTGTTGCAACGGCGCTTCAAGCGAATTCCCGGCGTCATCGACGTAACGGGCTGGGGCGGCAAGCTGCGCGCCTATGACGTCGTGATCGATAGCGATCGGCTTGCTGCGCATGGCGTTGCGATCGGCCAGGTGCTCGCTGCGCTGGGCAAAAGCGACGGCAATGTCGGCGGCCAGACCATCAATTTCGGCGCGCAGTCGGCGATTGTCCGCGGGGTCGGGTTGATCCAGTCGCCGACAGCGATTGAGAACGTGCTGGTCGGCACCGCCAGCGGTCAGCCGATCCTGTTGAAAGACGTGGCGCACGTCCAGATCGGCAACGCCCCGCGCCTCGGCATCGCGGGCTATAATAATGAGGACGACATCGTCCAGGGCATCGTGTTGATGCAGCGCGGCGCAAAGTCGATGCCGACGATCGAAGCGGTGCAGCAGGAAGTCACCGACATCAACGAGTCGGGTATCCTGCCCCCCGGCGTCCATCTCGACCGCATCTATGACCGCTCCGATCTGATCCGCCTGACGATCCACACCGTCCTCGAAAATCTGATCGCCGGGATCGCGCTGATCTTTTTCCTGCAATGGGTCTTTCTCGGCAATCTGCGCAGCGCGATCATCGTCGCGGCGACGATTCCGTTCGCGCTCGCCTTCGCGATCCTGATCCTCGTACTGCAGGGCGAAAGCGCGAATTTGCTTTCGGTCGGCGCGCTCGATTTCGGTTTGGTCGTCGATGCCAGCGTCATCATGGTCGAGAACATCTTCCGCCATATGGTCGAGCGCTCGGGCCATGTCGAAAGCGGACGCGGGCACTATACCCATGCCAGCCGCTTCTCGGCGGTGCTGGGGGCGACCAGTGAAGTCAGCCGCGGCATCTTCTTCGCCGCCGCGATCATCATCGCCAGCTTCCTGCCCTTGTTCACGCTCACCGGCGTAGAGGGCCACATCTTCGGCCCGATGGCCAAGACCTATGCGTATGCCATCACCGGCGGACTGATCGCGACGTTCACGGTCGCGCCCGTGCTCGCGACGATCCTGCTCCCCGACAGATTGTCGGAAGCGGAGACTTGGATCGTCGCGCGGCTGCGCCGCTGGTACGAGCCCGCCGCCGCATTCGCGCTCGGCAATCGTGTGCTCTCCATCGGCGGCGGCGTGCTGCTGCTTGGCGCCGCGGTGATCGGCATACGCTCGCTCGGGATCGAGTTCCTCCCGCATTTGGAGGAGGGCAATTTGTATATCCGCGCCAGCCTGCCGCCCTCGATCAGCCTTGAGGCCGGGCAACCCGTCGTCAATGGCGTGCGCCGGATGATCGCCGGGTATCCCGAAGTCGAATCGGTTCTTTCGGCGCATGGCAGGCCCGATGACGGCACCGATTCGACGGGCTTCTTCAACGCCGAATTCTTTGTGCCGCTAAAGCCTTTCGGCGATTGGCCCGCCGGGGTCACCAAGGAAACACTGACCGCAGCGCTATCAAAGAAGCTGCAGGCACACTACCCCGGCGTCGATTTTTCCTTTTCCCAATATATCGAGGACAATGTCGAAGAGGCCGCTTCTGGGGTGAAGGGGGCCAATTCGATCAAGCTGTTCGGCCCCGATCTGGCAACGCTCGAAAAATACGCCGATGCGATCAAGGATCAGATGGCGAAGGTGCCGGGCATCGTTGATCTCGGCGTGTTTCAGTCGCTCGGTCAGCCAACGGTGCGGATCGACGTGGATCGCGCGCGCGCCTCGCGCTATGGCCTGACGCCGGACGATATCAATGCGACGGTGGCGGCCGCAATCGGCGGACAGTCGAGCGCGCAGCTCTATGAAAAGGGCACCGATCGCCACTTTCCGATCGTCGTTCGGCTGAAATCCGAACAACGCGATACGATCGACGCGATCCGCCGCATCCCCATTGGCGCGCCAGCCCCGAACGGCGCTGGCACAATCCAGGTACCCTTGTCCGAAGTCGCCGATGTGAAGCTCACCTCGGGTGCCTCGTTCATCTATCGCGAGCATCAGGAGCGCTACATCCCGATCAAATTCTCGGTGCGCGGGCGCGATCTCGGCGGTGCAGTCGTGGAGGCGCGCGCGCGGATCACCCGCAACGTCCCCCTGCCATCGGGCTATCATCTCGAATGGGCCGGCGAACTCGATAATCTCAACAATGCGGTCGCCCGCCTCGAAATCGTCGTACCGATCAGCCTGCTGCTGATTCTGCTCCTGTTGTACGCCAATTTCGGCTCGATCCGCGACAGTCTGTTGGCCTTTTCGGCGATCCCGATGGCGATCATCGGCGGCGTTCTCGCACTGGCGCTGACCGGGACAGCCTTTAGCATTTCGTCGGCAATCGGCTTCGTCGCGCTGTTCGGGATCGCGGTGATGGACGGAATCCTCGTGGTCACCACCTATAACCAGGCGATCGACGAACATGCCGACCGGCAAGCCGCGCTGGCGACAACCGTCCGCCACAGTTTGCGCCCGGTCGTGATGACATGCCTGGTCGCGGCGATCGGGCTGCTGCCGGCGGCCTTGTCGAACGGGATCGGTAGCCAGGTCCAGAAGCCGCTCGCGCTGGTTGTCGTCGGCGGCATGACGCTGGCGCCGGTGTTGATCCTGCTGCTGCTGCCGGTGCTGATCGATCGCTTCTCGCGGCGGGTGAAGCCCGAAGATCGTGGCGCGCACGGACGCGACGTCGGACATCATCCAACGCAAGCGATGGATCCCGAGGCGACGCCGGCATGACGCGCTGGGCCCTTCCCCTGCTCGCGATGGTGCCGATGCTGTCGGGGTGCGCGGTCGGGCCGCGCATTCTGGACGCCCACGCGGTGCTACCACCGCCCGCAGAGCCGCAACGCTTCGCCCCTCGCGCCGGCCCGGAGCAAATCACGCACGACAACGCGGTAGCCAAAGATTGGTGGCGGGCGTTCGGCTCGCCCGAACTCGACACGTTGGTGGACGACGCGTTGCAACACGCGACCGACCTTGCCATGGCCGACGCCGCCTTGCGCCAGGCGCGCGAACAGGCCGGTGCCATCGCCGGTTCGGCCCTGCCGCAAGTCGACGCAACCTTTCAACCGCAACGGACGCGCGTCTCCCATGCGCTCGCCCCGGCCGTGACCGATGGCACGCAATCGCTCTACACGCTGCACATCGCGCAGGTCACGATCAGCTATGGTCCCGACCTTTTCGGGGGGAACCGTGCGCGGATCCGCTCGGCGCGGGCCGCGGCCGATGTCGCGCGATACCGGCTTGATGCGGCGCGGGCGACGGTGGTTGCCAATCTGATCGTCGCAGTGATCCAGCGCGCATCGCTTGCCGATCAAATCGACGCGGCACAGACCAGCGTGTCGATCAATCAGGATATCCTGCAGAACCAGCTGCGGCGGCAGCGGCTCGGCGCGATTGGTGCCGCCGATATCGCCACGCAGGAGACGGCGCTCGCCACGGCCGAGGCCGCGCTGCCATCGCTGGTCCGCGCAGAAGCGCATCAACGCGTGCTCATCGGCACGTTGCTTGGTCGGGCGGCGGGGCGCGATCTGCCGCCCTTGCCAAATCTTGCCGCGCTGGCCTTGCCACACGATGTGCCGCTGGCGATTCCGTCCGAGCTCGTCGCGCGCCGCCCGGACGTGCGCGCGGCACGCGCGCAACTGGAAGGCGCTGGTGCCGATGTCGGGGTCGCGATCGCCGCGCGACTGCCGAACCTGCAATTGAGCGCGAGCGGCGGCGGTGCGGCGCAGCAGGTGTTCGACCTGGTCCAGAACGGTAATCCGTTCTGGACGTTGATCGGCGGCTTGGCGCAGCCGATCTTTCACGGTGGGGCGCTGCGCCATCAGCAACGCGCGGCGGAAGCCGCACTCGACGGGGCGAAGGCGCAATATCGGGCATCGGTGCTCCAGGCTTTTGGCGAGGTGTCCGATGCGCTGACCGGGCTGCGCACCGATGCTGACGCGCTCGATGCCGCGGCACGGGCCAGCGACGCCTCGGCGCGCGCGCTCGGCTATATCCGGCGGCAATTGGCGCTGGGCGATGTCGGTACGCTGGCCTTGCTCAACGCCTCAGCCGCCGATGCCCAAGCGCGCGCGCAACGCATCCAGGCACGCGCGGCCCGCCTGAGCGATACCGTTGCGATATTTCAGGCGGCCGGCGGCGGCGTTGTGGGAGAGCGATAATGGGGGGGCCGATCGGAGCAACCAGCGGCACGTTCATCCTGATCGGCGCAACTTTGGTGTTGAGCGGCCGGGTTGACGACAAGACGGTGCGCGTCGCGATCGCGCCGGGCGCGTGGACTACGGCAATCAGCCCCGCTTTGTCCGATTGGATCAAAGCCCGTCACGGAAGTTCTGACCTGAAAATCCACCTCCGCGCTGAGACGATCCATGCCCAGATCGCCACGGTCGAAGCGCAACCGAGCGAAGGCGCACAGATCCGACTGGGGCAGGATGTGCTCGGCGAAAATCCGATCGAGATTGATTTCGCGCACCACGCGCTGCGGCCGCTCTCGGCGAGCGAGGCGACCCATTTTGAGCGCCGCGCAAAGCCGATCGCGCTTCGCCATGCGCCGGACGGCAGCCTGTCCGTCGCGCTCGCCGCGGGGAGCGGCGCTCCCGTGCGTGCCGTGCTCGACCTGTCCCGGGCAACCGGCGTCGTCATGCCGGGACTGGCTGCGGAGCGCGCGGTAACCGTCGGAGGGGTCGTGTTGGCGAATGCCGAGGTGCGCGACGGGCCAAAACCGATCATCGGTCTTTACGCATTCCGGCATGTCCGGGTGATATTCGATCTGGGGCACGATCGCATCTGGGTTCACCGCTAAACATTTCACGCTCCCCGATAGTTTTGAGACGATAGGACGGCGCCATGCCCGAGGACGATTATGACATTCGCGGTGCCCATGACGCCGCAATCGAAGACCATGCGCGCGATCCCGACCCGCTGAGCCAGCGGATCGCGCTGTTTTCGGCCGTGCTCGCCACGCTCGGCGCGATCGTCAGTTTCCTTGGCGGGCACACCCAGAACGACGCGCTGTATTACAAGAACGAAGCGGTGCTGATGAAGGCGCGGGCGTCAGACAGCTGGGCCTATTACCAGGCCGAGGATATCAAGCACCATCTGGCGGAGACGGTCGCGACGTTGGCCCCGGCGTCGGCAAACGCAGCTGCCGCCGACGCGAAAAAATATGCGGAGCGAGCTCGGCAGCTACGGGCCAAGGCAGAAACTTATGACCGCAAATCCGAGGACGCCGACGCCGAGTCGCGGCGGGCCTTGTCCCCGCACACCAAGCTCGCGATCGCAATGACCTTTATCCAGGTGGCGATTGCGCTGGCATCGATCACCGTGCTGACCAAGCGCCGCTGGCTGCTATGGGGCGCGGGTGGGTCAGCGGCGGTTGGGGTTTTGCTGAGCATCGTCGCTTGGGTGTGACCGGTTGGGGAAACGCTGCGGAGCGTGACGGCAGCGCTACCGGCGGCGTGCATTGCCAGCCGCACTCGCCGCGTTGCCGGGTCAGTGAACGTCCCTTGGCCGCCATCGCGTCCCGAACCCTGCCGGTCACCGCCGATCGGTTCAGGTCGGGCAGAGCAAAGCCCTTTACCAAGCCGTAAGCAGCGCCGACGCTTTTGTCGCTGTCGTCCACAGGCCCCAAAGAAGCGGAAGCCCGACCGCCGCCCAGGCGAGCAATACGGCCATCCGCCTTCGCCCCGGCGTTACCGCTAAAGCCGGCGCGGTCGCATCGGCGTGGGTGGGATCGCTCGAAACTGGCTCGGCGGTGTCGGTCCGAAACCGCGAGGCGACGGGCCTTACAAACACGTTTGCGACAAACCCCACGACCAGAAGACCCGCCAAGACCAAAAAGATCGGTGGGTAGATCAGCGCGCACGGGGTGCCCGCAGCGATGCGCGTGTCTCGCATCGTGCTCACGATCAACGGGCCGAGCACCCCTGCCACCGACCAGGCCGTCAACAGCCGACCGTGGATAGCGCCGACGAACCGCGTGCCGAAGGTATCGGCGAGGTAAGCGGGCACGGTCGCAAATCCCCCGCCATACATCGATGCGATAAAGGCAAAGGTGAGCGCGAAGATGGGCAGAATCGCATTTTCGGCCGACCAGGGTGCCACCGTTCCATACAGCGCCGCCCCCAGTGCAAGCATGATCGCATACGTAGCTTTCCGCCCGATCCGATCGGACATCGCCGCCCAGAAGAAGCGTCCTCCGATATTGAACAGGCTAATGAGTCCGACAAAGCCGGCACCAACCGCCGCGGCCGCTGCCTTTTGGGCATCGTCGAATTGAAGAAACGACAATTCCGGCTGGCTGATCAAGCGGCCGGCGAAAATCTCCTGGACCATGGGTGAGGCGATGCCGATGATACCAATCGATGCTGAGACGTTCAGCAGCAATACGGTCCAGATCAGCCAAAATTGCGGCGTCCGGTGGGCGTCCTTGAGATCGACATAGGTCCCGGTGCTCATCACCGCGCGCGGTGGGGCGGTCCAACCGCGCGGCGTCCAGTCCGTGGGCGGGACGCGATAGCCGAACGCGCCCGCGAGCATGGCGATCAGGTAGAGGACCGCCAGAACGAGCATGGTTTGCCAAACGCCGACCCCCGCCGCACTGGCGAAATGCTTCATGAGCGCATCAGCGAGCGGCGAGCCGACCAAGGCACCCCCGCCAAAGCCCATGATCGCCATACCGGTCGCCATGCCGCGTTTGTCCGGAAACCATTTGATGAGCGTCGATACCGGGGAAATATAGCCGATGCCCAAACCAATCCCGCCGATCAGTCCGGCGCCGAGCCACAGCAACCACAATTGATGGATCGATACGCCGATCGCGCCAATCGCCATGCCGCCTGCCCAGCAACACGCAGCGACCACGCCGGCTTTGCGGGGGCCGACGCGTTCGAGCCAGCCGCCCCAAATTGCCGCGGACATGCCGAGGACGACGAAAAAGAGGCTGTACGTCCAGGTCAGGTCGCTGACCCGCCAATCGCAGGTTACGGTTGTCATCGCCTGCAGCAAGGTCAGTTTCTGGCACACAATCGGGCTGGAGACGCCGATGGCGCGAGACAGCGGCAGCCAGAACACGCTGAACCCATAGGCCATGCCGATGCACAGATGGATCGCAAGCGCGCAGGGCGGAATCAGCCAGCGTTGATAATCGACCGGCGCAATCGTTCTGTTCCGCGCCAACAAGCCATCGCGTTCACTGCGCATACGGTCCCAAGTCCAGACTTCGAGCGACACATGCGATTGTCGCCTCTGTCAGCGATAGCGTGGCACACACGGAGTCTTCGGCAAAGCGCTGCCATTGCCGGCGGCGTGAAAGTTTCAACCGGTCGTCGCACCTGCGCGCATAAAGGCGCCGATATGGTCGTTCAGGAACTTCGCGTCTGCCGGGTTGCTGGCAGCCCCCGCCGTGTGGCCCCATAGCGACGGGATCGGCAACAGCGTGACCTGCGGGATGAACCTGGCCTCGTACTGCGCATCGTCGACCGGGAAATAGAGATCGGTCGCAGAGGGCATGTACAGCACAGGGACCTTGATCGATCCGAGCGCCTTTTTCGTGTCGCCGTCAAAGCCCGGTGTCGATCCGACATCGTGCTCTTCCCAAGTATGCATCTGCAAAATGAGGTCGTTCGCGTCCGCGCCGGGAATAAAGTCCTTGTACAGCCCATCGAACACGGTTCGATACGTCGTCGCGGGAGGTGCGCCAGCGCGCCACAATTCTTCGCGCCACCACCCTTGCGAAAAGAGCCATCCCGCCCAGATCGCGCCGAACGTCTGCAGGCCCTTTTTCGGCTGCACTTTATACTCGCCGCCAGCAAAGACCGGATCGCTCTCGATCGCGATGATCTGGCTTTCCAGCCGGACGATGCCGTGCGGCCAGGTCTTGGCGGTGGCCGAGGTCACGACGATGCGGTCCATGAAGTCGGGATAGGTGACTGCCCACTGGAACGCCTGCTCACCACCCATCGAAAAGCCGACGACCGCGCGCAAATGCCGCACGCCGAGCGCCTCACCAAGCAACCGGTGTACCGCAGCGACATTGTCGCGGATGCTGGTGACCGGGAAACGCGGCCCGTCAAACGGCGCGGGCGCGTTGCTGGGCGAGGACGATTTGCCGTTGCCGAACAGCTCGGTCGCGACGAGGAAATATTTCTTCGGGTCGAGCGCTTTGTCCGGGCCGATCAGCCATTCATAGCCGTGCGAATCGGCCATGTAATGCGACGGCAGCAGCACGACATTGTCGTGCGCGGCGTTGAGCGTGCCGTAGGTCGCGTACATGACCTTGGCCTCAGGCAGGACAGCCCCGTTTTCGAGCGCGAAGTTCTTGATGACGAAGGCACGGCGGTCGCCATCCGCTGCCAGTGCCGGTCCGACGGTCGCGAGCAGCAGGGCCAGGAAACACGCCAGGGATCGCAACATTGGGTTTGCCTCAACAGAGTTCGGTCGCGCGACCTTACCGTTTTTGGAAGCCGGCGCGACCTGCAATGTCATGGCGATTTCGGTGCATGACAGCCCTTGCATGACCGACGCCACCGCTCCGGCTTCCCGGCGCGTGCTCGGTTA
>NZ_JBBATX010000062.1:0-16670 GCF_040398505.1 Sphingomonas sp. | reverse complement strand
CGTACCAATCTGCGGCTTGTAATCCGCGCAACTTGCCCGCGATGACATCCGGCGCAACCAGGCCCGTCATGGCCGCGGTGAAAAGCGGTCGTTCGATCCCGTCTTTCAACAGTTGATCCGCTGGTAGCGACAAGCAAAACTCGATCAACCGACGGTCGGATGTCGGATCTCGTTCGTCGATTCCGAATTGCGCCAGATTGCCCTTTCGGATCCCGGCAATACTCGTGTTCAGGATCAGATCGACCCGGTTGCGGTGGGTATTGCGGGGCGGCTGCGCCATGATGGACGCGGTCCGGTCGCTGGATTGCCACGCTTTTCGTATGAGCGGGCGGCCAAGGTCCTGGTTGCTCCGCCCGGTCGCTCTGGCGAGCAGCGCCCAGAGCGGGCTCGGAATGTACCCGCCGGCGGACACAGCAAGCGCGCCCCGCCAGCGCATCCGCCCTTTAGCCCCAAGTGTCCGGAATTCGCGGAGCCACGACCGCCACGAACCTTGCCACAAAAAGTCGGGGAGGGTGGCGTAGCCGCCAGCGCTGATCGTCAGATTTCCCAAATCACCGGTCAGGAGCACGGAAACGCCATGCTCGCCAAGCCTCCGGTTGATGCCCGCTAACCACGGAAAGTTGCAAGCGTTTATAATGGGTTCCTGATAGTAATCCCACAATCGAGCACAATCATCAAAGTCGAACGAATGCTCTGGCCGGACGACAATGTGCGCAACATTGGCGTACAGGCGCGCTGTTTCTGCCGCCACGGCACTTTCGTCGATCGCTTTTCGCTCCGGGGCAGCGCCCGTAAAACCAGCTCTTGGCGCACCCGTGGCAGATAGGACGCGCCTGCCCGTCCGTTCGAGCAGGCGCGCGGTGATGGCGGTGATCGTGCTGCTGTCGCGGCCCGAGCTGAGCTGTGTCCCGACAATTTGGCCGGCGTCGCGCAGCCGTGCTTTTACGGCTTGTTCGATGTGCGCGTGGAAGGCGTCGACATAATCCTCTGTCCGCACCAGCCGTAGCGTTTTCGGCTGTGGATCCCAGTATTGCCGCTCCGTACGGACGCCGGAGTCGAACACAACATAGTGGCCCGCGGGAACCCTGAAGATACCCTCAAAGTAACTGGAAGACAGCGGACTATGACGGTTGTCGATAAAGGCCGCAATTTTCGGAGCGTCGACCGCAGGCCTTGCGGGCATGGTCGCGATCAGCCCGACGGGCATCGAGGCGAATTCGACGCGAGAAGCCGTGAACCGGTAATGCAGCGGCCGCTGGCCAGTCGGATCGCACCCAAGGTAGAGCCGATGCGAGCGGCGATCCCAGATCGCGAAGGCGAAATCACCGATGACGTGAACGAGCAAAGCGATGCCCCACACCTCATAGGCGTGCATCGCAATAAAATATTGTTTATCATTTATTAACAATAAATACGGATGTTAAAAGCCAAATAGCAATATATTTTTCAAAATTATTAAGAATCAGGATACAAAATTAGTAGAAATTAGAGACGCAATATTATTTCTGGCAATGATTTTTATCTGCATCCTTGGTGGCATCCTTAAAAATAACATCAAAATCTTTGTACTTCGGATCACCGATTTTATATACGGTGATAGTCGGCGTAGACCATTTCTTTCTTTTATCTTACACCGTAAATACCAATCTTGGTTATATAAAAACGCTCGCGACAGTGACGTACGAACGAATTTAGTTTCGGTAAATGATCTTTCCTTACAAGGCGCGCGCACCACGCGGCCTTCTCACAAAGAGAGCATAACGGCGCGACCGCGCGATCGGCGCGATGGTTCGCGCCTGGGCTTTGCGATCGATAGGGGTTTTCCTGCGGGCGCAGCCGTGTGCGGCCCGGGCAACGCGCAGCTGGATCGTCACGGGTGCTCGACCGTGTGTGGTGAGGCGGTCATCCAGCCTCGACCCGGGTCGATCAGGGCGCGGGTTCGGCTCCCGGCCCGGCACATCGCCCGCCCTGGTCGGCAGGAACGGGATGACGCCCGGCCGGGCGGTCCGGAAACGGGTAGCAGCTCGGAGGACGCGACATTGGCTTATCGGCGGGTTGAACGGAGCAGGGCGTCACACCGACAGCGCCGATCCTCGCCTTCAACGGACGGATCGCCCCCATCAAACCGTGGGCTCAAGCCCCTAAAAGCGCGCCATGGCTCCGCCACAAATGCGCCAGCCCATCCCGTTGACAAAGCGCGACTCGTCGGACGCCAAGAACAATGCCGGCCCCGCGACATCGGCGGGCTCTCCAATATAACCGACCGGGGCCTTGCCTTCCCAATAGTCGCGAAACACGGGATCATCCATAAATCCGCGGCTCATACCGGTCCAGATCGCGCTCGGCTGCAAGTAATTCGCCGTGATCCCATAGGGTCCAAGATCGACCGCGAGCGACTTGGTGAGCCCCGCAATGGCATGCTTGGATGCGCCATAGGCGCATAGCGACGGACCACCGAAGTCGCTCATGATTGAGCCAAGATTGATGATCCGCCCCCATTTCTTGTCGCGCATCATCGGCGCGACGGCGCGTGACAGGCGGAAAGGCGCGGTAACGTTCACGTCAAAAGTGCGCGTCCAGCTCTCGTCAGACTGGTCAAAAATCGATCCTGGAAGACAAATACCCGCATTGTTGACCAGAATGTCGATCCCGCCCCATGGCTCCGCCGCGCCCACGATCTCAGCGAGGGACTCGATCGCGGTGACATCGGCATAAACCGATCGGAGCGCGTCGGTCTTGGGCAGCTCGCGCTCTAACGGAGAGCCCTGCATATCGACGGCGATAACCCGCGCGCCCTCGTCGAGGAAGCGTCGCGAAATCGCCAATCCGATGCCGCTGGCGGCGCCAGTGACCAGCGCGACCCGGTTATCGAGCGCGCCGCTCACAAGATCGCGCCGCTGATTTGAAACGTGTCGATGATATGGTGCCGGTCCCGTCTTGGCGACTTTGACCACAACCGGGTTACGCTGCGCAAATCACGGTTCGAATCTCGAGCGAGCATGCGGCACCCTTTCATTCTTGACGTCCGGCGTGATTACACATTGACATAATACAATCAATCATGATTGTCTGTTTGTGGCGAGTTTGCGTATCCCCATTCGATCGACAGTCGCGCGCGCACGCCGGCGCAAACAGATTTAGCCACTGATTTTATGAGGGTTTATAGGGATAAGGGCTCCAGGTTTTTCGCGGGCGATCCTGCGGCAATGCATTTATGCAAATGTCACGACTGTTTGGATTTTTGCTTGTGTGACCAAAAAAAATCATGAATGTTTGCGACCTAGGCAATGAGGAGCGCGTGGCTGTGTCGAGGATGAACCCCAATAAGACGTTCAGGAAACGCTCGTGAGCGGGCGGCTTCAAGGCCGGGTTGCCGTCGTAACCGGGGCAGCCGATGGTATGGGGCGCGCCATTACCGAGACGTTTTTGCGAGAAGGTGCAAGCGTGCTCGCTGCCGATCTGGCGGGAGATAAACTCGCCGCAGCCTTCCCGGCCCATGACCGTTTGCGTCTGGTCACAATCGACGTGACCACTGCGGACGCGGCGTCTCACGTGATCGGCGGCGCCATCGATGCCTTTGGTGCGCTCGATATCCTCGTCAACAATGCCGGGATCGTCGAATACGAACCGATCGAGACGATGACCGATGCGAATTGGAGCCGAACACTTTCGGTCAATCTGACCGCGACATTCGCGCTGAGCCGTGCTGCGATTCCGCATTTGCGCGCTGGCGAATCGGGGCGCATCATCAATCTCGCTTCGATCAACGCGTTTCGCTCTACGCTTGGTCTTGCCGCCTATGCAGCCGCAAAACACGGCGTCGCAGGTCTAACCAAAACACTCGCAGTGGAACTCGGGCCCGATAAGATTACTGCCAATTATATCTGCCCCGGGGCGATTTTAACGGGGATGACTCGCCCGCTAATGGACGCTGACCCGAGCATTAAAGGACTTTTTGAAAGTTTCGGGGTACTTGGTCGGATGGGGATGCCCGAAGACATTGCCAATGCAGCCTTATTTCTCGCATCTGATGAAGCAAGCTTCATTACCGGCCACGGTCTGGTGGTTGATGGAGGATTTCTCGCAAAGGTCTAAAATCGCGAAAGATCTTCGCGCCGCATTCCAGTCGATGCCGAAAACGTGGTGAGGCCGGTTTTACAGGGTAGCGCCACGGGCGGCGAGGCGATCAGCCGGCGGTAGGTTGGGCTGAGACCCTCGTCGCCTTGGGCGTCTGGTTGAGTGTGGCCGCTGCCCAGGGGAACTCCATATGGCGAACGTGGGACTGATGATCGAACGGCGCGAGTCGCTGCTGATCCTGACAATTGATCGCGACCAACGGCGCAATGCGCTCGACAGCGTTACCTCGGCTGCGCTCGATGTAGCGATGGACGATGGCGAGCGCGACGCGGATGTTGCGGTCATCATCCTGACCGCGACCGGTGAGCGCGCCTTTTGTTCGGGAATGGACATGAAAGAGGCGGCGGCGACCGGGCCGGGGTCCGGTCTGATCCCCGGACGCGGGTTTGGCGGGATCACTGAGCGCCGGCGGACCAAACCGTTGATCGCTGCGATCAACGGCGCTGCGGTCGCGGGTGGTTTTGAAATCGCGCTGGCGTGCGACATCGTGATTGCGGCCGATCACGCGATCTTCGCTCTGGCGGAGGTCAAGCGCGGGATGTTTGCCTTTGCCGGCGGGATCCAACGGCTCGCGCGGATGGTACCGCGCCAGACCGCGCTGGCGCTGATCCTGACGGGCGAGCCGATCACCGCAGCGCGCATGTTCGAGCTCGGCTTGGTCAGCGAGATCGTGCCGTACGCGGACTTGCGCGAACGTGTGATCGCAATCGGCGCGATGATCGCGGGCTATCCGCAGGCGGCGGTACGGAGCGCCAAGCTGCTGCATGATCTCGCCGCCGATGCCGCAATCGAGGACAGCTTGCGCTTCGGGCGGGCGTGGGGCGAAGCGACGCTTGGGTCCGAAGCGGTTCGCGCCGGGATCACGGCCTTTGCCAACGCGCCGAAAGCCTAGTCCGGTCAGATTGTCGCCGGGCCTCCGAGAATGACGGTGGCCTGACTCGACAACGTCCCGCCATTGCCATGCGCCAGCCCGATCTCGGCTCTCACCAGCTGATTGGCGGCCTCTCCGCGAAGCTGGCGCGCGACTTCGACAAGGGCCAGCAAACCGTACATGCCGGGGTGCGCGCATGACAGGCCGCCACCGTCGGTGTTGATCGGCCGGTCACCACCTGGACCGATCCGTCCGCCGGACACGAACCGTCCACCCTCTCCCTTCGGGCAAAATCCGAGATCCTCAAGGAACAGGATCGGGTTGATCGTGAAGGCATCATAGAGTTGAACAACGTCGACGTCGTGCGGTCCGATGCCGGCCATGGCGTAAGCACGCGCGCCACTTTCGGCAGCTGCGGTGGTGGTGAGATCATCGGCCTGGCTGATCGCGCTATACCAGGTTGCTGCGGCGGCACCGAGGACCGCAACGGGTGGCTTTGCACGGGTCCGGGCGCGATCGGTACGGGTCATGACGATGGCTGCGGCCCCGTCCGTCACGAGGCAGCAATCGCGCACGCTGAGCGGAGACGATATCATCCGCGCAGAAAGACAGTCGTCGATCGACAATGGCCCGGTCGCAAAGGCTTCGGGATTCGTGTTCGCCCAGGCGCGCGCCGCGACCGCCACCTCGGCGAGCTGGGCACGAGTCGTGCCGAATTCGTGAAAGTGCCGCGCTGCGGCCAACGCGTAGGAGGAGACCGGGAATAAGGGCCGATAAGGCGCTTCCCACGGATTGCTCTTGAACGGAGTCGCAAGCTTCCCGCCGCCGCTGCGCTGGTTCGAGCCATAAGCGATCAATGCACAGTCGATATAGCCTTGGTCGAGCATCATCGCCGCCGTCGCGACATGGCTCATGAAGGCCGAGCCGCCGGTGCGGTTGTTGTCGGTAAAGCGCGGCGAAAGACCGAGATATTGCGCAAATGACAGGCCAGCGAAAAAATCGTCGGGCAGGCAGATGAACAATGCATCGACATCGCGCAGCATCAACCCAGCGTCAGCGACAGCAGCCAAGCCCGCCTTTGCCGCCAGTTCGATCGAACTAAAGCCGGGTGTCTCGCCAAGCCCGTAAGTCGCAATGCCGGCAATTGCGGTGCGCGCGCGGGGGAAGGGGGAGGGGGAGGGCATCACGCGCGCCCGAACAAGAGCATCGGGGCTTCGCCCTGCTCGATCCGCGCGACAACGCGCAGCCCGATGGCGATTTCGCCCGGCCCCTCGACCCGGCTCATCACGCGCGGCCCCTCGTCAAGATCGACGAGGACGACGTTATACGGCGCTGCCGGAGGCTTTTGATTGATCATTGTAACCGAATAGACCGTTCCGAGGCCGGATGCCTCAATCCACTCGAAATCGGTATGCCCGGTGCCAGGCTCCATGACTCTGGGCGGGAAGAAGATCGCGCCGCTACCGGTTGCGCGCTGGAGCAGGATGCGCCCTTCGGCGAGCGCAGCGCGCCAATGGGTTTCGGGCGAGCTCATGCCGCGTGCACCGCGCCGCAGGCAACCAGCGCATCAATCGCGGCCTCCTCCAGCCCGGCTTCCGCCAGGATCGCGCGGCTGTCGCCGCCCAGCGTCGGTGCGGGCTCGCCAATCTCACCCGGTGTCGCCGAAAACGCTGTGGGGATGCCGGGATAGCGCAACGCGCCGGCTTCGGTTGCGCGCTCCACCCAAAAGCCGGTCTCAACAAGATGCCGGTCGTGTAGCAGATCCTGCGTGCTCGCGATCGCCATCGCCGGAATGTTCGCGTTGCGAAACACCTCGAGCCAGTCGGCACTGGTGCGCTCCAGCAAGACCTCGGCGACTCGATCGAGCACGACCGCGATGTTGCGAGTGCGGTTGCCGATCGAGGCGAACATTTCATCCTTTGACCATTCGGGATCGCCGAGCGCGGCGAAGAAAGCGCGCCAATGTTTGTCGTTATAGATCATTACCCCGATATGGCCGTCGCTGGTTGCATAGGGGCGACGCGAGCGCGCGATGACTCGCGCATATTCGGGTGGTCCGAGCGGCGGCTCGAACAGCGACCCGCACAGATGCTCGACCATCGTAAACGAGACGAGGGTCTCGAACATCGGCACTTCGATCTCCTGCCCGATGCCGCTGCGCTCGCGTGCGAACAGCGCGGCGATGATGGAATAGGCGCCGGTCAATCCGGCAACCTTGTCGGCCACGACGGTGCCAAGATAGGTCGGCACCCCTCCTGACAAGCTGGCCTGCAAAGCGACCAGCCCTGACGCGGCCTGAACGATATCGTCATAAGCGGGATAATCGCGATATGGCCCGTTTCGCGCAAAGCCATAAAGATTGGTGTAGATGATCTGCGGATTGACCGCCTGCAGCGCAGCATAATCGAGCCCGAGCCGACCGATCGCCTGGGCGCGCATCGAATGCACGAAGACGTCGGCATCGCGGGCAAGCGTCAGCAGGACGGCGCGCGCCGCCGGCTGCTTGAGGTCGAGCACGATACTTCGTTTGCCGCGATTGACGTTGAGGAACATCCCGCCACGCGCCTCGTCGCGACCTGGCGGGAGGTGGCGGGTGGTGTCGCCATCGGGGCTTTCGACCTTAATCACGTCGGCACCCAGATCGGCGAAGATCTGGGTCGCGTACGGCCCCATGAGCACGCTTGTCAGGTCGAGAATTTTCACGCCCGCCAGCGGGCCCTTGCCGGCTCCGCCGCTCATGCCGCCACCGCGCTTGCCATGCGCGTCGCGCGGCCTAGGCTCGTGCGTACATGCGAGAGGGAGGTTCGGTCGTGCTGGTTCATTTGGTTGCCGCAGGAAAATATCATGACATCGACTTTGCTCGGCTCGAGCTGCTCAAATTGCTGGCGGAGCATGCCGAGATTCGCACCTCGGTCAGCAGCGATTATGCCGATCTTGCGCGGATCACCGCCGCCGACCTCCTCATCACCTATACGTGCGACCTGATTCCCGATGCCGCGCAGACCCGCGCCTTGGCCGAATGGGTCGGGCGCGGTGGACGCTGGTTGGCCTTGCACGGCACCAATTCGTTGCTGCGCTTTGCCGCTGACGGGAAGGTCGAGTGTCCCGATGAAAATCCCGAATTTACGGCTTTGCTGGGCACGCGCTTTGCCGCGCACCCGGCGATAGCGCCGTTCAAGGTCGCGGTGACACGCAGCGATCATCAGATGACGAGTGGGCTCCGCGGCTTCGCGATTGACGATGAACTCTATCTCACCCGGCGGACCGCAGAGATCGATGTGCTGCTGCACACGAGCTTCAGCGGCACTTGTCCCGAATTTCGGGACGAACAATGGGACGAACCCACCGTGCCGATTTTGTACGAGCGTTCCGTTGGTCACGGCGGGATCCTCTACCTTACCCTTGGTCATTGCCGAGGGCATTATGATCTGCGTCCAGTCGCCAGCTTTTTTCCGCACCCGCAACGCTGCGGGTGGAACTATCCGATCTTTTACGAACTTCTCCGCCGCGGCCTCCGCTGGGGGTTGCCTCAGCTAGTCTGATCGACTTCGGGGCGCAGTGTCGGATTCATCGAAGCGACCTGTTCCTCCAGCAAAAGCAACATCGGTTCGACGGTCTCATCATCCATTGCGCCAGTCAGCCGCTGAATGGCCATTCCCTCCAGCATCGTCTGGGACAATGTCATCGCCAGGTGAAAGCGGTTGAGATCGGTGCGCCACTCCGGAAATAACGAGTCGGCCTGCTCGTTAAAGCGATCGCGAAATTCGACTTGCAGCGGTTGCAGGATCCGCGCGAGCTCGGGGTTGCAACGGGCCGCAAGCGCAAGCTCGTGAAAAGCGACAAACCCGGGCTTCTGCAATTGTTTCCAATAGGTCCGAACGAGCGTTGCGGTGTCATGGTTGTCGGTGTCGGCAGCGCGACGAAACGCACGCAGGCGTTTTTCGTGAAGCTCGACGATCGCCGCCTTGATCAGCGCCGCGCCATTTTCGAAATGGTGCAACATCGCCCCACGCGACAGGCCCGCTTCGACGGCAACCTGCGGCGTCGTAGTCTTGGCATAGCCGAGCCTTACGATGCACCGTATGGTCGCTTCGATCAGCTTGGCCCGCGTCTGGGCACTCTTGACCGACTGGAGCGTAGGCGGCTCCGAAAGCGGCCGCGGCGCCCGGCCGATCGGTGTTTGTCGAGTGGCTGGTCGAGCCAAGATATTCTCCTTATTGCAGCGTCTGCAGAGATGGCAACGCTGGCGCCAAGTCAAGTTTTTCGCGCGGATCACCGCTTCCGGATCAGGCGCAATCTGACCATAAACACGTAATTTAAAAAAACAATCATGCATGTTTTGCTTGCGCGCGCAAACCGACTGTTGTTTAAGCGATGGATGAATGCACAGCGTCGCACAGCCCTCGTCATTGGCGCATCAAGCCCCGGCGGGCTGGGCGAGGCAAGCGCGCGCCGCCTCGCGGCCGATGGTCTCGACGTGATCGTCGTCGGACGCAGGATCGAACCACTCGACGTGTTGGCCGCTGACATTGGCGGCCGCGCGATCGTCTGCGACTTGCGCGCGGAAAGCGCAATTTCTGCGCTGATCGGCACCTGTGGGCCGATCGACGTGCTGGTCAATGCGGCGGGTACAACCATGGCGCGCTCGATCGTCAAATTAACCCGCGAATCGATCGAAGAGCAGTTCGCGATTCACGTCACTGCAAACCTTCTCCTGCTCAAACACGCTGCGCCCGTTATGCCGGCAGGCGCGAGCATCATCTTGTTTTCGTCGCTGACCGCCAAGGTCGCCGGCGCCGGGCTGGCCGCCTACGCGTCGGCAAAGGCGGCGATCGATCACATCGTGCGGATCGCTGCGCTGGAATTCGGGCCGCTGGGCATTCGCGTCAACGCGGTGGCGCCAGGGTTTTCGCGAACGCCCATGACCGAGGGGTTTCTCGCCAATCCCCATTTCGACGCGATCTATCGCCGTGAATCGGCGCTTGGCGCGCTCGTGACGCCGGAACAGGTCGCAGCAACGGTCGCGCACCTCGCCGCGCCCGACTGTTTCATCAGTGGCGAAACCTTGCAGGTCAGCGGTGGGGCGCATCTGTGCCGCATGCCGCGTGCCGATGAATTGAAGAACTGAGAGGAAAAGACGATGGACCTTGGACTACAGGGCAAGAAGGCAATCCTCGTCGGTGCCGCGCGCGGCATTGGCATGGCTGTTGCTGAGACTTTGGCGCGCGAAGGCTGCGATCTGGCGATCACGGCGCGATCTGAGGACAGCGTCAAGGATGCGGTTGCGCACCTGTCGCGATATGGCGGCAAGGTCATTGGCAAGCCGGTTAATGTCAAAAAAGTCGATGATTACAAGGCTTGGCTCGAATGGGCGATCGAGACGCTCGATGGGGTCGACATCCTGATTCCGATCTCGTCCTCGGGCGGCGGCATGGGCAGTGAGAAATATTGGACCAACGCCTTTGAGGTCGATGTGATGGGCCCGGTCCGCGCGGTCGAGGCGGTCATTCCCAAAATGACCGAGCAGCAGTCGGGCTCGATCGTGCTGATCGCGACGACTTCGGCGGCCGAAGCGATGGGCGGACCGCAGGCTTACAATGCCATGAAGGCGTCGCTCGTTACCTGGGGCAAACAACTTGCGCTGTTTCACGGCAAGGATGGCATCCGGGTAAATGTCGTTTCGCCGGGGCCAGTCGAGTTTGAGGGCGGAAATTGGGACATGATCAAAGGCACGATGGAGAAATTCTATCAGTCGCAGCTGCGTCAGCAGCCGACCGGGCGGCTCGGCACGCCCGACGAGATTGCGCGTTGCATCGCCTTTCTTGCGAGCCCGGCGGCAAGCTGGTGCAACGGTTCACACCTGACGGTCGACGGCGGCTTCACCAACCGCACGCACTTCTAACGTGGGGCGAGCAGACCGATGGATGTTAAACGCAAGGTCGACATCGTTCGGGTCAATCCACAGGATTGGCCCGAGGGAACCCCTACGTGGAAAGAGGAAGATCCCGACCTCGGTTCTGCGCTAATTCCGGCTGCGCGCTACACCAGCGAAGCTTTTATGAAGCTTGAGTGGGAGCGGATGTGGAGCAAGGTCTGGCTGCTGGGCGGTCGCTCGGACGATATGAAGGCGCCAGGGGACTATATTTGCACCGAGATCGGCAAGGAAGCGGTCCTGATCGTTCGTCAGGATGATGGCTCGGTGCGTGCATTTCCCAACGTCTGTTTACATCGGGGCAACCGGTTGCGGCCCGAGGGGCACGGCAATGCCGAACAGTTCCAATGCATGTATCACCATTGGACGTATGATCTGGGCGGCAAAATCTGCCGGATCCCCGATCTCGACACCTTCCCGCAAGGTGCCCCCCCAGGCGGCGCGCTAACCTCCTATCCGTGCGAGGAATGGGGCAGCTTTGTCTGGTATTCCCTCAACCCCGACGTTGGCCCGTTAAGTGACTATCTCGAGCCCATGCAACGCCACCTCACGCCGTATCACATCGAACGGATGGCCTGGACTCGCGACGTCACCGTCGAGTGGGAGTGTAACTGGAAGGCCGCGGTTGATGCATTCAGCGAGGTCTATCATGTCCAGGGCATCCACCCCCAACTGCAATGGTATCTCGACGACACCAATTGCCAGATCGATCTGTATGGCCGGCACAGCCGCTATCTCGTCCCGTTTGCGACCGTATCGGGACGGGTGGCGCTGCCATCGGCGATCCCGCCAGCGATCCTCGAGATCATGATCAAGGCGGGGATGGACCCGGCTGAGTATGAAGGACGTGTCAGCGACATCCGGCGCGACGTGCAACGGTTCAAGCGCGCGCATGGAGCGGCGCAAGGCAAGGATTATTCAAGCCTCAACGACGACCAGCTCACTGACGATTATCACTATTCCATCTTCCCCAACGTCTCGCTCAATGTCCATTGCGATGACGTGATGATGTTCCGCATGCGCCCTCATGCGACCGACCCGAACAAGATGCTCTATGACATTTGGATGTTTGAGCTCGTTCCGGAGGACGAAGAATGGCCCGAGCGAGTGCGCCACCAGCGCTTCAGTCACGGCGATCGCTCGATCGGGCAAGTGCTTGACCAAGACGCCTTCAACCTTCCGACGGTTCAGAAAGGAATGCATTCCGATGCCTTCCCTGGACTGTGGATTGGGGACCAAGAGCTTCGCATCCGCGGATTTCATAAGGCGCTGACCGACTATATCTATCCCAACGGCCAGGAGCCTGGCGAGCTGTGAAAGGCAAGGCCGACATGATGATAAGCCATGAGGGCATGCTGGCGGCATATCGCCGGATGTCGACAATCCGGCAGTTCGAAGAACGCCTGCACGACGAGATCAAGACCGGCGAGATCGCCGGCTTCACCCATCTTTATTGCGGGCAGGAAGCCGCAGCGGTTGGGGTGTGCGAGCATCTCAGTCGCGAGGATCTGATCGTCTCGACCCATCGGGGCCACGGCCATTGCATCGCAAAGGGATGTGATGTGAAGGGCATGATGAAAGAGATTTACGGGCGTGCCGACGGCCTGTGCAAGGGGCGCGGCGGATCCATGCATATCGCGGATCTGTCGATCGGGATGCTCGGTGCGAACGGGATTGTCGGGGCGGGTGCGCCACAGGCAGTCGGCGCTGCGCTTGCCGCCAAATTACAAGGCAAGGGTCGCGTTGCAATCGCCTTTTCCGGGGATGGCGCGTGCAACCAGGGCACGACGTTCGAAGCGATGAACTTTGCCGTGGTGACCAAGGTTCCTGCGATCTTTGTTTTCGAGAATAACCATTATTCCGAGCATACCGGGGTCGATTACGCCGTTGGCACCGCCCGCGACATTGCCAGCCGCGCCGAAGCCTTTGGGATGAAAGTGTGGCGTGCCAATGGGTGCGATTTCTTCGACACCTTTGCTGTGATGGGCGAATTGCTCGATTATGTGCGCGCGACCAATCTGCCGGCCGCGATCGAACTCGACACGGAACGCTTCTACGGCCATTTCGAAGGGGATCCGCAGCGCTATCGCGGTCCGGGCGAACTCGACCGCATTCGCGCAGAACGCGACGCGCTCAAGATCTTTCGCGATCGCGCCGGCGAATGGGGCCTGGAAGATTTTACACTGCTCGATGCCATCGACCGCGAGGTTGCGCAATTGATCGAGGAAGCCACGGTCGAAGCCCGCGCGGCACCGCCTCCGGACCCAGCCAGTGTCGCCGAAGACGTTTATGTCGATTATTGAGAGGCATTTTTCATGGCCGTCATGAACATTCGCGAGGCAATCAACCTTACCCTCCATGAGGAAATGGCGCGAGATTCGTCCATCATCGTGCTCGGCGAGGACGTTGTTGGCGGCGCCGGCACCGCCGGCGGGCAGGAAGCAATCGGCGGAATATGGGGAACGACCGGCGGCCTGTTCGACAAGTTCGGCGCAGGACGGGTGATCGACACGCCGATCTCCGAAAGCGCCATCATCGGTGCGGCCGCAGGTGCAGCGCTCGCCGGGATGCGCCCGGTGGCAGAGCTGATGTTTGCCGACTTTATCGGAGTCAGCCTTGACCAATTGTGGAACCAAATGGCGAAGTTCCGCTACATGTTCGGCGGCAAGACCAAATGCCCGGCGGTCGTCAGGATGATCTATGGTGCCGGCATGAATTCGGGCGCGCAGCATAGCCAGTCGGTCTACGCGCTGATGACCGCGATGCCGGGGCTCAAGGTTGTGCTGCCAACCACTCCCGCCGATGCCAAGGGTCTGCTGACCGAGGCGCTTCGCGGGGACGACCCGGTCATGTTCTTCGAACATAAGGCGTTGTACGGCCAGAAGGGTGAGGTTCCCGACGGCGAACATCGGCAACGTTTTGGCGAGGCACGGATGGTGCGCGAAGGCGGCGATGTTACGATTGTCAGCTGCGGCCGGATGGTCAATTTTTCCGAAAAGGCATGCGACAAGCTCGCCGCCGAAGGGATTGGCGTCGATCTGATCGACCTGCGCACGACCAGTCCGCTCGACGAAGAAGCGATTCTGGACTCGGTCGAACAGACTGGTCGGTTGGTAATCGTCGATGAAAGTCCGCCGCGCTGTAGTCTGGCGTCGGATATTTCCGCGATTGTCGCGGCCAAGGCGTTCCGCAGCCTCAGGGCACCGCCGACGATGGTGACCGGGCCACACGCCCCGATTCCCTTCGCGCGCGAGTTAGAGCGCGCGTGGCTCCCTTCCCCTCAGAAGATCGAAGATGCGGTTCGCCACGTCCTCGCCTTCCGCTAGGAGTCGGCAGCATGGCGACGTTGAAGGCATTCACCATGCCCAAATGGGGCATCGAAATGGTCGAGGGCACGATCGCGGAATGGGGCGTGACCGAGGGCGAAACCTTCTCGAAAGGCAAGGTTCTGGCGCTGATCGAGACCGACAAGATCACCAACGAGATTGAAGCCGAGGCCGATGGATGTTTTGTCCGTTTGATCGCGGCAGCCGGTCAGACGTATCCGGTCGGCGCGCTGCTGGCGGTCCTGTCCGATGGCGGTGCCGCGAGCGGGGCGGACATTGACGCGGTCATAACGGCGTTCCGTCCCGCAAACACAAGCTTTGATGATGCCTCGGACGCCGCGCCACCGCCGACCGCTGTGGCGCCACCCCCGCCCGTTGCGCGACCAATGGCGAAGCCAATTCCTGATGATATCGCGATAAGCCCCGCTGCGCGCCTCGCCGCGCAAGCCAACGGGATCGATGTTGCCGCCATCACCGGTTCGGGACGGAATGGCCGGATTACGGCGCAGGACGTCGACCAGGCCACGGGGCCGGAGACCGGATTGACCCTGCGCGGTCCGTATCCCGCGACTCCGGTCAGCACTGCCTATGCAACGCCACTCGCGCGGCGCATCGCCCATTTGCATAGTATCGACCTCACGCGCCTGACTGGCTCCGGGGCAAAGGGACGGATCGGCAAGGCCGATGTGTCCGCCGCGATAACCGTCGCTGCCCCGACAGTCTTGCCACCGTCGAGCCCGGCACCTGCCTCAGGCACGGTCGAGGTCGTGCCCATGACGGCGATGCGCCGTACCATTGCGCGGCGACTGACGGAGGCCAAGCAGACGATTCCGCACTTCTACCTCCGCCACCGCGTCCGCGCCGATCGCCTGATCGCGCAGCGCAACGGGCTCAACGGACCTAAGCCAACCATCAACGACTATTTCGTCAAGGCCTGTGCGCTGGCACTGATGGAAGTGCCACAGACCAATATTCAGGTTCATGGCGACGACATTCATCGCTTCCCCGACGCCGACATTGCGGTGGCGGTTGCGACCGAGCGCGGACTTATGACGCCGATCGTCCGCGCGGCGCAGACGCTGAGCGTCGCCGAGATCTCGCGCGTCGTCGCCGACTTGGCTCAGCGCGCGCGCTCGGGACGGTTAACGCAGGAGCACATCAGCGGCGGTAGCTTCTCGTTATCGAATCTCGGCAGCTATGGCATCGAGCAGTTCGACGCGATCATCAATCCCCCGCAGGGCGCGATTCTGGCGGTTGGCGCGGCACGATCCGAGCCGATCGACGACAATGGCGCGATCCGCTTGGTGCCGATGATTCACCTGTCGCTGTCCTGCGATCACCGCGCAATCGACGGCGCCGACGGCGCGCGTTTGATGGCGGCACTGGTGGCGCTGATCGAAGCCCCGCATTTGCTCGACTGACTGAGCCGCAGGCTGGACTCGCCCTGATCGTCGGCGCGCGGTGATCAGGGCAGGGGAGTGGCCTCCACGAAGATCACGAATCAACCATATCGTCGCGCCGCCTGCGATGACGAGAAAACCGGGGAGCCGGTGGAGTATGCCGGTGCTGGCTAGCTGTTTGGCCCCGGGGTTTGATGGTGCATGATCCATTCAGGCGTGGCAGGATGCAACATGGGACACGTTTTCCACGGGAGCGCCAGCACGACAGCGGCAGTCCGTCGAGCAGGGCAAGCTTTACATGTTCGTAGCGATCAACCGCACCAGCAAGTTCGCCTTCGTCGAGCTGCATGAGAACTGCAAGACCGCAACGTCCCGCGTCTTCCTGCTCCGACTCATCAAAGCCGTCCCCGACAAAATCCAAACCGTGCTCACCGACAACGGTATCCGGTTCACCATCCCCGGTGGCGGCGGTTCGGCGGTCCCGCTGATCAAAGACGCCATCGCCAATGGAGAGCACTTCTGGGCACATGCCTTCGAATATGCCTGCGCCAGAAACGACATCGATCACCGAACAACCAAACCGAAGCATCCCCGGACCAACGGCCAGGTCGAGCGGATGAACCGGACCATCAAGGACGCAACGGTCAAGCGCTTCTATTATGAAACCAACAAGCAGCTTCGAGAGCACCTCGCCAACTTCGTGGCCGCCTATAACTTCGCCAAGCGGCTGAAGACCCTCAACGGCCTCACGCCCTAAAAATACATCTGCAAATGCGCGACAAGAAAACCACAGCGCTTCACATCAGACCCGCACCATTAAACCCCGGGACCAAACAGCTAACGCACCGCCAGACACGCGACCATCGCGCGAACCGCGGTGATCGTCTCCTGGACGTCGCGCACCTTCAGCGTGTCCATCCCCGCCGCGCGCACCGCATCGTCATTGCCACCGGGGTAAATCGCGTCGCCGAGGAACAGCATGTCCGCGGTCGCGATCCCCGAAT
>NZ_JBBATX010000061.1:0-16734 GCF_040398505.1 Sphingomonas sp. | reverse complement strand
GCGGCGGGAATGGCGCGTACGCGCGCGGCGCAATCGAAGCCCCGGCGGACCCCGCGGTGACGGCATCATACAACGCCAGCCCGATCGGACTATAGGTGACGATCTCGACCAGAACGAGCGTCGCCAGCACGATCGTCCCGATCCCCCAGCCCCAGGCGGGATGCACGCGACCGGTGCTGCGCACGTCGGCGATCACCCCGATCAGCGGGAAGATCATCACCGCCACAAAGGTCAGTTCGTACGCCCAGGGGATGAGGAACGGC
This sequence comes from Sphingomonas sp., assembly GCF_040398505.1. Taxonomy (GTDB): domain Bacteria; phylum Pseudomonadota; class Alphaproteobacteria; order Sphingomonadales; family Sphingomonadaceae; genus Sphingomonas. Next base: position 16,471 of record NZ_JBBATX010000061.1, on the reverse strand, counting down.
ATCGGCAGCAACCGGCCAAAAGCCGGCCCAAGCAGGATCGACATACCGCAATAATGTAACCGCCGATGCCAATCGGTCTGCCGCCGCAGCATGACCGCCGCGACGGTGAGGCCGGCAAAGGACAGCAGCGAAACCGGGTCGAACACCAGAAATTGCAGCGGCGTGAAAAAGAACGGCACGCGCCCGCCGCGCACCATCGCCAGCGTCACCGCGCAGCCAAGCACGACCATCGCGACGATCCAGCCCGTGGCGATCCAGCCAAGGCGGCGATGCAACGCCATCGATTCCCCCGCGACCAGCGCGTTTTGCGTCACATAGATCGCGACCCAGCCCATGAAGACGATTGCGTGCGCATGGACCAGCGCTGGCGACGCCGCAAAACTCGACCGCCCCATCGCCAATTGCAGCGAGAAGCCCGCGACGATGACCGCCGCCATCGCCACTGCGCTCCACAGGAAAAACGGTTCGCCGCGCGCTTGCGCGATGCGCGGTGCTGCCAACGTCGCCATGATCATTCCCCCCGGATGTCACATCGCCGACCGTCTACCACAAAAGCGCCCGTTTTCAAGCGCTGCGGGGCCGCGCCACGCACGGCTTGCCAGCCGCCGCGGGCCGTGCAAGCCTCTGGCAATGGCTACACTTCCCTTGGCAGACCGCGCGTCCGCCGCCGTGCACCGCAGTGACCTCTGGGGCCAGCCGCGCGGGCTGTGGGTGCTCGCGGGGACCGAATTGTGGGACCGCATCTCCTTCCACGGGATGCAGGCGCTGCTGGTGCTGTACATGGTCGGCGCGCTGCTGCTGCCGGGGCATGTCGAACACGTCGCGGGGTTTGCCGGGTTCAGGAGCATCGTCGAGGGAGTCACCGGCCCGCTCTCGGTGCAGGCGCTCGCCGCGCAGACCTTTGGGCTCTATGTGGGGCTGATCTATTTTACGCCGGTACTCGGCGGATGGATCGGTGACCGCTTTACCGGGCGGCGGATCGCGGTGTTGCTCGGCGCGCTGCTGATGACGGCGGGGCATTTTGCGCTGGCGTTCGATCGCACCTTCCTGCTGGCGCTGTTGCTGCTGATCCTCGGCGCGGGGCTGTTGCGCGGCAATCTCAGCGCGCAGGTCAAATCGCTTTACGCCGATGGCGACCGACGCGAGGCCGACGCGTTCCAGCTTTATTATGTCGCGATCAATCTCGGCGCGTTCATCGCGCCGATCGTCACCGGCGCGCTGGCGACCGCCTATGACTGGCACACCGGTTTCGGTTTTGCCGGCTTCGGGATGCTGATCGGGCTGATCGTCTATCTCGTCGGGCAACGCCATTTGCCGCCGGACACGACGCGCGCGGCGGCGGTCGGGCGCGCGACACTGAGCGCCAGCGACTGGTCGCGGATCGGCGGGCTCGCGATCGTCTTTCCGGTGCAGATCTGTTTCTGGATCGCGCAAAGCCAGGTGTGGAATGTCTATAATCTGTGGGTGCGCGATCATCTGAATTTGCGCATCGGCAGCTTCATGGTGCCGGTGCCGTGGCTGCAAGCACTCGACGGGGTCGCACCGATCCTGGTGATGCCCGCCTTTCTCGGCCTGTGGCGTTGGCAGGCGCAACGCGGGGCCGAGCCCGACGCGATCGGCAAATTGGCGATCGGCTGCGCGGTGTTCGCGCTCGGCGCCGCGTGGCTTGCCGCGGCCCCGTTCGTGTCGGGCGCGGATGGCCGGGCGCCCTTGCTATGGGCGGTGGCGTTCCATCTCATTTCGAATGTCGGCTGGCTCTATTTCGCGCCGATTTCGCTCGCGCTCTATGCGACCAAATCCCCGCCGTCGCTGCGCGGAACCTTGGTCGGGGTCAATTATCTGGCGACTTTCTTCGCGAGCATCATCAGCGGACGCCTGGGCGGCTTTTACGAGACGATGGACCCGACGCGCTTCTGGCTGATGCACGCCGCGATCGTCGGCGGCGGCGGGCTGGCACTCGCGCTGCTGGCGCGCCCGCTGCGCAAGGTATTCGCCGCCTAACCGATCAGCTGCCGTTGCCGAGCACTTCGGCGATCGACTTGGTCGTGTCCCAACGTTCGCCATCGCTGCGGCGTTCGAACGGAAAGGTGATCGCCACGTCGATATCGTCCTGCTTTGCCGCCGCCAGCGCACCGTGCAGCAGCGCCGACTGCCCGCGCCGTGCGCTTTCGCGCGCGGCGGCGAGATGCTCGGGCTTGCGCCCCTCGGCCTGCGCATTGCCTTGCGCCTTGGCCGAGATCGTCTTGGCCAGCGCCGCTTCGGCACCGCGCGTGACCCAGACGCCGCTCGTCTGATTGATCGTCATCGCGCTTTCGTCGACATTGGCTTGCGCGACGCTGACATCGGGAACTTCAACGGTGAGGCGGCGGCGGCGTTCGTCCCACTGGTATGTCCGGGGGGACAGCCCGCCGAGATCGACGAAATAGTCGACGGTGAAGGGAATCTTGACGACCTTGGCCGAGGTCAGCCAACCGCCCATGCGGACATCGCGCGCGGTCACCTGCTCGGTGCCGGACAGCGTCGCCACCTTCAAGGCGGTGGTTTTTGCGAAAGTCGTCCGGACAATCCGGTCGATCGCTGCGCGATCGTCATTTTGCTCGACCACGTAATCGTCCTGGTACCGGTCATAAACGACCTTGATCGCAAAGATCGCCGCGATCAGCAGCGCGATTGCCAGCGCAAGCTTCACCGGCGATCGATCGATCGGGGTCGCCGTCACGATGCCTCCGAACGATCAAACGAGCTCCAAACTTGCTCGTTTTCGATAACCAAATCGCGATCGCGCAAGTCGATCAGATGCGCCAGCACCGATCGCTCGGCCGCAGGAAACAGCCGCGGATCGAGGCCGAGATACAGGCGCGCGACCATCGCCGGAATCGTTGCAGGGGCGGTGCGCAGCAATCGCAGGATCTGCCCCTCGCGCTGCTTGCGATGCCCGAGCATCCCGCGTGCCAGCCGCTGCGGGTTTTCGACCGGGTCGCCATGCGCCGGGTAATAAATCCGGTCTGCGCGGTGCAGTAGCTTCTCGAGGCTCGCCATATACGCCGCCATGTCGCCATCGGGCGGGGAGACGATGCTGGTTGACCAGCCCATCACATGGTCGCCGGTAAACAATGCCCCTGCCCCGTCCTGCGCCTCGGGCAGCGCGAAGGCGAGATGGTTGGAGGTATGGCCCGGCGTCGCCAGCGCGGTGAGCGTCCAGCCGTCACCGGTCACGCTCTCGCCCTCGGCCAGAACGATATCGGGCGCATAGTCGTGGTCGAACGATGCGTCCAAGCGAAATCCGGCGTCATCGCGCGCAAGGGGCGCACACCCGACGATCGGTGCCCCCGTCGCGGCGGCGAGCGGGCGCGATGCCGGGCTGTGATCGCCGTGCGTGTGCGTGATGACAATCGCGCGGACCGGGCGCCCGGCAATCGCTGCGATCAGCGCGTCGATATGCGCGGGGGTGTCAGGACCGGGATCGATCACCGCGAGATCGGTGGTGCCGACCAGATGCACTTGCGTGCCGGTAGACGTGAAGGGCGACGGGTTTGGCGCGAGCAGCCGGGAAACAAGCGGTTCGAGCTGCTCGGGCACGCCGGGAAGTTGCTCGCTCATGTCATCGGAGATGGCGGGTCGGGCGTGGCTTGGCAAGGGTTTGCGTACCCCTCCGTCCTGCCCCTTCCCCGGCGAAGGCCGGGGCCCAGTTGCGAGCGGTTAGAAATTCGAGCGCCGCCCTCCCCTTCGAAGCGCTTGAAACTGGGGCCCCGCCTCCGCCGGGGAAGCGAGCGCGAGGAGGTACCTTACTCTACCTTCGCCAGATCGCCCTCGATCTCCTTGATCGCGATATCGATCCCCTCAAGCACACGCTTGCGCTCGTCCGCGCTCATGCCGGGCGACGCCAGCATCCGCGCGCGCGCATCGCGCAGGCCACTCAGCGCATGGGTATAGGCATTGCGCTCCATCGTCTTACTGTTCGCTGCCATCGCCGCGCCGTTTGCGGCGATCGCTTCGCTGTGCGCGACGACCTTGGCGAGGTCCGAGCAAATCAGGACGATTTTCTTGCCGTTTTTCTCGAAGGTCTTGATCATCTCGCCAGCCTTGCTGTCGGTTTTGCAGCGGATCGGGTCCAGGTCAGCCCAGTCGCCGAGATCGTCGGTCGTCACCGTGCCATCCTTGCTCCGTCGAATGATCCGGATGACTTTACGCTGCTCCTTCCCATCGGGTGCTGCGGTGGTGATGATGGTCGTGCCGCCTTTTTTGGTCACTAAAGGAGCCGGCGGCGCGGGGGGCGCAGGGGGTGCCGCCTCGGCGCTTTCGGCGGGCGGGGCGGGCGAAGCGGGGGCCGCCTGATCGAGGCTCACCAAATCCACCCCAGTCGCGCGCTCGACCGAGCTGCGCACCTTGGCGGCAGCGGCGGTGCCCGAAGCAGTCAGGCCCAATCCGCCCGTGACGAGCAGCGCCAGCGCGCCCGCCCCGGTCAACAAACGCACCCGCGAAGTCTTGATCGTCGTCAGCATTCTCAGTCTCCCTTTCAGATCGTCGATGGTGTGGAGGTGGCACGTCGCCGAAACCGTCCCGCCCAAAAATGTCGGGTGCGCGGCCTTCAGGATCGCGCAGGCATAGCTGTGGCGGCGCATCGGGTTCATCCCCGCCAGCACGCGCGCATCGTTGGCGATTTCCTGGTCGGCGCGGAACGCGCGAAACGCGCGCCATGCAATTGGGTTGAACCAGTGCAGCGCGAGCACGACCAGCGCGATCCAATTGGCGATCAAATCGCCACGCGCATGGTGGCCAAGCTCATGCACCAGCGCGAGATCGCGCTCTTCCGGTTCATAGCGTTCGGCGAAATCGCGCGGGAAGGCGACGTAGCGCCGCCAGACCCCGAAGGCGAGCGGGCCGCTGGCGGCTTCGGTCTCGATGATCTGCACGCCGCCCGCTCTGTCCTGCGCGCTCGCGCGGTCGAGCAAGCGGCGGCAGAAACGATGGTGCGCAACCGTGTGCCAGCCGATGAACGCCGCCGCACCCGCAACCCACAGCACCGCCAGCGCGGGGCCGAGCAGCGACCCCAGTATCGGCAAATTCGGAACAGCGCTCTCGGCCACCGGCGCGACGAACAGGATCGTCATTTGCTCGGTCGCACGCTGCACCGGCGCGACGGCGGTGGCCTGCCACCATGCGGCCGGAAGCGGCGGCAACACCAGCCGCAGCACCGGGAGCAGCCACAGCGCATAAGCGATCTGTGCGCCGAACGCCTTGCGTATCGGCACGCGCAGCAACAGCACCGCGATCATCAGGACGGTGGAGGCGACCAGCGCCTCGATTCCCCAGCCGATCATGCCTTTAACGCCTTCAGCAACGCCTCGATCTCGGAAATATCCTGCGCGGTCAGCGCGTCGCGCTCGGCGAGATGCGCGACCAGCGGCATCAACCGACCGCCGAACAGCCGGTCCATCATCTTGCGCGATTCCCCCGCGACATAGTCCTCGCGCTGCACCAGCGGGCGATACCGATAGCGTCGCCCGTCCGCTTCATGCGCGATCACGTGTTTGGCCAGCAAACGCCCGAGCAGCGTCTTGACGGTATTGGCGGACCAGTCGCGCCCGATCGGAATTCGCTCGGCGACGTCCTGCGCGGTGAGCGGACTTTCGTCCCACAACACTTCCATCACTGCATGTTCGGCATCGCTGATGCGTTCGGCCATGAGTCGCTCTCCGTAATGACTACGACTGTAATCGTTCCGATTACGTCTGTAGTCAAGAGGCCGCTTTGGACACGCGTGCGCTTCCGATACCCTGGCGGAAAAAGAGGAGTAGGATGTGACGTTTGAGACTCTGGCCAGCGGACTGCGCTTTCCCGAAGGACCCGTCGCGATGCCCGATGGCAGCGTGATCCTCGTGGAGATTGCTGCTGGTCGAATCACGCGGGTGCGGCCCGACGGGTCGACCGAAACCGTGGCAGAGCCGGGCGGCGGGCCCAATGGCCTCGCGATCGGGCCCGACGGCCAGCTCTATTGCTGCAACAATGGCGGCTTCAATTATGTCGAACATCCCGCCGGCCTGCTCATCCCGCACGGCCAGGCCGACGACTATTCGGGCGGGCGGATCGAGCGGATCGACCTCGCGACCGGCGCGGTCGAGGTGCTGTACAAGGATGGCGATTTCGGCTGCGTGCTGCGCGGGCCGAACGACATCGTGTTCGACGCGCACGGCGGCTTCTGGTTCACCGATCACGGCAAGAACCGCCCGCGCGAGCGGGACATTACCGGCATCTTCTATGCAAAGGCCGACGGCAGCCAGTTGGAAGAAGTGATCTTCCCGAGCGAAAATCCCAATGGCATCGGCCTCTCGCCCGATGGCAAGCGGCTCTACGCGGCGGAGACCTATACCTGCCGCCTGATGGCGTTCGACGTGATCGCGCCGGGCAAGATCGACCAAGTCGCTGGTCTCGGCGGAGCCGGCATCCCGCTTTACCGGCCACCCGGCTACAAATTCTTCGATTCGCTCGGGGTCGAGGCATGCGGCAATATCTGCGTCGCGACGATTGGCGAAAGCGGGATTTCGGTAATCTCGCCCGCCGGCGAGCTGGTCGCGTTCGTGCCGACGCCCGACCCGTTCACCACCAACATCTGTTGGGGCGGACCGGATTTACGCACCGCCTACATCACACTGTCGGGCACCGGGCAGCTGGTCAGCATGAAATGGCCGCGCCCCGGCTTGGCGCTGGCCTATTGAGCAGCGCCCCGCTACGGCAATTTCATGATCAGAGACGGCGAACGACATGTAGTACAGCGCATCGGTTGGATGCGGGCGGCGGTGCTGGGTGCAAATGACGGCATCCTGTCGACCGCGAGCCTGATCGTCGGCGTGGCGGCGGCGGCGCAAAGCCAGAACACGATCCTGCTCACCGGCATTGCAGGGCTGGTCGCAGGTGCGATGTCGATGGCAGCGGGCGAATATGTCTCGGTCAGCTCGCAAGCCGACACCGAAGCTGCCGAACGCGTCCGCGAGACCGCCGAACTGGCCGCAGATCCGCACGCCGAAACCAAAGAGCTGGCCGCGATCTACCGCCTGCGCGGGCTTGACGTTGCGCTGGCCAACCAGGTCGCCGAGCAATTGATGGCGCATGATCCGATCGGCGCGCACATGCGTGACGAGCTCGGCATTCATGAAGCGATGGAGGCGCGCCCGGTGCAGGCGGCGCTGGCGTCGGCGGCGAGCTTCGCGGTCGGTGCGATCCTGCCCGTCCTGATGGCCTTCCTGTTCCGCGGCACGGCCTTGGTCGAAGCGGTGGTGGCAGCGACGATGGTCCTGCTCGCGGTGCTCGGCGCGGTCGGCGCGCAAATCGGCGGGGCGAACCTGTGGAAGGGCGCGTTCCGCGTGCTGTTTTGGGGCGCGCTGGCGATGGCGGTGACGGCGGGAATCGGGCATTTGTTCGGCACAAAACTCTGAAGCGGCCAGGGTCGCCTTGACCGGCCACCCTTCCCCGCCCTAATCAGCGCCGATATCCGAAAGGCACTCCCGATGCGCAAACTCTATCCCGACGCCGCCGCTGCTCTCGGAGGGTTGCTCCATGACGGGATGACAATTTGCGCGGGCGGGTTCGGCCTTTGCGGCATCCCCGACCGCCTGATCGACGCGATCCGCGACGCCGGAACCAAGGACCTGACGATCGCGAGCAACAATGCCGGGATCGATGGCGAGGGCCTCGGCAAGCTGCTGCGCACACGCCAGGTCAAGAAGATGATCGCATCGTATGTCGGCGAGAATAAGGAATTCGAGCGGCAATATCTGGCGGGCGAATTAGAGGTCGAGTTCTGCCCGCAGGGGACGCTCGCCGAGCGCTGCCGCGCGGGTGGTGCGGGCATTCCCGGTTTCTACACCAAGACCGGCGTTGGCACGCTGGTCGCCGAGGGCAAGGACGTGAAGAGCTTCGACGGCCCAAATGGACCGGAGGACTATATCCTCGAACGCGGCATCCGCGCCGATCTCGCGATCATCAAGGGCTGGAAGGCGGATGAGAGCGGCAACCTCATCTTCCGCAAGACCGCGCGCAATTTCAACCAGCCGATGGCGACCGCGGGCAAGGTGTGCGTGGCCGAGGTCGAGGAAATCGTGCCCGTCGGATCGCTCGATCCCGACTGCATCCATTTGCCCGGCATTTACGTCCAGCGCCTGATCCTCGGCGCGCCGTACGACAAGAAAATCGAATTCCGCACGGTGCGCGAGGCGGCGTGATCGACTTGCGCTTCTTAAGCCCCTCTCCTTCAGGGGAGGGGTTGGGGGTGGGGCCGTATCGGCAAGCCCGTCGATTGCTTTTGTTGCACCGCCCCACCCCAACCCCTCCCCTGAAGGGGAGAGGCTTGCTCATCGCTGCACTGACGCTTTCCGCTTGCACCGCCACGCCGCCGCCAGCCGCAATCCCACCCCCCGCCGCCACCGTCCCTCCCGGCATCCAATATCTCTACGGCTCGGGCGAAGCCGCCGCCGCCTCGCAGCAGACCTGGCGCAGCATCGTCTCCTATGTCGCACGCCAGATCGCGGCCTCGCCGCAGGACTCGGTCGTCCTCGCCCCCGATGCGACGCTCGCCGCGCCGAAATGGGTGCCCTGCGGCACCAAGCCCAAAGCGGTCGTATTCGACGTCGATGAAACCGTGCTGCTCAACCTCGGCTTCGAATATGACGACAGCGCGCATCCCGGCCGCGGCTATGACGAGAAGCGCTGGCAAGCGTGGGAACGCACTGGTGCCGCGTACGTCGCCGCAACCCCGGGATCGGTCCGCGCGCTCGGCGTGATCCGGCAGATGGGCGTGGCGGTCATCTTCAACACCAACCGTTCCGCCGCCAATGCCGATGCGACGCGCGCCGCGATCGAGGGTGCCGGGCTCGGCCCAGCGGTCCACGGCGAAACGCTTTACCTATCGGGTGATGACGCAATGGGCAGCAAGAAAGACGGCCGCCGCGCGACGATCGCCGCGAGATATTGCGTAGTCGCAATGGGCGGCGATCAGCTCGGCGACTTCAGCGACCTGTTCAATTCTGGCCTCACCCCCGCCGCACGTCGTGAAGCGGTGCTCCGCGAACCGCTGATCACCGTCTTTGGCGCGGGCTGGTTCACACTGCCCAACCCGGCCTATGGCACCGCGCTCAAGGGCGGGATCGACGACATCTTCCCCGCCGACAAACGCTGGAGCCCGACGGAGCAAACGCCGTGAAAAAGCCGATCCCGATCGACCTGCAGCCCTATGCCGCGATGCTCCGCGATGCGCGCGAATTCTTGCGCGTCTGGGCGACCAAGGACGGGCCGACGACGTGCTTCATCAACCCCGTGCCGATCGGGGCCGATCCGTTTGCGCTCGGCATCGCGTTGGTCGATGTCGTCCGCCACGGCGCACGCGCTTATGCGCAGGCCACCGGGATCAGCGAAGCCGAGGCGGAAGCCCGCATTTGGGAAGGTCTCGACGCCGAACGGGGCAGCCCGACCGATCCCGGGCACCAGCTCGACTCTGAAGATGCCGAGGACGGGATCATCAGTTACCTACCCAACAAGGATATCCATTGATGGCTTGGACTCGCGACGAAATGGCGGCGCGCGCCGCGCGTGAATTGCAGGATGGGTTCTACGTCAACCTCGGCATCGGCATTCCGACGCTCGTCGCCAACCATATCCCGCCGGGCGTCGAGGTCACGCTCCAGTCCGAGAACGGTATGCTCGGGATTGGCCCCTTCCCGCTTGCCGGCGAAGAAGATGCCGATCTGATCAATGCCGGCAAGCAGACGATCAGCGAATTGCCGCAAAGCGCCTATTTCTCGAGCGCCGACAGCTTCGCGATGATCCGCGGCGGGCATATCGATCTGACCGTGCTCGGCGCGATGGAAGTCGCCGAAAATGGCGACATCGCCAATTGGATGATTCCCGGCAAGATGATCAAGGGCATGGGCGGCGCGATGGATCTGGTCGCGGGGGTCAAGCGGATCATCGTCGTGATGGAACATACGTCGAAGAACGGCGACCCGAAATTCATCCCGGCCTGCACGCTGCCGCTGACCGGCAAGAACGTCGTCGACATGATCATCACCGATCTGGCGGTGTTTCAGCGGCCCGACCATGCCGCACCGTTCCGCTTGATCGAAATGGCCCCGGGCGTCACCGCCGACGAGATCGCCGCGAAGACGACCGCAAAGTATCTCGCTTGATCCGCCGGATCGTTGTCGCGCTGGTCCTGCTGGTGATCGTGAGCCTCGGATCGGCAGCGGCACTCACGTCGCCCCCCGGCTTGCTCAGCTTTCTGGACAAGGTGACCGGCGGTGGCCGCGGGGTCGAGCGGATCGGCAAGGATCTGGCGTTCGGGAGCCAGGGCCAGACGCTCGACATATGGCGTCCGGTCGGCCCGGTGACGACGCGACCGGTCGTGATCTTCTGGTATGGCGGCGGCTGGAGCAAGGGCAACCGCCGCGCTTACGGTTTCGCCGCGCGCGCCTTTGCCAAGGCAGGCTTCGTGGTCGTCGTGCCCGATTATCGCAAAGTCCCGCACATCCGCTTCCCGGCCATGCTGCAGGATGGCGCCGACGCGGTGAAATGGACGCGCGACCATGTCGCCGAATTCGGCGGCGATCCGGCGCAGATCGTGCTCTCGGGGCATTCGGCGGGCGCGTACACCGTCGCGATGCTGACGCTCGACCAGCGCTGGCTCAAGGCGGTCGGGGTCGATCCGCGCATCGTCAAGGCCGCTGCGCCCTTGTGCGGACCGTATGATTTCTACCCCTGGACCTCGGACAGTGCGCGCGCCGCGTTCTCGGGTGCCGCCGATCCGGCGATGACTCAGCCGATCACCTTCGCGCGCGCCGATGCGCCACCGATGCTGCTCGTCACCGGCACCGCCGATACGACCGTGCGCCCGCGCAACGCGATCCACCTGGCGGCGCGGCTAAAGGCATTGGGTGCATCGGTCACGCTCAAAAACTATCCGGACCAGACGCATGAAGGCGTGGTCATGGCGCTCTCGGTCCCGTTCCGCGGGCGCTCCCCGGTGCTCGCGGACAGCGTGGCGTTTCTGAAGGCCGCGCTCCAAGAGCATCCCCATGCGCAATAAACACTTTGGCGACCCTTGCAGCGACGCATCTATCGGTTAAAGCACGCGCATGGCCAGCCGACCGTTAACCCTGTACGAAAAAATCTGGAACGACCACCTCGTCGAACGTCGCGACGACGGGACGTGCCTGATCTATATCGACCGGCACCTGGTCCATGAAGTGACCAGCCCGCAGGCGTTTTCGGGTCTGCGGGCCAATGGCCGCGCCGTGCGACGTCCGGACCTGACGCTGGCGGTGCCCGACCATAATTTGCCGACGACAAAGCGGCGCGATGCCGCCGGTAACCGCGTGCCGATCGCCGATGCGGAAAGTGCCGCGCAGCTCGATGCGCTGGAACGCAACACTGCCGATTTCGGCATTGACTATATCGACTCGGCCGCGCCCGAACAGGGCATCGTCCACGTCGTCGGCCCAGAACAGGGCTTTACGCTGCCCGGTACCACGCTCGTCTGCGGCGACAGCCATACCTCGGCGCATGGCGCACTCGGCGCGCTCGCCTTCGGGATCGGCACGAGCGAAGTCGAGCATGTGCTTGCCACGCAAACGCTGCTGCTCGGCCAGTCGAAGACGATGGAAGTGCGCGTCGACGGCACGCTCGGTTTCGGCGTCAGCCCGAAGGACGTGATCCTCGCGATCATCGGCAAGATCGGTGCCGCGGGCGGGACCGGCCATGTGCTCGAATATACCGGATCGATCATCCGCGCGATGTCGATCGAGGGGCGGCTGACGATCGCCAACATGTCGATCGAGGGTGGCGCGCGCGCTGGCCTCGTCGCGCCCGACGAGACGACCTTCGCCTATTTGAAGGGCCGTCCGATGGCACCGAAGGGCGATGATTGGGCGCAAGCCGTCGCCTATTGGAGGACGCTGCCGAGCGATGCGAACGCGCGCTACGACGCGCTGGTAACGCTCGATGCGACCAGCATCGAGCCGCAGCTGACTTGGGGCACCAGCCCCGAGGATGTCGTCGCGATCACCGGATTCGTGCCCGATCCCGACAGCTTTGCCGATCCCGCCAAACGCGATGCAGCGCGCAAATCGCTCGACTATATGGGCCTCACCCCCGGCACCGCGATGCAGGATGTCGCAGTCGACTATGTCTTTATCGGCAGCTGCACCAACAGCCGGATCGAGGATCTGCGCGCCGCCGCTGCCGTGGCCAACGGCCGGCATGTCGCCGATGGGATGCACGCGATGATCGTCCCCGGCTCGGGCCTGGTCAAGCGTCAGGCCGAGGCCGAGGGGCTCGACCGCATCTTCCTCGCCGCCGGGTTCGACTGGCGCGAGCCGGGCTGCTCAATGTGTCTCGCGATGAACCCGGATAAGGTACCGCCGGGCAAACGCTGTGCTTCCACGTCGAACCGGAATTTCGTAGGACGGCAAGGGCCGGGTGCGCGCACGCATCTGGTTTCGCCGGCAATGGCGGCAGCGGCTGCCATCACCGGGCGGTTGAGCGACGTGCGCGATCTGATGTCGGGTCCTGGGGGGGATGGTTGATGAAACGCGTTCTGGTTTTGCTGGTGCTTGGTACGGTCTTGAGCGGCATCGCCGCTTTTGCCGCGACCGCCAATTCCAATCCGATCGCCATCGTCGCCACCAAATAAGCATGGGCGCGCGCCTGGTGAGCGGCTATCGCACGTCGCGACCCAGGGGAGACTTGTCATGAAAAAGCTGCTGTTCGCCGCGCTCGCCGCCACTGCCCTGATGGCCCAGACCGCCGCGCCGAAAGCGACCGCGTCGGTCAAGCTGATGCGGCTCGATTGCGGCACCGTCGCCGCCAACGATCTCGACCAATTCTCCGACACGCGCGCGTATGTCGGGCAAAGCAAGCGGCTGACCGCGAGCTGTTATTTAATCAAGCATGGCGACAGCTACATGCTGTGGGACACCGGCCTGCCCGCCGCGATGAAGGGCAAGCCGATCGACCCCAAGGCCCCGATGGACGCGACCGTCACCGCGACGCTGGTCGAGCAGCTCGCGCAAGTCGGCATCAAGCCCGAACAGATTTCGATGATCGGCATCAGCCATTACCATTTCGACCATATCGGACAGGCCGCGGCCTTTCCCGGTGCGACGCTGCTGATCGGCAAGGGTGATTTCGATGCGTTGAAGGCGGGCGAGCCCGGCACCAGCAAGCTCCCGCTCGCGCCATGGATCGACGGAACGGCCAAGTCGGTGCCCGTCAGCGGCGACAAGGACGTGTTCGGCGACGGCAGCGTGACGATGCTCGATTTGCCGGGGCATACGCCGGGGCATCACGGTCTGCTCGTCCATCTGGCAGGCCGCGGCAATGTGTTGCTGAGCGGCGACGTCGCGCATTTTCGAGAGAATTATGACAGCGATGGCGTACCTGGCTTCAACACCAACCGCGCCGACTCGCTCGCCGCGCTTGGCCGGTTCAAAGGGCTTGCCAAAAACCTGAAAGCGACCGTCATCATCCAGCACGACCCGCGCGATATCGCCAAATTGCCTGCTTTCCCGAACTGGGCCGAGTGATGGAGCCCGTCACCCAAGTCTCGGGCAAGGCCTATCCGTGGGGCAAGAATAATGTCGATACCGACGTCATCATCCCCGCGCACTGGCTCAAGACGATCACGCGCGAGGGGCTCGGCAAGGGCGCGTTCGAGACGGTGCGCGCCGATCCCGCCAATATCTTCGACGATCCGCGCTATGCCGGATCGCCGATCCTGATCGCGGGCGACAATTTCGGCTGCGGGTCGAGCCGCGAACATGCCGCCTGGGCGCTCGGCGACATGGGGATCAAGGCGGTGATCGCGCCGAGCTTTTCGGACATTTTCTCGGGCAATGCGTTCAAGAACGGCATCGTCACCGTTGTCCTCCCGCAGGACGCGATCGATCGCCTGCTCGAGGTCGCGCAGGACCAGCCGATCAGCGTCGACCTTGAGACGATGACCGTCACCACCCCGTTTCAGGACCGCTTCAGCTTCGAACTCGACGCATTCCGCCGCCAATGCCTGATGGAAGGGCTGGACGAGGTCGGCCTGACACTGGCAAGGGATACCCAGATTTCGAAATACGAAGCCGGGGTAGCAACGCACCGGCCGTGGATGAGCGGAGAACGGGCACATGCGGGCACTTCTGTCGAAAGCAGCGGGCGGACCTGAAACTCTAGTCCTCGACGAGCTGCCCGATCCGGTGGCCGGTCCGGGGCAGGTCGTCGTCGCGGTCAAGGCGTGCTCGATCAACTATCCCGACGTGCTGATCATCGAGGACAAGTATCAGTTCAAGCCACCGCGCCCGTTCGCGCCGGGCAGCGAGATTTCGGGCGTGATCGAGAGCGTCGGTGACGGCGTGACCGACTGGAAAGTCGGCGATCGCGTGATCGCGACGACGGGTGCGGGCGGGCTGGTCGAAAAGATCGCGCTCCCCGCGGCGGCTTTGTTCCGCCTGCCGGAGGGGCGGAGCTTCGCCGAAGGGTCGGCGCTGCTGCTGACCTATGGCACGACGATCCACGCGTTGCTCGACCGCGGGCATCTTGCCGAGGGGCAGACCTTGCTGGTGCTGGGCGCAGCGGGTGGCGTTGGCCTCGCGGCGATCGAACTTGGCAAGGCCTTCGGCGCGCGCGTCGTCGCCGCCGTTTCGTCCGAGGAAAAAGCGCAGGCGGCGCGTGACGCCGGGGCCGACGACACGATCGTCTATGCCCGCGCGCCGTTCGACAAGGACCAGTCCAAGGCACTCGCCGAGCAATTCAAAGCGGCGGGCGGCAAGCGCGGCTATGACGTGATCTACGATCCGGTTGGCGGCGATTATGCCGAACCCGCGCTGCGCTCGATCGGGTGGGAGGGGCGCTATCTCGTCGTCGGCTTCCCGGCAGGGATCCCGCGCCTGCCGCTCAACCTGACGTTGCTCAAGTCGTGCGACGTGTGCGGCGTGTTCTGGGGTGCCTTCGCCGCGCGCGACCCGGAGGCGAACCGCGCGCATATCGACCGCCTGTTCCGCCTGTGGAAAGACGGCAAGATCGCCCCGCGCGTCACCGAGACCTTCGCGTTCGAGGATGGCGGCAAGGCGATCGCCAAGATGGCGGCGCGCGGCGCGATCGGGAAATTGGTGGTGGAGGTGGCGGCGTAGCCGCACCGCCGGTCAGTGGCGGAGGGTCTCCGGAACGTCACGCAAACCAGGGTCGATTCACGACGCAGATGCCCTTCTTTGCGGCAACAGTCGCAAAGGTCGCACCAACCACGTCGTTTTCGGGCGCGTCGATTGCCGAGCAAATCGACGGTTTGAAAGGGCGGGTGGCAAGGCTGACCCAATCGCGCCGTGTCGGACAGGTGGAACGACCGGAACTGCGGAGACGGCGGTCGGTGTCATGCTTACCTGCGCGCTACATGGCGGACGCCCCGCTTTGTAGTGTGCAGCGCCAAATGGGATTAAGCCGGCGATCATCCAAGAAATTATGCTTATAACTCAAAATGATGGCCGTTCCAAGGCCGCAACCTGATCCGAACTGGGAGCATTATGGAATCCTTACCTGCCCCGAGCCTCGACGCGCTGCTTGCAACGTCCTTGGACGCCGTAGTGGTGATGGGACATACCGGCCTGGTCGCTGATTGGAACGATAATGCGCAGCGGATTTTCGGCTACTCAAAGACCGAAGCGATGCATCAGAAGGTCGCCGACCTGATCATTCCCGCTAATCAGCGGGCAGGACATCTGCACGGTATGGAACGCTATCTGAGCACCGGGGTGTCGCACGTCATGGGAAAGCGCCTTAAGGTTCAGGCGATGCACCGGGATGGTCATGAATTCCCTGTGGAACTTGCCATCACAATATACAGTGGGATCGGCAATCAATACTTCATTAGTTTTTTGCGTGATCTTACGGAAGAAACGACCGCAGCTGCGAATATAGAAATCTTACGCGCCGAATTATTGCAACTTTCGCGCCTTAACGCGATGGGAACGGCAGCGTCGATGATTGCGCATGAACTCAATCAGCCGCTTGCCGCCGCAAGCAATTATCTCGCAGCTTGTCAGCACCTTGCAAGCAGGGTGGAGGTCGATGAGAATTTTCATCTCCAAGAGAGCTTAGCAATGGTCCAAGACGCGATTGTCCGCGCTGCGACGGTTGTTAAGACCGTCCGCGAAGTTATTGCAAAACCGATAACCCCGCACGAACCAATTGATCTCAAGATCCTCATGCAGGCTACGGTAAAGTTCGTTGAGAGAATTTCACCGGTACCGATCGAAATCAGGCTTGCGCCTGATGCCATGTTTGTCGCTGCGAACAAGGGACAAATTGAGCAAGTCCTTTTGAACTTAATCAAAAACGCCGCAGAGGCGATATTGGGACAGCCAAGCCCGAAGATTGTCTGTTCGTCGAAGCGAATTGGGCAGCGGGTGGCAATTTGTATTCAGGATAACGGTCCGGGGTTAAG
>NZ_JBBATX010000060.1:0-16824 GCF_040398505.1 Sphingomonas sp. | reverse complement strand
TCATCTCGTGCAATCGCCCCAAGGTCGGGCTCAAGATGGACACGGTCGGGCCGCCCTTAGTCGACACCGAAGTGCGCATCGCCGAGGATGGCGAAATCCTGGTGCGCGGCGAGCTGGTCATGAAAGGCTATTGGCGCAACGACGCTGAGACTGCGCGCGTGCTGAAGGACGGCTGGCTCCACACCGGCGATATCGGGCTGATCGACGCGGCCGGCCGGATCAAGATCACCGACCGCAAGAAAGACATCATCGTCAACGACAAGGGCGAAAACGTCGCGCCGCAAAAGGTCGAAGGGATGCTGACGCTCCAGTCCGAAATCGCGCAAGCGATGATCTTCGGCGACCGACGGCCCTATATGGTGGCGGTGCTGGTGCCCGATCCCGACTGGACCCAGGAATGGTGTGCCAAGGGTGGCGTCAGTTGCGACTTTAAGCGGCTGGCGGAAAACAGCGCATACCGCGCCGCGCTCGGCCTCGCGGTCGAGCGGGTGAATGCCGATCTCTCGGTCACCGAACGCATTCGCCGCTTCGTGCTCGCCGACGAACCGTTCGGCATCGAGAATGAACAACTGACACCGTCGCTGAAGATCCGGCGGCACGTGTTGAAGGATGTCTACGGCGCGCGGCTGGAGGGGCTGTACAAAGCGTGATTCGGGATAGCCGCAGCCAGCTGTGCCAATGTCAGATTACTTGGACACTCGCTTCTAGAAGTGTAACGATAGCAGAAATGGCGGTACAACTTTGATCCTCTTTTTTAGCCGCGCAAACCCGGTCGTTCAGGGCCGGGATAGCGGTTCTCTATAAACCGCAATTAGTTACGAAAAAGCTTGTTGTCAGCGGCATGTGTTCACGGTAGGTTCAATTTTTGCATTGGCAGTGGTCGCAGCCGAAAACCGCAAGAGCCAAGCGGACTTCGACTGCGTCTCCTGCGGCATTCAGATCAATGCCGATCTGAATGCCACGATCAATATCCGTCGCCTTGCCTTTGGCAAGGCGACGGCAATACCACCAACCGGAGGACTTCCGGGGATGGCCTGTGAATCGAGCTTCATCAGGAGACGGAAACAGGAACCGCGAGCCGTGAGGCCAGCACCTCTTCTGTAAAGAAGCCCGACCCTTAAGGGCCGGGAGTAGTCACCTTGGGAGACTGAACCATGAATGTCGCATCGCTTCTGCGGATAAAGGGCAACACGATCGTTTCGGTCCTGCCGGAAACGCCGTTGATGGAGCTTGTCGCGACCATCGCCTCGCGGAGGATCGGCGCGGTGCTGGTGTGCGATGCGGCGGGCGACCTCGCCGGCATCGTCAGCGAGCGCGACGTGGTGAAGGCGCTTGCCGCCAAAGGTCCCGAACTCGCCACGGTGGCGGCGCGCGACGTGATGACTGAGAATGTCACAACGGTGACGACAGCAACCACGATCAACGATGCGATGGAATTGATGGATCGCGGCTATTTCCGCCATTTGCCCGTGCTCGACGACGGAGTACTGGTTGGTATTATCAGCGTGCGCGACGTCGTGCGCGCGCGGATCGAGCGGCATGTCGAAGAAAATGAATCGCTGATCTCCTATATCAACAATCGCGCCTGACCCGCGGCCCGTAGCCACCCCAATAATCGCTTGCTTGAGTTCTCCCGCGCTCTTCTGGCAAGGGAGCGATGCGCTGGAGATCGTGCGCATGGGGAAGCCGGTGCCGAATCAAAAAACGCAAATCGTAGTGGTAGGCGGCGGCGCCGGTGGCTTGGAACTCGTGCGCAAGCTCGGCGCGCGGTACGGCCGCAAGCAGCACGACATTATCCTGATCGACCGCAACCTCACGCATATCTGGAAGCCGCTGCTGCACGAAGTCGCGGCGGGGTCGCTCGATGCCAATCTCGACGAGGTCGGCTATGGCGGGCACGCGGTTCGCTGGGGCTATCGTTTCTTCAACGGCAGCATCGAAAGCGTCGATCGCGTAAGCCGCACGATCACCACCACCCCGATGCTCGACGAACGCGGCGAGGAGATCATCGGGCGGCATGAGGTCCGCTACGATTATCTCGTAATGGCGGTCGGCGGCATTTCGAATGATTTCGGCGTCCCCGGCGTGCGCGAGCATGCGATGTTCCTCGAGGACCGCCCGCAGGCCGACCGCTTCCGCCAGAAATTGCTCAACGCCTGCCTGCGCACCAACCACGCGCACCAGACCGGCGACCCGTTGGCGCGCGTCCGCGTCAGCATCGTCGGCGGTGGCGCGACCGGGGTCGAGCTTGCCGCGGAGCTCTACAACGCCGCCAAGGCGCTAAGGCATTACGGCCTCGAAGTGTTTGACGAGAGCAAGCTCGAAGTCTCGCTGATCGAGGCCGGCCCGCGCATCCTGCCCGCGCTCGACGAGACACTCGCCGCGACCGCCAAGCGCGAGCTCGAAAAGCTCGGCGTGCGTGTGCTCGACAACACGCAAGTCATCCGGCTCGAGGATCGCGCGGTGCAAACCGGCGATGGCGGCGTGATCGACGCCGATCTGATCGTCTGGGCAGCAGGCGTGAAGGGCGCGGAGGAAATCAAGACGATGAGCGATTTGGAGCTCACCCGCGGCAACCAGATCGTCGTGCGCCCGACGCTGCAATCAACCAGCGACGATCGCATCTACGCGCTCGGCGATTGCGCGTCGTGCCTGCTGCCGGGGCGCGACAAGCCGATCCCGCCGCGCGCGCAATCGGCGCACCAGATGGCGAGCCTCGTTTTCACCAATCTTGTGCGCGCGCAGGCCGGCGAGCCGCTCAAGGATTTCGTCTATCAGGACCACGGGTCGCTCGTCTCGCTCAGCCGTTTTTCGACAGTGGGGAGCCTGATGGGCAATCTCGTTGGCGGGCGGATGCGGGTCGAAGGCTGGATCGCGCGGATGGTGTATATGTCGCTGTACCGCATGCATTTGATCGCGATCCACGGCTGGTGGCGCGGGGTGGCGCTGATCGTGATCGGGCATGTGAACCAGATCGTACGGCCGAAGTTGAAGCTGCATTGAGGGAGCGCGCTAGGATTTAAGCTTTCTTCTTCCCTCCCTTTCAGGGAAGGGAGGGAAAGAGTGGTAGCCCGTCGCGGCAAAGCCGCGCCGTCGGTCGGGACTTTGGACCCGCCGGCCGGGCTCGCCCCCCGGAGGGGGCCCGCCAAATAGCTGCGCTATCTCTTCGGGTTGCTCGCTGGCACCACTTGCAGCGTCCAATCCCGATCGGGCAGCAGATACTTCGCCGCTGTCTCCTGCAGCTCCGCCGCGGTCATGTTCGAAATGTCGCTGTAGAGCCGCTTCAATGCCTCGATCCGCGCCGGATCGTAAACCGCGCCGTCGAGTTGGTTCATCCAGAACTGATTGCCGGTCGATTGCCGCATGATCGATTGCTGCATCGGGCCGATCGTGCGCTTCAACTCGTCCCCATCGATCGGCGTTGCAACCAGTTCGGCCGCGATGTCGCGCGAAAGCTTGAAGAAGAGCGGGATGTTCTCGGGCGCGACCTGGCCGATCGCGAGCATTCGCCCGCCGCTCGGCATGCCGGTCGGCCACGAGCTGCCGACATTGGGGCTGTAGCTCGCGCCTGCCTGAGAACGCAACCGGTCAAACAACCGGTCACTGAAGATCGCCGCGAGCACGTCGAGCCGCCGCGATTCGGTCGCGCCCGCGACACCGCCGCCGGTCGGCCACGCGATCACCGCCGCGGCCTGATACTCGGGGCCATTATGCGTCAACACTAGCGGTGTCGCATTGTGCGCCGGGAAGCGCACCGGCGGCGGGACAAAGTCGGTTGGAGCCGCGCGCGACGGAAGCGCACCCAGCGTCTTTTGCACGGCGGCAATCGCGACATCGGCCTTGATATCGCCGAACACCATCACCTCGACCGGGCCGGTCTTGAGCAGCGGCTCCCACAGCGCGCGGAACGCGGCGGGCGTGGTCGCCTCGATCGCCTTGAGGCTCGGCGTGCCCCAGCGCGGATCGCCATCGTGGAGCAAGCGTTCGAGGTCGCGGCTCAGCACCCCGGTCGGGGAAGACTCGAACGCGGCATAACCCGCCAGCGCGGCCACGCGCGTGCGGTTGACGGGGGCCGGATCCCAGCCCGGTGCCGTGATCGCCGCGCCGATCAGCCGCAACTGATCGGTCAGATCGGCGGGCGAGGTTAGCGCGTTATAGACAAACGCATCCTCGTCGATCCCGAAATCGAGCCCGATCCGGCGGCCCTGCACCAACGCCTCGATATCGCCTTGCTTCAGCGTACCGATCCCGCCGGCGGTCAGCGTGCCATCGGCAGCCCAGGCCGGTGTCTCGCGATCGGCAGGAAGCGCGTTATCGCCGCCACCGAAGCGGACGCGAACATAGACGCGGCTGTCTTCCGAGGTCGTCGGATAGATCAGCACGCGAATGCCGTTGGAGAGGTTATACTCCTGCATGTCGAATTCGCGGATCGGCGTATTCGATACGATCGTCGCGGGCGGGCCAACCTTGGGGAGCTTGGCAAAAGTAACATTGGCCTGCGCCGTGCGCTCGCCCGCCAAGCCCTTCACATCGGCCTTGAGGGCGGTGGCGAGGCTCGCTTCGATCCCCGCTTCGGCGGCAGGCGTCGAAATCAGCGCGCGCATCGTCCCCTGGAACACCCGCTTGGTCGAGGCGAGGATCTTGTCGGGAGTGAAGAACCCCTTCTTCTCGGCATCGGCAAAGACTCTCTGGATCACATAGGGAGCGGTCGTCGTCTCACGAATATCCAGCGCCTGGACCATGTCGTCGGCTTCCTTCGAGCCTGCCTCGGCGCGATAGGTATCGACCAGCGTCTTGAACGCGACGCGCTGTTCGGAAAGTTCACGTTCGATTTCGAGCTTGGTCGGGGGCGATGCCTGGGCATCGGCGATCACCGCGCGCACGTCGCGCAGCGCCGAGGCCCAGGCGGTGCCGACGGGCAGGATCGAAATCGACGTGACATTGGCCGAGCGCGACGGATCATCGAGCCGCACGCCGGCTTGCAAATAGCTGCCGCCCGAGCGCGCGCGCGTCTCCAGCCGCCGGTTGATCACCGCGAGTGCGACGAAATCGGCGAGGCGCTTCTGGTTGAACAGGATCGTGTCGTCATTATACTGCCACGGGCGCACGATCGCGAATTGGATCAGCGCCGGGATGCTCGGTTCGACCACAGCCTTGGTCGCCGTCTGCTTGGGGTCAGGCTGGCTGAAATCGGGATCGGCCGGCGCGGGGCCGACGCCCTTCCAGCCGCCAAAATGGCGCGCGATCATCGTCTCGAGCTGTTCGGGCGCGAAGTCGCCGGCGATGATCACCACGGCGCGTTCGGGGCGATACCAGCGATCGTGGAACACGCGGACAGTCTCGGCGGTCGCCGCCTGCAATTCCTTGATATGGCCGATCGGCGAGCGATCCGCGAGCGGCTGCCCGGCAAAGAAGGTTGCTTGCACGGCATTGCCCAGCCGCACTTGCGGCCCCGGTGCCTCGCGCTGTTCGGCGAGCACGGCGGGCCGCTCGGCATTGAGCGCTACCGCCGTGATGTTGGGCTTGGCGACCATGCCCGACAGGATCTTCAGGCTCTCATCGATTCCGGCCTCGGTCGCGCTAGGCAAATCGAGCTTGTAGACGGTCTGCGTCGGCGTAGTCTGGGCATTGGTGTCCGAACCGAAGGTCGTCCCCATCCGCTGCCACACGCGCTTGGCCTCGCCATCAGCGACATATTCCGAGCCGCGAAAGGTGAGATGTTCGATCAGATGCGCATAGCCGCGCTCTGCATCGGCTTCCATCAGCGACCCGACATCCATCCGCACACGCACCGAAATCTGGCCCGGCGGGACGCCATTCTTGCGCACGGCATAACGCACGCCGTTACTCAGCGTGCCGAAATGCCACGCCGGATCGGGCGTGATGTCGCTGCCTTTATAGAGCCAGGCGGCGCGACTGATGATGGCGGCCTCGGCATCGGTGGCGGCAGCAGGTGCCGGGGTCGCCGTCCGTGGCGTCTCGGCGCTGGGCACCGCCTGTTGCGGCGCGGCTCCGATGACGAGAAAGGACAGAAGGGCGAGGCGCGTCGTACGCAGGAACACGGTCATAGCCATGACGATAGCGGCGGAAAGCGGCAACCGCCAGCCGCGACATCGACCCTTGCACTCGCCCGCGCTGCGCGCCACATGCCCTGCATGCTGATCGAAACCGAAACAACGCCCAACCCGGCGACCCTGAAATTCCTCCCCAACCGCACGGTGATGGAGGCTGGCACGCGCGATTTCGTGACGCCGGAGGAGGCCGAGGCCTCCCCACTCGCCGAAGCCTTGTTCGGTCTGGGCGATGTCACCGGCGTGTTCTTCGGGCGCGATTTCGTCTCGGTCACCGCCGCATCGGGGACCGAATGGAGCGACTTGAAGCCCGACATTCTCGGCCTGATGGTCGATCATTTCAGCGCGGGCATACCTTTGTTCAAGCCGGGCAATGCCGGTGGCATCGCGGTTCCCGCCGACGACGCGTTCAACGATGATCCGGCCGATGCCGACATCGTCGCGCAGATCAAGGATTTGATCGAAACGCGCATCCGTCCGGCGGTCGCCAATGATGGCGGCGACATCGTCTATCGCGGCTTCGACAAGGGCAAGGTGTTCCTGGCGATGCAGGGCGCATGCGCAGGGTGCCCGTCCTCCAGCGCGACGCTGAAGAACGGAATCGAGCAATTGCTCAAATATTATGTTCCCGAAGTTACCGAAGTGCGAGCCGTTTAATGACCGTTTTGTCCGACGCCGCGCTCGACCAGCTGTTCCGCACCGCCCGCACCTATAACGGTTATACCGACGCGCCCGTCACCGAGAGCGATTTGCACGCGATCTGGGATTTGATGAAATGGGGTCCCACCTCGGCCAATCAGCTGCCGGCCCGGCTGATCTGGTGCACGAGCGATGCCGCCAAGACGAAGCTCGCCGAATGCTGCTCGGCACAGAATGCGCCCAAGGTGCTGAAGGCACCGGTCAGCGTCATCATCGGCATGGACCGTGATTTCCACGAATATCTGCCGCAACTGTTCCCGCACGTTAATGCCAAAGCGTGGTTCGACGGCAACCCCGAGCTCCGCGCGGAATCGGCGATGCGCAATTCCTCGCTCCAGGGCGCGTATCTCATCACGGCGGCGCGCGCGCTTGGTCTCGATACCGGTGCAATGTCGGGCTTCGACGCCGCCAAGGTCAACGCCGCTTTCTTCGCCGAAACGCCCTCGGTCACGGTGAACTTTATCGCGACGCTCGGGCATGGCGACGCGGCGACGATCTTCGATCGCTCGCCCCGGCCCGATTTCGGCATGTTCAACAGCATCGCTTGATCCGGTTTGCGTGACCCAACCTTCCGCACGCTGGTCATCGAAACCGCGACCGCTGCCTGTTCGGTCGCGCTGATCGAGCATGGCGCGGTCATCGCGCGTGCGCATGAAACGGTCGGGCGCGGTCATGCCGAACATCTGATCCCAATGATCGCGGGGCTGCCGGACGGCGGGCGCGCGGCGCATATTCTGGTCGATTGCGGGCCGGGCAGCTTTACCGGCATTCGCGTTGGCGTGGCCGCAGCCCGTGGCCTGGCGCTCGGTTGGGGGGCGACGCTCGGCGGCTTTTCCTCGCTTGCCGCGCTGGCGGCGGGCGCCTTTGCGCGCGAGACGGTTTACGGCCCCCTTGCCGTGCTTTTGGAGGGCGGGCATGGCGAAGTCTTCATGCAGACCTTCGAAGCGCCTCCTTTGACCGAGACATCCACGCTCGCCTCGCTTGCGCCCGCCGACGCCCGGCTTCGCCTCGGCGGAATGCACGCGGTCGGCGACGGCCTGCGCTGGCTCGGATTTGGCGATCCCCGCACCGCGCCGCGGGGCGCCCTGCCCGATGCCGCCGACGCAGTGCTGCTCCCGCCCGCCTTCACGACGCTTGAGCCAAAGCCGATTTACGGTCGCGCGCCCGATGCAAAGCCGATGGTGGCGGCATGAGCACAATGGTGCGGATCGACCTCCGCAGCGGTGCGGTCGCCGATCTCGCGGTGATCGACCGGCTGATGCGCGCCGCGTTCGACCCGGGCTTCGGCGAAGCCTGGACGCATAACCAAGTCCTTGGCCTAATGGCGATGTCCGGCGTGTGGCTCACCATCGCCGAGATTGGAAGCGAACCAGCGGGTTTCGCTTTGTCGCGCCGCGTGCTCGACGAAGCCGAATTGCTGTTGCTCGCGACCGCGCCGATGTTCCGCCGCCGCGGGGTTGGCGCGGCCTTGCTACGATCGGTGATCAGCGATTCCCGAATGCAGGGGGCGCGCACGCTCCATCTCGAAGTGCGCGAGGGCAATGATGCGATTAAACTATACCGCGCCGTTGGTTTCGACAAAGTCGGCGAACGGCGCCATTACTATCGTGGTGTTGACGGCAGAGCATTTGATGCTTTGACCTATCGTCGTGAGATTTTCTAACAGACATTTCATCGAGGCGATTACGACTTGCATCCCTCAGCCTAAAAGATGATAGGCGCAAGTCACGACGGTGTGTAATTGCCGTCCGAATTGGAGTGAAAGGATTATTATGGACAGCATGAACGAGCTTCAGGAGACCCTGATCACGCTTACCGCCGACATCGTCGCGGCTCATGTCAGCAACAACAGCGTCGCAGTTTCGGATCTTCCGGTCTTGATCGCCCACGTTCATGGCGCGTTGAGCGGACTTGGTGGCCCGGCCCCGGTCGAAGTCATCAAGCAGGAACCAGCGGTTTCGATCCGGTCCTCGATCAAGCCAGACTTCATCGTCTGCCTCGAAGACGGCAAGAAGCTGAAGATGCTCAAGCGCCATCTGATGACGCATTATCAAATGACCCCTGAGCAATATCGCGCAAAGTGGAACCTGCCAGCGGACTATCCGATGGTTGCACCAAACTATGCGGAACAGCGTCGGACGCTCGCCAAGAAGATTGGCCTTGGCACCAAGCGTCGCAAGATCGTTCGCTGAGCCCTCAATCCTCCCCCGGCACCCGGGGGAGGAATCGAGAGGCGCTATTGCGAACAACTCTCCTCTTTCGCAACAAGCGTTAAGCGCCTACACCCGCCGCTATGGCGCGTAAGATCGATCTCGAAGCTCTCTGTGCGGAAAAGGGCCTGCGCATCACCGATCAGCGCAAGGTGATCGCGCGCGTGCTATCCGATGCCGAGGATCATCCCGACGTCGAAAAAGTGTATGAGCGCGCCTCCGCGATCGACCCCGGCATCTCGATCGCAACCGTCTATCGCACGGTTCGCCTGTTCGAGGAGGCTGGCATCCTCGACCGCCACGATTTCGGCGATGGCCGATCGCGCTATGAGCCCGCGCCCGAGGCGCATCACGACCATCTGATCGATGTCGAGAGCGGCAAGGTGATCGAATTCGTCGATCCCGAGCTCGAACAGCTGCAAAAGGCCATTGCCGAGCGCCTAGGCTTTCGCCTGGTCGACCACCGGATGGAACTCTACGGCGTAGCGCTCGACCGCAAGAGCTGAGCGCCGTGCCGATCAGCCCGCAAGCGCGCGCCGCCGCCGCCGCGGGCACGCCCCCGCCGCTAAGCTGGCTCGCTTTCCTGCGGCTGTGGACGCGGATCGTCCTGCTTGCGCTGATGCTCGTCGTCACCGTGCCGCCGCATTATCTGTGGCGCATCCTGCACATCTCATCCCCCTGGCCGCGTTACTATCTCGCCACGGCGGCGCGCATTTGCGGCGCGCGCGTCACGGTGAAGGGGACAGCGCTGCGCCGCGACGCCTTCTACATCGCCAACCATGTCAGCTGGATCGACATTTTGGCGATTGCCGGCGCGAGCGGCACCGCCTTCGTCGCCAAGGCCGAAATTCGCGACGCGCCGGTGGTCGGCTGGCTCGCCAGGCTCAACCGCACGGTCTTTGTGGAACGCGAGGATCGTCTGGGCGTCGCCGAGCAAATCAATCGCTTGCGCGATGCGCTGGCCGAGACGTGGTCGGTGACGGTTTTTCCCGAGGGGACGACGACCGACGGCCGGTCGCTCTTTCCCTTCAAGACGCCGATGCTCAAAGTGCTCGAGCCGCCACCGCCCGGCATTCTGGTCCAGCCGGTGCTGCTCGATTATGGCACGGTCAGCGAGGAAATCGCCTGGATCGGCGAGGAATCGGGCAAGGATAATGCTGTGCGTCTGCTCGCCCGCCCCGGCACGTTTCGCGTAACGGTGACGTTCCTCGAACCCTTCCACCCGCGTGACTTTACCGGGCGCAAGGCGATCGCCGCCGAAAGCCGCCGCCGCATCGAAGACGCGCTGGTCGCGGCGATCGGGCGACCGCTGGTGCCCTTTACAGGCCATGCGCAGCCGTAACGTCTTCATTCCTCCCCGTTCCGGGGAGGAATGAAGTGGAGGATTTGTAGGAACAGGCTCTCCGCCCTATAGCGCCCGCATCATGAAACCCGCACCCAAGACCTATGCCGTCAAATCCTTCGGCTGCCAGATGAACGTCTATGACGGCGATCGGATGGCCGAATTGATGGCCGCGCAAGGCCTGACGCAGGCGGCCCCCGCCGATGCCGATCTCGTCGTGCTCAACACCTGCCACATTCGCGAGCGCGCGACCGAAAAGGTCTATTCGGACATTGGCCGCTTGCGCAAAGACGCCGCGAAGCAGGGCCGCAGCCCGATGATCGCGGTCGCCGGCTGCGTCGCGCAGGCCGAAGGTGCCGAGATCGTGCGGCGCGCCAAGGTCGATGTCGTGGTTGGCCCGCAAGCCTATCACAATTTGCCCGAGCTGGTCGCAAAGGCCGCGCGCGGCGAGGCGGCGCTAGATACCGACATGCCGGTCGACATGAAGTTCGGTCACCTCCCCTCGCGGCGTCGCGTGCCGCCAAGCGCGTTCCTGACGGTGCAGGAGGGGTGCGACAAATTCTGCACCTATTGCGTCGTGCCCTATACGCGCGGCGCCGAAGTCTCGCGCGGCTGGGGGCAGATCGTCGATGAAGCGCGCGCACTGGTCGCGGCGGGCGCGCGCGAGATCACGCTGCTCGGGCAAAATGTGAATGCGTGGGAAGACAAAGGCAAAGGCCTGCATGATCTGATCGCCGCGCTCGACGGAATCGACGGCCTCGCCCGGATTCGCTACACCACCAGCCACCCCAACGACATGACGCAAGGGTTGATCGACGCGCATGCCCGCGTCGAAAAGCTGATGCCGTTCCTGCACTTGCCGGTGCAATCGGGCAGCGACCGCATCCTGAAGGCGATGAACCGCAGCCATTCGCGCGACTCTTACCTGCGCATCCTTGAGCGCGTCCGCGCCGCCCGCCCCGACATCGCGCTGTCGGGCGATTTCATCGTCGGCTTTCCCGGCGAGACCGAGGCCGATTTCGAGGACACGCTCAGCCTCGTCGATGCGGTCGGCTATGCGCAGGCCTATAGCTTCAAATATAGCCCGCGCCCCGGCACCCCCGCCGCGACGATGGCCGACCAAATCCCCGAAGCGGTAATGGACGACCGGCTCCAGCGGCTGCAGGCCGCGCTCAACCGCGATCAGGCTGCCTTCAATGCAGCGACCGTGGGGCGCACCTGCCAGGTCCTGCTCGAACGCAAAGGCAAACTGCCCGGCCAGTTGATCGGCAAGAGCCCGTGGCTGCAATCGGTCCATCTGGTGAGCGATGCGAGCATCGGCGATCTGGTCGAAGTGACGCTCGCCGAGGCGGGCGCGAATTCTATGCTCGGAGTTCTGGCGGAAGCGGCAGCCTAACTCTTCTCCCCTCCCTGGAAGGGAGGGGCTGGGGGTGGGTTGGCATGGGGCGGGGACGGTATTCGACAACGAGCCCACCCACCCCCGACCCCCTCCCTTTCAGGGAGGGGAGAAGCATGCTCTCGACATCGGCCCGCACAAGCATCACAATAGCGCTATGTCCAAACCCGCCCCGACCGATCTCGTGCCGCCGCAATGGAAGCGCAATCCGATCGGCCTGTGGGTGTATATTGCGGCGGGTATGGGCATGATCCTGTGGTCGGGCGGGCGCATCGTGCTTGAGCGGATCGGGTTGCTGCGCTGACCGCGCAGTCGGACCAAACGACGCCGACACCGCACTTTTCGCTATTCTATCGCCGGTCGCTCTGCCAAACTGATTGGCGGATGCAGTCCCCCAAAACTCGCCGCGCCCAGCGCCGTCGCTTCATCCTCCCGCACTCGCCGTCACGCCCTCTTTCCCCCGAAGGAACCGCATGAGCCGCAAGCCCGTCCCCGCACAATCCGGCGATCGCAGCCGGACCGAATTGGTGTTCGATCGCCCGCAATTGATGGCGCAACTGTTCGGCGAATTTGATAAAAATCTGCTCGCGCTCGAAAGTCGGCTTGGCGTCTACATCACCGCGCGCGGCAATAAGGTCGGGCTGGAAGGCACCGCCGAATCGGTCGCCCAGGCGCGCGACGTGCTGCACGGGCTGTACAACCGCATCGTGCGCGGCGAGGTCGTCGATACCGGGCTGATCGAGGCGGTGATCGCGATGTCGGCCGAACCGACGCTCGCCGGGATCATCCAGGCCGATGCCGGGGGCGGTGGCGCCCCGCAAATTATGATCCGCACGCGCAAGAAGACGATCGTCCCGCGCACGATGGCGCAAGCGCATTATATGCGCGAGCTGCTCAACAACGACATCATCTTCGCGCTCGGGCCAGCAGGCACGGGCAAGACCTATATCGCGGTCGCGCAAGCCGTGGCGCAGCTCATCACCGGCAGCATCCAGCGGCTGATCCTGTCGCGCCCCGCGGTGGAAGCGGGCGAGAAGCTCGGCTTCCTGCCCGGCGACATGAAGGAGAAGGTCGATCCGTATTTGCGGCCGCTCTACGACGCGCTCAACGATTGCCTGCCCGCCGAACAGGTCGAACGCCGCATCGCCAGCGGCGAGATCGAAATCGCGCCGATTGCCTTCATGCGCGGCCGTACGCTGGCCGACGCCTTCATCATCCTCGATGAAGCGCAGAACACGACGCCCGGACAAATGAAGATGTTCCTGACGCGCTTCGGCGAGAATAGCCGGATGGTGGTGTGCGGCGATCCCAAGCAGACCGATCTCCCCGGCGGCATGAACGCGTCCGGGCTGAACGATGCGGTCGGGCGGCTGGAGGGTGTCGAAGGCCTGTCGATCTGCCGCTTCGGCTCGGGCGACGTGGTGCGCCATCCCATTGTCGGGCGCATCGTCGAGGCGTATGAAGGGACATCATGAATGTGCCTTCCGATCCGCTCAGCCGCGCCGAGCAGCAGGCTCTTTCCGCACCCTTCCTGATTGAGGATCAGGAGGTCGTGCGAACGATCGCACGTCTGGCCGATGAACGCGGCACGCCTATGGCCGAGATCGTTCGGCTTGCGATTCAGGACTGTTTTGACCGTCACGGGCGCGGGCGCGCTGCGCCAGAATGGCTGCAAAAGTATTGGCGGGAGCACCCGTTACCGCTGCCCAACGGACTGAAAGCCGACAAACGCTTTTACGATTCGCTGAACGACGAACTTTACGACGAACAGTGACTGTATTCCTTGATGCCTCCGCGATCGTGGCAATGATCGCACGGGAGCCGGAAGCGACCAGCTTCGCCGAAGCTATGCTGGGCGAGGCGAACCGCATTACGTCCCCTCTTGCGATCTGGGAGGCGGCGCGCGGCGTCGAAAGTGCACGGGGAGTCGCGCTAGCGGAAGCGCGTGCGCCGGTGTTGGACTTTGTCGAAGCAAGTGCGTTGCAGGTGATTTCAGTCGATACAGACGATACGCTGTGTGCGTTGGATGCGCATGAACGCTTCGGCAAAGGTGTTCACCCCGCTAAACTGAATTTCGGGGATTGCTTCGCTTACGCTGTCGCCCGACGGCACGATGCCGCCTTGCTGTTCAAAGGCGATGATTTTGCGCAGATCGACATCAAGGATGCGACGCTGATATGATCCTCGTCGAACTTAGCCACGAAGACGTCTGGCCCGCCCATGACTGGGAAACCCTCGCCACCCGCGCCGCGACCGCTGCGCTCACCCGCACCCCGCATGCCGAACTCGCCACTGGCCCGGCCACGGTCGAAATCTCGGTCCGCCTGACCGACGATGCCGAAGTCCAGACGCTCAACGCGCAATATCGGCAGAAGGACAAGCCGACCAACGTCCTGTCCTTCCCGATGGTGCAGGCCGATCTGCTCGACACGATCGACCAGAATTCGGACGATGGCGAGGTGCTTTTGGGCGATATCGTGCTCGCATTCGAGACGTGTGCGCGCGAGGCCGCGGAGAAAGGCATCACGCTGCACGATCATGCCACGCATTTGATCGTGCATGGCACGCTGCATTTGCTAGGGTATGATCATATGGTTGGCATGGAGGCCGAGGCGATGGAGGCGATCGAGATCGACGCCCTCGCCGCCCTCGGTCTGGCCGACCCGTATTTGCTCGAAGAGGATTGAAAACCCCCAATGTCTGACGGACATAGTACCACCGGCACCCCGAGCCATTTCGGCGGTGCCGTGCACAGCGAGACCAGCATCTGGCGCAGTTTCCGCAGCTGGATCTCGGGCGGCGCGCAGGATGATTCGCTCCGCGCCACGCTTGAGGAAGCGATTGACGCGCATGAGGATGATCCCGCGCCCGACAATAAGGGCGATCTTTCCCCGCTCGAACGCACGATGGTACGCAATTTGCTCCATTTCGGCGAGCGTGACGCGGGTGATGTCGGCGTGCCGCGCGCCGACATCGTTGCGGTCGAGGAACGCACCAGTTTTGCCGATCTGGTGAAGATCTTCGCCGAGGCGACGCACAGCCGCTTGCCGGTCTATCGCGGCGAACTCGATACGATCATCGGCATGATCCACTTGCGCGACGTGTTCAAGATCATCGCGACCGACGCGCCCTATCCCGACGATTGGTCGAGCCTGATCCGCGAGCCGCTTTACGTGCCGATGTCGCGCGGCGCGCTCGATCTGCTCGCTGACATGCGCACCAAACGTGTTCATCTCGCGATCGTGCTCGACGAATATTTCGGGACCGAGGGACTCGTCACGATCGAGGATCTGATCGAGGAAATCGTCGGCGATATCGAGGACGAGCACGACGCCGCGACCACCGCCTTGCTCAACCCGCTCGACGGCGGCGCGTGGGCTGCGGATGCGCGCGCCGAGCTTGAGGATGTCGGCGAGATCATCGATCCGCGCCTCGCCGAAGTCGATGGCGATATCGATACGATCGGCGGGCTCGCCGCTGTGCTGGCGGGCCATGTCCCGCAAGTGGGCGAGTGCATCGTCCACGATAGCGGCTGGACGCTCGAAGTCGTCGCCGCCAATACCCGCCGCGTGCTGAGCTTGCGACTGCACCCCCCAAAGCCCGAGCCCGAAGGCGACTGATCGCGATGCGCAAACATATTCTGATCATCCTGGCGATCGTGATCGTCGCAGGAGCCGGTGCGCTGTGGTGGGCATTTCAGCCCGATCCGGCGCGCCTGCCGATCGCGGCGGTGCAGGGCGAACGCCCCAAAATCACCCCGCCGCGCGCACAGACGATCCCGACGATCGCGGTCGCCGATGCGGTCGGCTGGAAGAACGGCGCCACACCGGTCGCGGCGGAAGGACTACAGGTCGCGGCCTTTGCGCGCGGGCTCAACCATCCGCGCTGGCTCTATCGCTTGCCCAATGGTGACATTCTGGTCGCCGAGACCAATTCGCCGCCGCGCGCGACGACGGGCATTGCCGACGTCGTGATGGGCTATCTGATGACGAAAGGCGGCGCGGGAGTCGCCTCGCCCAACCGCATCACGCTGCTGCGCGACGCCAATGGCGACGGTGTTGCCGAGGCGCACACGGTGCTGATCGCCGGGCTCAACTCACCGACCGGCATGGCGCTGATGGGCGGGTATCTCTACATCGCCGACACCGATGCGCTGCTCCGGGTACCCTTCACCGTCGGCCAGACCAAGATCACTGCCAAGCCCGAAAAGGTCATCGCGCTGAGCGGCGGCGGCAATCACTGGGCGCGCACGCTGCTCGCCGATCCCGAGGGAAAGTATCTCTATGTCGGGGTCGGTTCGGCCACCAACATCGCCGATAACGGCATCGCGGCGGAGAAATATCGCGCCAACATCCTGCAGGTCGATCCACAAGCCAAGACCTTCCGCGTGTACGGCGCAGGGCTTCGCAACCCGCAGGGCATGGCGTTCGAGCCGAAATCGGGCGCACTCTGGGTCGCGGTGAACGAGCGCGACATGCTCGGATCGGACATCGTTCCCGATTACATCACCCGCGTCGGGATCGGCGACAATTTCGGCTGGCCCTGGTATTATTGGGGCGGCCATCAGGATTTCCGCGTGCAGCCGGAAAACCCTGCCTTGCAGGAATATTCGAAGCGGCCCGACTTTGCGATGGGGCCGCATGTCGCGGCACTCGGCCTGGCCTTTGCGACCGATGCGAAGCTCGGGGCGAAATACGCCAACGGCGCATTCGTCGGCGAACACGGTTCGTGGAACCGCGTGCCGGTGTCGGGCTATAAGGTCGCGTATGTGCCCTTTGGCGACCTCGGCTTTCCGGTGAAGGGCGCAAAGCCCGTCGATGTCCTGACCGGTTTTCTCAATGCCAAGGGCGAGGCGCAGGGGCGCCCGGTCGGGGTGATTACCGATGCGACCGGCGCGCTGCTGGTGGCGGACGATGTCGGGAATACGATCTGGCGGGTGCGCGCGAAGTAGCGCGGCGCTTTTTCTACCCCCCTCCCGCCTTCGCGGGAGGGGCTGGGGGAGGGTCTTCTTCTTGGCGGCGCCTGGACAAGAAGAAGACCCTCACCGACTTCGACTAGGGCCGCATGAAGAATGCGACCCAAGTCTTCGTTGCCTCTCCCGCGAAG
>NZ_JBBATX010000059.1:8009-16844 GCF_040398505.1 Sphingomonas sp. | reverse complement strand
CGCGTGGGGCGAGCAGTGCTTCGACAAGCTCAGCACGAACGGGAATTGGGTCTAAGCCCGCTATCCCCCCACTGCTTCGCCCGCCTCCGCTGCCGCGATCGCGCGATATTTGGTGCGCAGCGACACCTTATCGATCTTCTCGGTGCCGAGTCTGGGTAGTGCCTCCGTGACGAACCAGATTCGCTGCGGCACCTTGAACGCCGCGACATGCGCGAACAGGAACGCACACAATTCCTCGGTATCGAGCGCCTCGCCCTCCCGCGCCAGCACGACCGCGCCGGGAACCTCGCCAAAGCGTTCGTCGGCCAGGCCGAACACGGCGGCTTCCGCCACGGCGGGATGTTTGTAGATCGCGGCTTCGACTTCCTGACACGAGATATTCTCGCCGCCGCGGATGATGATGTCCTTCTTGCGATCGACGATGAACAAATACCCGCCCGAATCGACATAGCCGATGTCGCCGGTCAGGAAATAGCGGTCGGGCGTGAACGCCGCTGCCGTTGCATCGGGCCGTCCATAATATTCGGTGAAATTGCACACCGAGCGAATCGCCACCTCGCCGCGCTCCCCTTGCGCCACCGGCTTGCCCGCGCCGTCGAGGATCGCGAGATCGACCAAGGGCGCGGAGGCGCGTCCGGTCGAATTGGGCTTGGCGAGGTAATTGTCGCGGAAATTGCCGCAGCCGATGCCGTTGGTTTCGGTCAGGCCGTAGCCGAGCAAGGGCTTGGGCCCGCCCATTTCCTCGGCGATGCGGCGGACATGCTCGACCGGGCGCGGCGCGCCGCCGGCGGCGAAGTCGGTGACGCTCGACAGATCATACTCGCTACGCTTGGGGTGCGTCAGGATTTCGAAGCTCATCAGCGGCACGCCGACGAAATAACTGACTTGCTCGGCCTCGATCAGCCGCATCGCTTGCTCGGCATCCCATTTCGGCATCAGCACGAGTTTGCGCCCCATCGCGAAGCTTTGCAGGAACACCGGCACTTCGGCGGTCACGTGGAACAGCGGCACGTTGAGCAGCGTCGCGGGCTGCCCCACCGGCGGGTTGCCGTCTTCGCTGGTGATGCCGAGCATCACGAGCGCCTGCGCCAGATAATTGTACACCGCTTGCGTCACCGCGCGATGATCGCTGATCGCGCCCTTCGACTGGCCGGTCGAGCCCGAGGTGAACAGGATCGTCGCAGGATCGGTTGGCGCCGGCGTGGGGAGCGTGCCCGCGTCGCCGGTCAGACCGCCAAGCGCCTCGGCCAGCGGGCGGATATCGTCGATCGTCACGACCGGCGTATCGAGCCCGTCAATCTCCGCCAGCCGCTTCGCACGCGGCGGATCGGCGAACACCAGGCTGCACTCGACATCGCTCATCGCCGCGGCCAGCTCCTCCGACTGCCACCAGCCGTTGAGCAGCGTCGCCACGCCGCCGGCCATGACGATGCCCATGTAGAGCACGATCCACGACGGCGAATTGCGCATCGCGATACCGATCCGGTCGCCCGGCTGCACGCCGTGCGTCGCCACCAGGGCGTGCGCGACCTGGGCGGCGGCGGCGTAGACGGTGGCAAAACTCAGCCGCTCATCGCCCGCGACCAGAAAGGTCTTGTCGGCATGGTCGGCGCAATAATGCGCGAAATAGGGCGGCAGCGTCTGCGGCACGCCGGTGATCAGCGGCAGGTCGACCCCACCGACGGTGACCGAGCCGAGCGCGAGCGGTGCGCCAGGTCCGGTCAGCGCGGCGAGCGCCGCATCCATCCGCAGGTCCAGTTTGCTCGGCATATACGCTCTCCACTTGGTCTTATTGCTTGTCGGCTTTATGGAGGCGCAAATCTCCGGGGAAAAGCCTTGATCCTGTCCCATCTTCAGCCGGTGCTCGGCCAGATCCTCGTCGCGGCTGCGCCAACGGTCCCCCCGCACCTGCATTTCACCGATCTTCACCTGAGCAAGGTCGCGCTCGATCTCGGTTTCTTTCAGATCAAATGGTATTCGCTCGCCTATATCACGGGCATCGTCGTCGGCTGGTGGTATCTGCTCAAGCTGATCGCCCAACCCGGCAGCCCGATGGCCAGGCGCCATGCCGACGACCTCGTCTTCTACGCAACGCTCGGCATCATTCTCGGCGGGCGCGTCGGCTATGCGCTCTTTTACGCCCCGCGATTGCTCGTCTCGACCGGCATCTTCCGGCTGTGGGATGGCGGCATGTCGTTCCATGGCGGGATGATCGGCACGTCGATCGGCATCATCCTGTTCGCGCGGGCGCAGAAGCTCGATTGGTTGCGGATCCACGACTACCTTGCCTGCGCCGTGCCGTTCGGGCTGTTTTTCGGGCGGGTCGCCAATTTCGTGAATGGCGAATTGTGGGGCAAGCCGACCGACGTCCCGTGGGCGATCGTCTTCCCCGATACGGTGATGCCCGGCATCATCGATCCGGCGCGCCACCCGAGCCAGCTTTATGAAGCGGGGCTCGAAGGCATCGCCTTGTTCGCGATTCTGTGGTTCGCCTTCTGGCGCACCAAGGCGCGCTATGAGCCGGGCAAGCTCGTCGGGCTGTTCCTGCTCGGCTATGGCCTCGCGCGCTTCACGGTCGAATTCTTCCGCGAACCCGACGGCCAGTTCCGCGAATGGGCCGGCGGCTTTTTCGCCAACACAATCCATATGGGCCAGGTGCTGACGCTGCCGATGATCGTCGGCGGGCTGTATCTGGTGCTCACCGCCAAAGGCCGCCGCACCCGCGTCGAACCGATCGCCGGAGGCGAGAGCGTCGCGTGAGGGGGGTGTCCGTAAAGCTTTCCGTTCGCCCTGAGCCTGTCGAAGGGCTGCTCTCCTCTTGAGCGCGGCGGAAGGAGGAGAGCAGGGCTTCGACAGGCTCAGCCCGAACGGAAAAGGGGAAACCTCCCTGCAGAGCCTAACCGACCGCCTCGCCCGCGCGATCACGCTCGCGGGGCCGATTTCGCTCGCGCAGTTCATGGCGGCGGCGAACCAGCATTATTATGCGACGCGCGATCCGCTCGGCGCGGGCGGCGACTTCACCACCGCGCCCGAGATCAGCCAGATGTTCGGCGAGCTGATCGGGCTATGGGGCGCCGATCTGTGGGACCGTGCCGGACGCCCGGACGCTGCGTGGGTCGAACTCGGCCCGGGGCGCGGCACGCTCACCGCCGATGCCCTGCGCGCGATGGCCAAAGCGGGCCTTACCCCGCCCGTCCATTTCGTCGAAACCAGCCCGGTGCTCAGCGCATCTCAGGCCGATCGCGTACCACAGGCGACATGGCACGACGCAATCGACACGCTACCCACCGATCGTCCCTTGATCATCATCGCCAATGAATTTTTCGATGCGCTGCCGATCCGGCAATTGGTGCGGGGAAGCGCGGGCTGGTTCGAACGGCTCGTCGCGTGCCAGGACACGCTGTTCCTGCCAATCGCGGGCAACCAAGTGCCCGACGCGGTGATCCCGGAGCGCTTGCGCGACGCCCCCGCCGGATCGGTCATCGAAACCTCGCCCGCCAGCGTCGCCATCCTGCGCGGCCTGGCGCAGCGCATCGTGGCGCAAGGCGGCGCGCTGCTCGCGATCGATTATGGTTATGATGGCCCCGCGCTTGGCGACACGCTGCAAGCGGTGCGCGGCCACGCCTTCACCAATCCGTTCGAAGCGCCGGGCGAACAGGATCTCACCGCGCATGTCGATTTCGGCACGCTCGCCGCCGCCGCCTTGGTCGAGCGTGCGCAGGTTGCTGGCCCGATCGGCCAGGGCGCGTTCCTCACCGCGCTCGGCATCGACGCGCGCGCCGCCGCGCTCGCCAGCGCCACACCCGCGCGCGCCGAGCAGATCGCCGTGGACAAAGCCCGCCTGACACAGGACATGGGCAATCTCTTCCAGGTCCTCGCCATCACCGCCCCCGGCTGGCCCAATTCCGCAGGTTTTGCATGATCACCTATCGC
The DNA here is from genome assembly GCF_040398505.1 of Sphingomonas sp. Taxonomy (GTDB): domain Bacteria; phylum Pseudomonadota; class Alphaproteobacteria; order Sphingomonadales; family Sphingomonadaceae; genus Sphingomonas. The sequence continues at coordinate 12,911 of NZ_JBBATX010000059.1, read as the reverse complement.
GACGCCCGCACCATCGACGGGCCCGAGCTTGCCGCCATGGCGCGCCGCTCCTTCACCGAAACCTTCGGCACGCTCTATCGCCAGTCGGACCTTGCCGCCTTTCTCGACGAAGCGTTCGGCGCGAACGGTTTGCCGTCGCAATTGTCCGACCCCGATTTTGCGATCCGGCTCGCGCTGGCGGCCAATGCAACAGGGGATGATGCGATCATCGGCTTCGTCAAAATGGGTCCGGTTACCTTCCCCGGCGAATGGCGCCCCGATGCGATCGAGCTCTATCAATTCTACGTACTCGGTGAATGGCACGGCGCGGGCGTCGCGCAGGAATTGATGACCTGGGCGCTCGACCACGCCCGCAGCCACGGCGCGCGCGAGATCATCCTCAGCGTCTATGTCGACAATCACCGCGCGCACCGCTTTTACGAAAAATATGGCTTCGAGGATGTCGGGCGGATCGCCTTTCGCGTCGGCGAGACGGTCGATGATGACAATCTGATGCGGCTGCTGCTGTGAGCGTTCCGCCACCGGTCGAAGGGATCCGCGCGCCGACGCTCGACGGCGTCGCGCACGGCTTTCTCGGGCGGATCGGCGGGGTCTCAAGCGGGATTCATGCCGGTTTGAATGTCGGGGTCGGCTCGGACGACGATGCCGCCGCAGTCGAGGATAACCGGCGGCTGGCGACCGCAGCGGTGCTGCCCGGCGCGGCACTCACCACGCTCTATCAAATCCACTCGGCCGATTGCGTGACGGTGCGCGCGCCGTTCGAGGACCGGCTGCGCCCGCGCGCCGATGCGCTGGTGACCGATCGCCCCGGCCTCGCGCTCGGCATCCTGACCGCCGATTGCGCGCCCGTATTGCTCGCCGATGTGGCAGCGGGCGTGGTCGGCGCGGCACATGCCGGGTGGAAAGGCGCGCTCGGCGGCGTGACCGACGCGACGATCCTCGCGATGGAGGCGCTGGGCGCGCAGCGCGAACGGATCACCGCCGCAATCGGCCCCTGCATCGCGCGCGCCAGCTATGAGGTCGATGACGCCTTCGCCCGCCGCTTCGCGGCACACGACCCGGCCAATGAACGCTTCTTCGCAGAAGGGCGCGACGGCCACTTCCAGTTCGACTTGGAGGCCTATGTCGCGCACCGCCTCGCCGCCGCCGGGATTGGCCGCGTCGCTTTGCTCGGCCTAGACACCTATGCCGACGAAGCGCGCTTCTTCAGCTACCGCCGCGCCACGCATCGCGGCGAACCGGGCTATGGGCGACAGATCGCGATCATCGGGCTTTAACACCCCCCTCATTCTTCCTCCCCGCCCTTCCCGGGAGGGGAGGAAACCTATCGCGTCCTGAATTCCTCGGGCGCCGTAAGTTGCGCGAGGATCAGGCCATTGCCATCGGGGTCGTTCAGCATCGTGAAGCGTCCCCATGGCTGCTCATCGACCGGCGACACCGCAATCCCCAGCGCGGACAGCCGTTCATATTCGGCACCGGCATCCTCGACGCCGAGCATCAGCCCCTGCATCCCCCCCGGCGGCATCCCCTGGAACCAGGTCACCAGCGCGATCGTCGCCCCGCCGTCTTTGGGCTGAAGCTGAATCCAGCGCATGTCCGGCCCCGTTGCCTCGTCGCGCAGCACCTCCAGCCCGATCACTTCGGTATAGAAGGTCCGCCCCGCCACCTGATCCCTGACCGGGATCGAAACCACCGCAACCGCCATCGCGCCCTCCTCTGCGTTCGTCGCGAGATGGTATCTTTTGAGACTATCGCGCGTTAGATCAGCCTATCATTTTTTGCAGCAGGACGCACCCCAATGGCGAAGACCGAAACGCACGAAACCGAAGCCGATCTGACCGGCGTCGCCGCGCGCACCAAGCCCAAGCCCTCCATCGAGAAAATCGGCGACCGCAAGCTCAAGCCGTCCACGCTGATGATGGGGCATGGCTATGATCCGGCGCTGTCGGAAGGGTCGCTCAAACCGCCGATCTTCGCCACCTCGACCTACGTCTTCCCCAATGCCGCAGCCGGCAAGCGCCATTTCGAGGGCGTCACCGGCAAGCGCCCCGGCGGGGCCGAGGGGCTCGTCTATTCGCGCTTCAACGGCCCGAATCAGGAAATTCTCGAAGATCGGCTCGGCGTCTGGGAAGAAGCGGAGGACGCGCTCGTTTTCTCCTCCGGCATGTCGGCGATCGCGACCTTGTTCCTGTCGATGGTCAAGCCCGGCGACACGATCGTCCATTCCGGCCCGCTTTATGCCGCGACCGAGACGCTGATCGCGCGGATCCTCGGGCGCTTCGGCGTGCATTGGCTCGATTTTCCGGCGGGCGCGACGCGCGAAGAGATTGATGCGGTGATGGCCAGGGCGGCGACCGGCAATGTCGCGCTCATCTATCTCGAAAGCCCCGCCAACCCGACCAACGCGCTGGTCGATATCCAGGCGGTCGCCGCGAGCCGCGATGCGATCTTTGCCAAGGCGGCAGTCAAGCCGCCGATCGCGATCGACAACACCTTCCTTGGCCCGCTGTGGCTGAAACCGCTGCAGCACGGGGCCGACATCGTCGTCTACAGCCTCACCAAATATGCCGGCGGGCATAGCGATCTCGTCGCGGGCGGCGTGCTCGGGTCAAAGGAGCACATCAACACGATTCGCATGATGCGCAACACGATCGGCACGATCTGCGATCCCAACACCGCATGGATGCTGATGCGCAGCCTCGAAACGCTCGAACTGCGCATGAGCCGCGCGGGCGAAAATTCGGTCAAGGTCTGCGCCTATCTCCGCCAGCACCCCAAGGTCGAGCGCGTCGGTTATCTCGGCTTTTTGGCCGACACGCCGGGGATGGAGCGCCAGGCCGACATTTACGCGCGGCATTGCACTGGTGCTGGCTCGACCTTCTCGCTGCTCGTCAATGGCGGCGAGAAGGAAGCCTTCGCCTTCCTCGATGCGCTGAAAATCGCCAAGCTCGCCGTGTCGCTCGGCGGCACCGAGACGCTGGCGTCGCATCCTGCCGCGATGACGCACCTTTCGGTGCCCGATGCGCGCAAGCAAGCGCTCGGCATCACCGACAATCTCGTCCGCATCTCGATCGGGGTCGAGGATGCCGACGATCTGATCGGCGATTTCGAACAAGCGCTGGCGGCGATCTGACACGCCGCCTGTTGCTCAGGGCGCGATGATCGTCACCCCGTCGATGCGAATCGCGCGGGGGGCGAGCGTCGCGGGCAGCACCCCATCCTGGACGATCACCAAATGGCCGGGCGTCACGACGCCGCGCTCGAACGCCCGACGCTCGGCGGCGGTGCGCAGCTTCGTCGCCGTGGCGGTGCGCGCGGTATAGGTGAAGCCGACCGGACGCCGCGCCGCGACCGCGCGCCACGTGATCTCCTCCATCACCGCCAGGTTGATAAAGGCATCGGCCGGGGTGAAATCGACTTGCTTCGCGCGCGCGATCAGTCCTGCCCAGCGCGGATCGTGCGTGCGCGCGAAGACGGTGGTGCCGTTCGCCCGCGCCGCCGTCGCGCGGATCGCCGCGAGCATCGGGGCGAGATCGACCGCCTGCAAAGCGACGGCAGCGGCGAGCAGGATCGTCGCGCGGCGCAGCGCCATCACGCTGATGACCGCCGCATAAACCAGCGTATAAGTCAGCGGCCAGCCGAGCCGCCCCGAGGCGCGCACCGGGTCGAGCGCGTCGGTCAGCCATAAGGGCAAGTGCAGCGTCGTCACCGCCTGCCCCCAGAACAAAGGCTGCGGCCCGATCGCGACGAGCGCCAGCACCGCAAAGCCCGGTAGCAGCCAGGCGAGGTGCCGCAGCCCCGCGCGCCGCGTCGCCGCCGCGATCGCCACCGTCAGCAGCAAGCCCGCCCCAAGGTAATTCAGCCCCTCGAAACCGCGGCCATGATCCTCGGGCGAGGTCCGCAGCAGCGCCGAATAGGTCTGATTCGCCGGATTCCACCACGCATCAAGCGCCATTGGGAATGCGCCATAACTATGTGTCGAGCCGAATCCCCCGCCGAACACCCCCTGCGCCGCGAGCAGCAGCGTGACGGTTGCGATGATCCCGACCGCCTCGATCACCGGGCGGACCTGCCGACCTTCGACCACGCGCCGAAGGATCGCCGCCGCCCAGATGCTCGCGACCATCAACAACAAATAGCTGTGGACCAGCGCCGCCACCCCGAGCACCGCCAGCCACCATAACGGCCGATCGGCGCGGCGCGGTTCGACATAGATCCACAGCCCCCACAGGATCAGCCACTGCGCGCAGAGACTCGCATGGGGGTAGCGGTTGAACAGCATCGGCAGTGCCGCGAGCAACACCGTGCCGAACCACGCCGTCGGCGCATCGGGCGCGTGCGGGCGGACCAGCGCCCAGGCGAACAGCACCTGCAACACCATGCACGCAAACATCCACGGCCCGACGAATTGCAGACCCGGTGGCAGCAGCGCGGCGAACGGCCCGAGCAACACCCCCAACAACGGGATGCTGTCGGTCAGCAACAAGCTCGTCCCCTCAGGCGCGGACAGCAAAGCGATGTGGAACCCGGGCCATCCGCCGCCGGCGAGATAAGCGGCAAGCCCGATCGCGCTTTGCCCGTGATCGTGCCCGTCGAGCAGCCAGCCGATATTGCGCGGATCGAGCGTCGCAAGCGGCATCCAGCCTGCAAACAGCACGCTGGCCGTGGCAATCAGCGCCAGCATGAGAGGAATTCGTTTCATCATCGCTGCCTATAACGATCGCCGGTCTACATCTTGTAAATTACGATCCCCCGCCGATGCCGCGATCCAGTTTCCTCTAAACTTCCTCGATCCGACGGGGTAATGGTGGGCAATGTCAGCTCCCGCGCGCACGCCCTCGCCTGTAGGCGACTTCATCACCGGCCTGCCCAAGGCCGAATTGCATTTGCATATCGAGGGTA
>NZ_JBBATX010000059.1:0-7909 GCF_040398505.1 Sphingomonas sp. | reverse complement strand
GGCGACTTCATCACCGGCCTGCCCAAGGCCGAATTGCATTTGCATATCGAGGGTAGCCTCGAGCCCGAACTGATGTTCGCGCTCGCCGCGCGCAACGCGGTCGCGATTCCCTATGCCAGCGTCGAGGAGGTCCGCGCCGCCTATCACTTCTCGCGGCTGCAGGATTTCCTCGACATTTATTATGCCGGCGCCGCCGTACTGCTGACCGCGCAGGACTTTCACGATCTCGCCGCGGCCTATTTCGATCGCGCCGCGGCCGACGGCGTCGTCCATGCCGAAATCATGTTCGATCCGCAGACGCATACCGCGCGCGGGGTGCCGTTCGCGGCGGTCATCACCGGGTTGCTGTCGGCGATGGACGAAGCCGAGACCAAGCACGGCATGACGACGAAGCTGATCCTGAGCTTCCTGCGCCATCTCGACGAAGCCGACGCCTTCGAGACGCTGGAGGCGGCGCGGCCGTGGCTCGACCGGATTGCCGCGGTCGGGCTCGATTCGTCCGAACTCGGCCATCCGCCCGAAAAGTTCGCGCGCGTCTTTGCCGCGGCCCGCGCGCTCGGGCTGAAAGCGGTCGCCCATGCCGGCGAAGAAGGACCGCCCGACTACGTCTATCAGGCGCTCGATCTGCTCGACATCGACCGCCTCGACCATGGCAATCGCAGCCTCGAGGACCCGGTGCTCGTCGCCCGCCTCGCACGCTCGGCGATGACGCTGACGGTCTGCCCGCTGTCCAATCTCAAGCTGTGCGTAGTCGATAACATGGCCGCGCATCCGATCGACCGGATGCTGCGCGCGGGGCTGCGCGCGACGGTCAATTCGGACGATCCGGCCTATTTCGGCGGCTACATCGCCGACAATTACCACGCGGTGGAGGCGGCACGCGGCCTGACCCGCGCCGATCTCGTCACGCTCGCGCGGAACAGTTTCCTGGGCAGCTTCCTGCCCGACGACGCGGTTGCAGCGCATCTCGCGGCGCTCGATGCGTATGTGGCGCGAGGGTAGCCATCACCGTTCGCCCTGAGCCTGTCGAAGGGCATCTTTCAACAGGCGAGCGGCCCGCATGTGGAGAGGTGGGCTTCGACAGGCTCAGCCCGAACGGAAAATCCTGATCCGAACTTTTGCGCGCAATCCTGAGCGCATACCGTTCACCCGTCCCCAACCCGCTCGATATCGGCCCCGACCGCGCTCAGTTTCTCCTCCAACCGCTCATACCCGCGATCGAGATGATACACGCGCGACACTTGCGTCTCGCCATCTGCCACCAGCCCGGCGATGATCAAGCTCATCGACGCGCGCAAATCGGTCGCCATCACCGGCGCACCGGTGAGCCGCGGAACCCCGCGCACCACCGCGGTGCGGCCATGCACTTCGATATTCGCGCCCATCCGCGCCAGTTCGGGCACGTGCATGTAGCGATTCTCGAAAATCGTCTCGGTCAGCACGCTCGCGCCTTGCGCCAGGCACAGCATCGCCATGAATTGCGCCTGCATATCGGTCGCAAAGCCGGGATAGGGCGCGGTCGACAGCGTCAGCGGCTGGAGCGGGCCGGAGGCGGAGACGAGCAGATTGTCGCCGCGCTCCTCAAGCGTCACGCCCGCCGCGATCAGTGCATCGGTGGTCGCGTGCATGTCGGACAGCTTGACGCCGACCAGTTCGAGCGAACCGCCGGTGATGGCGGCGGCGCAGGCATAGCTGCCCGCTTCGATCCGGTCGGGCATTACGCGGTAGGTGGCACCATGCAGCCGGTCGACCCCTTCGATCTCGAGCGTCTCGGTGCCAATCCCCGAAATCTTCGCGCCCATCTGCACCAGCAAATTGCACAGATCGACGATCTCGGGCTCGCGCGCGGCATTTTCGATCCGGCTGCCGCCCTTGGCCAGCACCGCCGCCATCACGACATTCTCGGTCGCGCCAACCGAGACGATCGGGAAAGTATATTTGCCGCCGGACAGCCGCCCGCCGGGGGCGGTCGCCTTGACATAGCCCGCCGCCATTTCGAGCTTGGCCCCGATTGCTTCGAGCGCCTTCAAATGCAGATCGATCGGTCGGTTGCCGATCGCGCAGCCGCCGGGCAGCGATACCGTCGCCTCCCCCGCGCGCCCGATCAGCGGCCCCAGCACCAGGATCGACGCGCGCATTTTGCGCACGATGTCATACGGCGCCTCGGTCGCGGTCAGCTTGCCCGCGCGAATCGTCATCACCCGCCCGAAATCTTCGGGGCGCGCGCCCTCGATCCGGGTCGAGCAGCCGAGCTGGTTGAGCAAATGCCCGAAACTGTCGACATCGGCGAGCCGCGGCAAATTGCGCAGCGTGACCGGCTCTTCGGTCAGCAGCGCGCACGGCATCAGCGTCAGCGCTGCGTTCTTGGCCCCGGAAATGGGCAAACGGCCCGACAGGCGGTTTCCACCGCGAATAAGAATACGATCCATCGCTACCGTTTATCGCCTCGCCCCGTCTGCGCAAGCCGGATAGACAGGATCAGGGCGGGCCGACGGGCGGTGGGGGCGGTTGATCGACTTTAATGCAGCGTTCGCGCCGCACTGCTTTTAGGGAAGCATTCAAGGGGGATAGTGCGCGCGTGTCAGGAAGTTGCTTCGCCGATCGTTTGGGCGACATGGTTGTGCTGACCGCAAACGAGCGGCACGCGCTGGAGCGGCTGGAGACGCGCGAGCGCCACGTGCGGCGCGGCGCGACGTTGCAGCGCGATAAGGACCGCGCCGCAGAAATGTTCATCCTGCGCAAAGGGATGATGATGTCGTCGGTGCTGCTCGACGACGGCAGCCGCCAAATCTTGCGCTTCCATTTCGCGGGCGACATGCTCGCCGTATCGAGCCTTGCGTACCGCGCGGCGAGCGAGACGATCTCGGCGCTGTCGGATTGCGTGGTCTGCCCGTTCGAACGGCCCGCTTTCGCAGCGGTCATCACCGACCATCCCCGGCTCGCGGCGTTGATCATGGTGTGCGACCAGATCGAACGCGCCGCGCTGACCGACCGGTTGGCGGTGCTCGGGCGCACTTCGGCCAAGGCGCGCGTCGCCGCGATCCTGATCGACCTGCGCAACCGGATGCGGATGCTCGACCGCGGCATTACGATGAGCTTCACGCTCGGCCTGACGCAGGAGGAGCTCGGCGACGCAACCGGGCTGACCGCAGTTCATGTCAACCGGATGCTGCGGCAATTGGAGGATGAGCGGATGATCGCGCGCGACGCTGGCCGCGTGACCTTCACCGATGAGCGCGCGCTTGAGCGCGCGGCCAACTTCGTCGATCGCTATGCCGGGCTCGATTTGGGATGGCTGCCCGCCGGGCGCTGAGCGCCATCCTCGCAGAAATTAGAACGTCGTGCTGTTAATCTGATTCAGTCCTAACCCGTTCGGGCTGAGCCTGTCGAAGCCCAGCTCGCCACATGCTATGCGAGATGTTTGGCAAGCAGCCCTTCGACAGGCTCAGGGCGAACGGGAAGATGCGTCCATCGAGCGCGCAATAATTTACCGCTACGCTTTTTCTAGCATGCATTGCAGCGGATGCTGATTCTGCCTCGCGAAATCGAGCACTTGGCTCACCTTGGTTTCGGCGACTTCGTAGCTGAAGATCCCGCACACGCCGACGCCCTTTTGATGGACGTGGAGCATCACGCGGGTCGCCGCCTCCATATCCATGCGGAAGAAGCGCTGGAGCACGAGCACGACGAACTCCATCGGCGTGTAATCGTCGTTGAGCAGCAGCACGCGATACGGCGTCGGCTGTTTGGTCTTGGCGCGCGTGCGGGTCGCGACGCCCAGACCCGTGCCCTCGTCGTCACCGGTTCCATCATCACGGCGCTCGGCCATCGAGATTGTGCTGCTGTCGATCATCTGTCGCTAAAATATGGCATTGCGGGGGGTGAGGGCAAGGGGGCTAGTGCACAACCCCATACGAAAAGGGCGGCCCCTCGCGGGACCGCCCTTTTGCGTCGGCGAAAAAGCGGCGATGCGCTTATGCGGCGATCTTCATCTTCTCGGCGGCAACCGCGACGCGGTTCGAAATCGGCTGGGCGATTTCACCAAGCAGCTTCAGATAGTTTTCGGTGAACCTGGCGGTTTCGGCCATCATCGTGTCCATTGCCGACTTGGCATGCTCGCTCTGCAGCGCGAACAGCTCGGTCGGCGACTTGATCGCAGCGAACTGCTTGGCTGCCGCATTGGCCTTCTCGACCGACGCCTTGACGTAATCGGTCGTGTACTTGGCGATCTCTTGGGCGCCCTTGGCGGCGATCTTCGACGATTCGACCAGCGCCTCGACATTGCCCTTCGAGAATTCGTTCATGTCCTCGAACATTTTCGAACCCTTTTCCATCGCCGTCTTGGCGCGATCGTTGACATCGCCGAACAGCGAGGTCGCCTGGGCCTGAACCTTTTCAGCGGCGGACTTGAGAGTGTTTTCCATGGTGATGACTTCCTTTTTGAGGATGGCCACCGCAGGGGCGGGGGCCGGTTGGCTTGCTTCGGGGGTAAGGACGGGGGCCGGCTTTGCGGCCGGCTTCGGCACAGCAGCGACGGCAGGCTTGGCTGGTGCCGCTGCAACGCTGGGCGTTGCGACGATCGCAGCGGGCTGTTCGGCGATCGGCGCGGGCTTCGCTTCGGAAGCTTGCACGGACGGTGCCGCCTTTGCCGCAACGGCGACAGGCTTGGTCACGGCCTTTACGGCCGGGGTCGTGGCGTCGGACTTGGGACCTTTGCTGGCCATGATCGGATTGCTCCCGCGTTATTGCTGCACTGCAATATAAACGACGCGAAGCGATTTACAAGCGTAAATGTTGCACCGCAACATAATGTAACGCAGGCGGTACAAACCTTTGATAGGAAATGCTATCTTGCCCGCACATAGGCCCCAGGGGCATCCGCGATCGCCGCCAGCGCGCCGTGCCCGGGAACGCGCGCGCCGGTTGCCACGACCGTTGCCGAATCGCGTGCGCGCAGCCAGTCGATCCAGTCGGGCCACCAGCTGCCCTTGGTCTCGACCGCGCCCGCGACAAAGTCCGCCAGCGATTCAACCGGTGCCGGGTTCACCCAATATTGGTATTTCTGCGCGGTCGGCGGATTGACCACGCCAGCGATATGGCCAGAGCCAGCGAGCACGAAGCGCTTCTCTCCGCTGAACAGCCGCATCAGCGCCCACACGCTTTCGGGCGGCGCGATATGGTCCTCGCGCCCCGCCTGGATATAGCTTGGCGTGGCGACCTTGCCGAGATCGATCGGCGTGCCGAGCGCGCTGAGCGCCCCGGCCTTGCTGAGCAAATTGTCGCGGTAGAGGTCAGTCAGATAATGCCGGTGCCACGTCGCGGGCAAATTGGTTGTGTCGCCATTCCAGTGCAGCAAATCGAACGGCGCATAATCCTTGCCGAGCAAATAGTTGTTGGTGACGTAATTCCAGATCAAATCGCGCCCGCGCAGCTGATTGAACACCGCCGCCATATAGCGCCCGTCGAGAAAGCCGTCCTTCGTCACCGAATCGACCAGCGCGAGCTGTTCGTCGCTCACAAAATGCAGCAGCTCGCCGGCTTTCTCGAAATCGACTTGCGCGGTAAAGAACGTCGCGGTCTTGACCGTGTCGGCTTCGCCCCGCGCCGCCAGAATCGCGAGCGTCGCGGCCAGCGTCGTCCCCGCCACGCAATAGCCGATCGTGTGCACGGCCGGCACGTCGAGCAGCGCGCGCACCGTATCGATCGCTTCGATCTGCGCGGCGATATAATCGTCCCACACCACGTCCTTCATGCTCGCATCGGCCGAGCGCCACGACACCATGAAGACGGTAATCCCCTGCTCGACCGCCCAGCGAATGAAGCTCTTCTCGGGCGTCAGATCGAGGATGTAGAAACGGTTGATCCACGGCGGGAAGATCACCAGCGGCACCGCCAGCACGGTGTCGGTCGCCGGGCTGTACTGGATCAGCTCGTACAGATCGGTACGCAACAGCACCTTGCCCCGCGTCATCGCGAGATTGCGCCCGACCTCGAACGCGCCCGCATCGGTGTGCGTCAATTGCCCACGGCCGAGATCGGCGAGCATGTTCTGCAAGCCCTTGAGCAAATTCTCGCCGCCGGTCTCGATCGTCTTCTCGATCACTTCGGGGTTGGTCGCGGGGAAGTTGGACGGGCTCATCGCATCGAGAAAGCCGCGCGTGGCAAAGCGCATCTGCTCGCGCTGCCTGTCGTCCACCCCTTGGACCGCCTCGACTTGCGCGAGCATCCGCTCGGACAGCAGGAAATAGCTTTGCCGGATCCAGTCGAACACCGGATTCTCGCGCCAGCGCGGATCCTTGAAGCGCTTGTCGCGCGCTTGCTCGGGGGTTTCGGCTGCGGGCGCTGCGTCACCGGGGGTCAGCATCCGCTGCCACAGGCCGAGGCTCTCGGCCCAGAAATCGCGGGTGCGGGCGATTGTGTCGGGATCGGCAACACCGGGAACCGGGGGCAAAACCGTCCCCGCCAGGTCCAGCCCCTGCTCGAGCACCATTTGCTGCGCACGCCCCAGCACCCACGTCCAATGCTGCAAATCGGCCAGACTCGGCACGGCGACGTCGGGCATATCCGGCATATCGGCCATCAGGCGATCCTCTCGCTTCGTCTTAGCCTGTCCGGTCATTCCCACGAAAGCGCGAATGCCGTAAGGTGCTCGCATCTCTCTAGCCGGAATCCCCACAATGTCCGATGAATTCTATCGCATCAAACGCTTGCCACCGTACATTATCGCCGAAGTGAATGCGATGCGCGCGGCGGCGCGGGCGACGGGCGAGGACATTATCGATCTCGGCATGGGCAACCCCGACTTGCCCCCGCCGCCGCACGTGATCGAGAAATTGATCGAAGTCGCGCGCAAGCCCGATGCGCATGGCTATTCGCAATCCAAGGGCATTCCCGGCCTGCGCAAAGCCCAGGCCAATTATTACGGCCGCCGCTTCGGGGTCGATCTCGATCCCGAGAGCGAAGTCGTCGTCACGATGGGGTCGAAGGAGGGCCTCGCCAGCCTTGCGACGGCGATCACCGCGCCGGGCGACGTCGTGCTCGCCCCCAACCCAAGCTACCCGATCCACACCTTCGGCTTCATCATTGCCGGCGCGACGATCCGCGCGGTGCCGACGACGCCCGACGAGCACTATTTCGAGGCGCTCGAGCGCGCGATGGCGTTCACCGTGCCGCGCCCGTCGGTGCTGGTGGTCAATTATCCCTCCAACCCGACGGCGGAGGCGGTCGATCTCGCTTTCTACCAACGCCTTGTCGCGTGGGCGAAGGACAATCAGGTCTGGATCATCTCCGACCTCGCGTATTCGGAGCTGTATTATGATGGCAATCCGACCCCGTCGATCCTGCAGGTGCCGGGCGCCAAGGATGTCGCGGTCGAATTCACCTCGCTCAGCAAGACCTATTCGATGGCGGGCTGGCGAATCGGTTTTGCGGTCGGCAACACAAAACTGATCGCGGCGATGACGCGCGTGAAGTCGTATCTCGATTACGGCGCCTTCACCCCGATTCAGGCCGCCGCCTGCGCCGCGCTCAACGGCCCGCAGGATATCGTCGAGACCAACCGCCAGCTGTACCACAAGCGCCGCGACGTGCTGGTCGAGAGTTTCGGCCGCGCCGGCTGGGACATTCCCAGCCCCCGCGCGAGCATGTTCGCCTGGGCGCCGCTGCCGCCGGCGCTCGCGCACTTAGGAAGTCTTGAGTTCTCCAAACAATTACTGACGCACGCTCAGGTCGCGGTTGCGCCAGGGGTGGGCTATGGGGAAAACGGAGAAGGCTTTGTCCGCATCGCGATGGTCGAAAACGAGCAGCGCCTGCGCCAGGCCGCGCGCAACGTTCGGAAATATCTCCAATCGATGGGCGTCAACGTGCCCAGCACAAAGGCCGGCTGAGCCGCGCCAGTGCTGATCAACCC
>NZ_JBBATX010000058.1:0-16990 GCF_040398505.1 Sphingomonas sp. | reverse complement strand
TATGGTTGCATGACTCAAACCAAATAGCCTCCAGGAAACCCGGGACGGTTCACAGCGCGGTATCGGCCTATTTGTGATGAGCTGCTGGAGGCAGTAGAGTCTCCTCCAACTCAAATCGTTATCGATCAAGATATATACAACGGGCGCAGGCTCTTCCGAAGCGGATCTCGTGTCCAGCGCTGCAGAGAGCCGTTCGGTCGGCGCGTCGAAAGACCAGTCGGTCTCCGGTTCGAATTTCTGTGACAGCACGCGCTCTACGAGGTGATCGTCTAAATAGGCTATCCCGACCAGAGCGTCGAGAATTGGTTTCAGGATGTTGTCGACATCACCCGCCATCGGAGCCGCCAGAAAATAGTAAATGATCACCGCAAGCGGTTCATTTTCCAATCAAACCCGCTCGACGGTTTCCTCTGCCGGCTGCCGCGCGTCAGCGCTGACCACCGCCTTCCAACGCGTCTGGAAAGTCGATCTTGCCTGCAGGGGAGGTGAAACACCGGTGAGCTGAAATTCCGAAGAAAACATGGTCGGCTGCATTGCTGTTTCCATTTGCCTCCTCTGTCCCAGTCCCAGCCACGTGCGGGGAACACCCGGACAAACCCGTCATCCCCCGCACCCCAAGCATCACCACCCCTGCGGCTTCCCCTTATTCTGCGCATCCAGCCACTTCTTCAGCGGCGCGAAATAGTCGACCATCGCTTGCCCGGAAATCTCGCGGCTGCCGGTGAACACCGCCAGCGCATCCGGCCAAGGCTTGGATTGCCCCATCGCCAGCATCGCGTTGAGCTTATTGCCGATCGCCGTGTTGCCATAGAACGAGCAGCGATGCAGCGGGCCCTTCCAACCCGATTGCTTGCACGCCGCCTGATAGAATTGGAACTGCAGCAACCGCGCGAGGAAATAGCGCGTGTAGGGTACGGCGGCAGGCACGTGATACTTCGCACCCGGATCGAACCGCGTTTCGTCGCGCGGCACCGGCGGGACAACCCCCTGATACTTCAGCCGCAGATCGTTCCAGCCCTTCTCATAGCCGGTCGCCGGAATCGCGCCCGAAAACACGCCCCAGCGCCATTTGTCGATCAGCAGCCCGAACGGCAGGAACGCGACCTTGTCCATTGCTTGCTTGAGCAACAGGCCGATATCCTTGTCGGGCGTCGGCACCTTGTCGGCCGCGAGCAGCCCGATCTTCACCAGATAATCGGGCGTGATCGAAAGCGCGACGAAATCGCCGATCGCTTCGTGGAAGCCATCGTTCGCGCCATTCTCGTACAGGAACGGCTGGGTATTATAGGCGCGCTGGTAATAATTATGGCCCATTTCGTGGTGGATCGTGACGAAATCGTCGCCATTTACTTTGGTGCACATCTTGATTCGCAGATCGTCCTTGCTGTCGACATCCCAGGCCGAGGCGTGGCAAATCACTTCGCGGTCGAGCGGCTTGGTAATTTGCGAACGCGCCCAGAAGGTATCGGGCAACGGCTTGAATCCGAGCGACGAGTAGAAGCCCTCGCCCGCGCGGAACATCTTGACCGGGTCATAGCCCTTGGCCTTGAGCAAATCGCCCGTGTCATACCCGACATCGCCCGCACCCTTTGGCGCGACCAGGTCGTAGATATTGCCCCATTCCTGCGCCCACATATTGCCGAGCAGATCGGCGCGGATCGGGCCGGTCTTGGGCTGAACCGCATCGCCATATTTCGCGTTGAGGTTCCAGCGGACATAGGTGTGGAGCGCGACATAGAGCGGCTCGACTTGCTTCCAGAGCTTGTCGGTCAGCGCGGCGAACTCGTCGGGCTTCATGTCATAGCCCGAGCGCCACAGCGCGCCGACATCGGCATAGCCGAGCTCCTGCGCGCCCTTGTTGGCAATCTCGACTTGGCGGGCGTAATCGCTGCGCATCGGCGCGCCGACGGTATCGTGCCAGCTGACCCACATTTCCTTGGTCTTGGCAGGGTCACGCGTGGTGCCCATCGCCGCCTCGATATCGCTGCCGTTGATCGGCTTGCCGTCGAGCGTGCCGCGGCCCTTGCCGTAACCCGAGGACATGCGGGTGACGATCGTCGCAAGCTCGGTCGCGGCACCCGGCGTGGTTGGTGCAGGCAGCGTCAGGCCGCTGCGCAGGAGATCAATCTTGCGCTTGGTGTCGAACGACAGGCCCGGCACCGTCGCGTACTTCGCCGCAGCGAGCGCGAGGCGAACCTGCATCTCGGTCCCTTCCGCGCCGAATTTCGCGGCAATCGCATCGGTGTCATCGGTGATGTAGGTCGCGTTGATCCACGCCGCCTGCTGCGCCGGGGTCGAGAAATCCGCGAGCTCCTTCTCCGCGCGCGCGACGAAAGCATCTGCCTCGGCAACCGTCGGCGCAGCCGCCGCCGTTGCCGCGGGGGCGGCTTCTTCCGCGAAGGCAGGGACGGCCGCCAGCGACAGGATCAGGGCGAGCGAAGAAATTCCGGTGCGGATCATGCGAGTCCTCATATGCAAAGTTGCCGCAACCTGTGCCGCAGCCCGCCTGCGGTCAAGCCGTTACAAACGCTACGATCGCATCGCCGAGTTCGGGTTTCAGCACCGCGCTCATATGGTTGCCCGGCACCGCGCGGAAGGTCGCATCGCGCAGCACCGCGGCGAGTCCTGCGCCCGATCCATTGTCATTATCGTCCGCGCCATTGACGACCAAAGTCAGCGTCGCGATTTCGGCGAGCACATCGTGCGGTGTATCCACAAACGTATCGAGGATGTGCAGCAACGCGACCGGATCGCCCCCGGTGGTCTTGAGGAACGCCTCGGTCATCCATTCGCTCGACCCGCGCGGAAAGCTGCCAAGGTTGGTCAGGACAGTGCGGAAATACCCGCCCCTGCCCTCGGTCGACGTGATGCCCTGATATCCCATGCCCGACAGCACCGCGCGCCGCGGCGTAGCCCCGTTCGCCAGCATCCGCACCGCCGTCCGCCCGCCGAGCGAATAGCCGACCAGATCATAGTCGGTGAGACCGAGATGCTCGATCAGCGCAAACCCGTCACGCATCAGCACGTCGGGCGGATAGGCGGCCGCATCGTGCGGTTTGGCGCTGGAGCCATGCGCCCGCAGATCGGGCATGATCACGCGAAACCCTGCCGCCGCGACCTTTGCGGCATGGCCGTATTTGATCCAGTTGACCGTCGCGTCAGAGAAAAAGCCATGGATCATTACTATTGGCCGGCCTGTCCCCGTTTCACGCCAGGCAAGGTGCGTGCCGTCAAAGCTTTCAAAATACTGCGGTTCAATCAGGGAGTTTGCCAATGGCTTCGATCCAGCGGTCACGGGTTGCAGGGTTCTCGTCGAGCCGATGCTCCGCCAGCCCGCGCGTGTCCAGCCAGTCGGCGTGCCATGTCTCGGGTGAGCAATGGCTGGTCGGCTTGAAACGATAGGGATCGTCGAGGCTGCCGACGGTCAAATCCATCCGCTCGCCGGGTTTGAGGAATTCGAAAGTCAGCGGCGTGCCGCATTCACAGCAGAAGCCGCGCTGCGCGATCGGCGAAGACCGATAGCGTTCGGGCTGCCGTTCCCAGCTAACATCCGCGATCTTGACGCTCTTGAAGGCGATCGAGACGCCGCCGGTGGCATGTTGGCACATCCGGCAGTGGCACAGATACGCGTCGTGATCCTCGATCAGCACCGAATAGCGGATGCGGCGGCATTGGCAGCCGCCCGTCATCGTTTCGCTCATACGCGCTCCTCCAGCCCCGCCGCCTTCATCCGTGCAATCGCCAGCTCGATCCGATCCTGCCCGAAGAACGGCTCGCCGTTGAAGACCAGCGTCGGCACGCCCCAATGCCCCGCGGCCTCCAGCGCCGCCTGGTTGGCTGCGACTTCGGCATCGAGCGCCTCGGCATCGTCGCGCGCCTCGGCCTGGAGCGTCGCGAAATCGAGCCCCGCCGCCTCCGCTGCGGCGCCCAGATTGGCGTCGCTGTGCCAATTTTCGGTCCCGCCCCAGATCCTCTGCGACACCGCATCGGCAAAGGCAAAGCCACGCCCGCGCCGCGTCGCCACCTGCCCCATCCGCACCACCGGAAAGATATAGGGCTGCTCCGCTGCGATCTGCCGCGTCGCGATGTCCTGCACGATCGGGTCGGGCTTCGGCGGGCGCATCGTGATCCCCTCATGCGCCGCGATCCGCCAGACATCGAGGAAGGTATAGCGCAGCCAATTGGGATGAGTGCGCTCGAAGAACCCCGGTTCACGGATCGCCAGCGGATAGACTTGCCGCAGCACGATATCGAGATCGTACCGCGCCATCGCCGCGCGCCATTTCGGCATCGCCAGATAGGTATACGGGCTGCGGAACGAAAAATAGAGATCGGCGGTCAGCGTCATGGCATCAATATCCTCGCAAATTCCGCAAGCGGGGCGTTTTCGGGAAAACTCGGCACGGCATCGGGTAACACCACCCAAGGCTGCTTGCGCTTCACCCAGATATGCGCGCGCGGCACGATCGTGTCACTCGCGTCGAGCGTCCCGGCGCGCAGCAGTGCGATCCCGGGCCGGTGTGTGTTGCTGTTGAAGATCCGGCTATGGCAGACACCGCAGATCCGCTGATGCGAGCGCGCGCCGCTGCGCGTGTCATAGCTATAGTCGACAATCGGCCCGGTGAGCGCAATTGCGTCCTCACGTACCACCGCCTGTTCGCTGAACGCGCTGCCGGACCAGCGCTGGCAGTCCAGACAATGGCAGCAATAGACCGGCGGCATCGCCTCGACCGCGAGTGCATAGCGCGTCGCGCCGCAGCGGCAGCCGCCGGTTATGGCAAGCGTCCGGTCAGGCATCGCGCCCGAGCACCGTGACAAGACCGCCAAGCGGATGGTCGGCAAGCTTGCCCGCAAACACTTCGTCCGCGGTCAATAATCGATCCCCCAACGCCTCTGCCGCCGCGAGATAGACGCAATCGTAAAAAGCGTGGCGCAGCGCGACGGACAATTCGAACGCGCGGCCCATGAAAGGGGCGTCGTCGATCAGGGTGATCAATGCCGGCAGGCGCGAAAAGGTCTCATCCGCACCCGCTGCGGCAAGCTCGCCACGACGAACGCGCTTTGAGAGCGCGTGGCCCGTTTCAGATAAGATCAACAACGGTGCCACCAGCGGCTCGCCCGAGGCCACCCACGCAATCGCCAGATCACTATCGGCTTCTTTAACCAGCCATTTGAACGCGACACTCGCGTCGACGATCATTCGTCGCGCCCCTCGCGGATCAAATCCACGCCAGGCGTCTGCGGTGCCCCCGGAATTTGGGCACGACGACTCCAATCCTGCATCTCGCGCACGATCTCGAGCTTTTCCTCGACGCTCAGTTGCGCCGCCTGATGAATCGCCTCGCGTGCCAACGCTTCGGCCGACACGCCACGCAGCCGCGCCCGCGTGCGAAGCTGTTCATAGCGCGCGTCGTCGATTTGCCGAACCGTCATCTGTGCCATCAAGGAATGATGGCAGTTTTGATGGCAAATCTCAAGCCGCCTTCTTGAGGAACTTCCGCCCGAGCAACTCCGCGATCTGCACCGCGTTGAGCGCCGCGCCCTTGCGCAGATTGTCCGACACGCACCACAGGCTCAGCCCGTTTTCGACCGTTGGATCCTCGCGCACGCGGCTGATGAAGGTCGCATATTCGCCGACGCATTCGACCGGCGTCACGTATCCGCCGTCCTCGCGCTTATCGACCAGCATCACGCCCGGTGCCTCGCGCAGGATCTTCTGCGCTTGCGCCGCCGAGATTTCATTCTCGAATTCGATGTTGATCGATTCCGAATGGCCGACGAACACCGGCACGCGCACGCACGTCGCGGTCACCTTGATCTTGGGATCGAGGATCTTCTTGGTCTCGACCACCATTTTCCACTCTTCCTTGGTCGATCCGTCGTCGAGAAACTCGTCGATGTGCGGAATGACGTTGAAGGCGATCTGCTTGGTGAACTTTTTCGCCTCGGCGGAATCACCGACGAAGATGTTGCGCGATTGCTCGAACAGCTCGTCCATCCCGGCCTTGCCCGCACCGGACACCGACTGATAGGTCGAGACGACGACGCGCTTGATCTTGGCGAAATCGTGCAGCGGCTTCAGCGCCACCACCATCTGCGCGGTCGAGCAATTCGGGTTGGCGATGATGTTGCGCCGGGTATAGCCGGAGATCGCCTCGGGGTTCACTTCCGGCACGATCAGCGGCACGTCCGGGTCCATCCGGTAGAGCGACGAATTGTCGATCACCGTGCAGCCTGCGGCGGCAAAGCGCGGCGCGTGGAGGCGTGTGCCCTCGCTGCCGATCGCGAACAGCGCCATGTCCCAGCCGCTCGGATCGAAATTCTCGATATTCTGGACCTTGAGCTTCCGACCCGTCTCACCGAAATCGACCTCGTCGCCCTGGCTGCGCGACGACGCGACCACCGCAATGTCATCCAGCGGAAACTCCCGCTCCGCCAGAATGTTGAGCATCTCGCGCCCGACATTGCCTGTCGCGCCAACGACTACGATCCGATAACCCATAAAAACCTCCAAACGTCGCGCGCCCGTAGCGGGATTGCGCGCGAAGGTCCAACGCCTTCGCTAATCGTGCGTGCGCGCTTGCCACGTTGCGTGCGCGATGCCGTGCACCGTCGCAAGGTGATCGGTCAGCGAGTCGAGCACGCCGGCCGCGACATTGGTGCTGACCAAGGTCGCGACGATTTCCACGCGATCCTCGCCGCGCTGCACGACATCCAGCTCGGCAACCGGCAATTGCGCGGTCTCGAGATGATCGCTCAGCAAATCGCCCATCGGGCCGGCCTGGTGCGCTTCGGTCGTGATCGAGACGCTGTAGGTCGCCTCGATGCTGCGCGCGTCGAGCGGGATGCGGTTGATTGCGTCGACCAATGGACGCAGCACGGTGTTCACCAGCAGCACGAAGCCCGTCAGCAGCACCGCCTCGGCCAACATGTCGCTGCCCGCAATCGCCCCGACTGCAGCCGAGCACCACAAGGTCGCCGCAGTGTTGAGCCCGCGGACGTTCATCCCTTCCTTCATGATGACACCGGCCCCGAGGAAGCCGATCCCCGACACGACATAGGCGATCACGCGGATCGATTCGACGTCGCCACCCAGCCGTTGCCCGAGATCGACGAACGCGGCCGACCCCAGCGCGACCAGCGCGTTGGTCCGCAGCCCGGCGGTACGCTGCCGATATTGCCGCTCCGCACCGATCATCGTGCCGAGCACGAACGCCGCCAGATAGCTGACGACCGTGTCGAGGAACGGCCACAGGTGGAAGGTGGTGAAGAACCGCATGATGGAGGGCGCCCTAGCCGGATTGTCTCTCTACCGCTTCCCCGGCGAATGCCGGGGCCCAGTAGCGAAGGTGGAGGTAACGGAGCGCAGCCGTTTGCATTCTCTCGTGTCTCTCCTGGGCCCGGCCTTCGCCGGGGAAGCGCATTCCGTCACCGCACCGGCTTGTCCTTCACGGTGCGATCAAGGAACGTCAGGATCGTCCCCCACAGATGCTCGCTGATCCCCGGCCCGCCGACGCGGTGGGTGTAGCCGGGGTAGAACATCATCTCGAACGGCCGGTCCTGCTTCTGCATTTCGGCGGCAAAGGCAGTCGAGTTTTCGAACACGACGTTATCGTCGGCCATACCGTGGATCAGCAGCAGCGGATCGGCGATCTTCGCTGCATCCTGCAACGCATCCGACGCCGCATAGGCTTTCGCATCGGCCACCGGCGAGCCCATGTAGCGCTCGGTATAATGCGTGTCGTAGAGTTCCCACTTGGTCACCGGCGCGCCCGAGACACCCGCCGCATACACGCCGGGATTGGCCTGCAGCATCTTGAGCGTCATGTACCCGCCATAGGACCAGCCATAGGTCGCGATCTTATCGCCAGCGACGAAGGGTTGCTCCTTCAGGAACGTCGCACCCGCCAGCTGATCGGCGACCTCGACCGTCCCCATCGCGCGGTAGATCTGATCCTCGAACGCCTTGCCGCGATTGAACGAGCCGCGATTGTCGATCTGGAAATAGATATAGCCTTGGCTGACGAGATATTGCGGCAACGCCCCGCCCCACGCGCGCGTGACCTGCTGGCCGGTGCCGGGGCCGCCATAATGCTGGAAAAACACCGGATATTTCTTGCCGGGTTCGAGCGGCGGGGTGATCATTTCCCAATAGAGCGGCGTGCCGTCGGCGGCCTTGATCGTGCCGAACTTGGTCTGCTGGTGGCTCGCGAGATAGGGGTAATAAGGATGCCCCGGCGTCACCGCATTTTCGTTGATCCACGACAGCCGTTTGCCGGTCGCATCCGCGAGATAGACTTGCGCGGGTTGCGTAGGGTTGGAGCGCGATACGATCATCCGCGTCGCCGCACCGTCCATCGTGCCATTGTTCCACCAGCCGGTCTCGGTCAGGCGCGTGACCACGTTCGGGTGCGCGATGTCGACCGAATAGAGATGCTGCTCGAGCACATCGTCCTTATTGCCAACGAAGAACAACCGGCCCTTCGCCTCATCGACCCCGATCAGCGACTGCACCACCCATTCGCCATTGGTGAGCGCGGTCCATTTGCCCTTGGCGAAGCGATAAAGATGACCATAGCCGGTCCGCTCCGACCGCCAGATCAAACTGCCATCCTTCATCGGATGGTAGGCGTCCGACAGGTTGAGCCAGCTCCGTGCGCCCGATTTCTCGGTAAAGAGGACGGTCGATTTGCCCGTCGCCGGATCGACCTTGAGCATGTCGAGCGTCTTCTGGTCGCGGCTCTGGCGCTGCACCAGCAGCGCGGTGCCATCGGGCGTCCAATCGACCCGCGCCAGATAGATGTCAGGGTTGCTGCCGAGATCGACCTTCACCCGGCCCGATCCATCGGCCTTCATCACAAACAGCTCGACGCGCACGTTGGGCATCCCCGCCGCCGGATAGCGCTGGTCGTAGACCTTGGTCCCGTTCGCGCCGATCGCCGCGCGGGTGACCACGCCGACGGGGGCTTCATCGAAGCGCTCGACCGCGATGTGCGTGTCCTGCGGCGACCACCAATAGCCGGTGCGGCGGTCCATTTCCTCTTGCGCGACAAACTCCGCCTCGCCCCAATGCACCGTGCCCGCGCCATCGCTGGTGAGCTGGGTCGCGGTGCCGCCGCCGAGCGGCTGCGCGAACAAATTTTGCCCGCGCACGAAGCTGACGAAGCCGCCTTTGGGGCTAACGGTCGGGTTCAACTCACCCTCGGGCGTGTCGGTCAGCCGCCGCGTCTTGCCGTCGAGCGTCGCGAGATACAGGTCGCCATCGAGCGGCACGAGGATCGTCTTGCCATCGGGCGCCCAATCATAGGCGACGATGCCCTTCGATCCCGCGATGCGCGCACGCTCGCGCTGCATCTTCTCGACTTCGGACAGTTCCGCACCGCTGCCGACCTTTTTGGAATCGACCAGCATCCGCTCCTGCCCGGTGCGCGTGTCGAGCGCCCACAGGTCGAAGCGCTCCTTCTCATCGGCGCGCGGTTTCAGCGAGGTCAGCAGCGTCCCGTCGGGCGAGAGTTTCAACCCGCGCGGCTGCACGCCCGACAGATCGGGACTACCGAAGACGCGGGACAGCGTCAGTTTCTGGTCCGCAACCTTGTCAGCAGCCATCGCAGGCACCGCCGCACAGGCGAGCATCACGCCGCCAAGAGCCCAAACGCCACGCATCGTGCATCTCCAGTCCCGCTTATGTCCGCACCCGACGAAGCCGGGCGATGGCGGCGCTTATCGCGGCGCTTGGGTGCGTCGTAAAGCCCCGCCCCGGTCAGCGTTTGCGGAACAGGATCGCTTCGCGCGTCTGATCTGGCAAGCGCGCGCCGCTCGGGGCGAACAGCGGCGTTGCGCATTTGGCATCGGCCAACGTTTCGAAGCCTGCGAACACCGCCGTATCGCAAAAGCGGAAATTGGAGTGACGTAGCAGCAGGAAACCACCCGGCCGCACGATCCGCGCCATCTCGGTCACCTCGCGCTCGAAGCGGTCGAAGGCGAGCAGCGTGTTGTTCCGGACGGTGGGCTTGTTCAAGCGCCAGTGTCGGAAGACCGCCTTCGCGAGCACCGCGTCATAGTGCGCATCGGGTTCGTCGCAGACGCTGTCGCCGACCTCGAACCGAGTCCGCCCGGCCATCGCCTGCGGCAGGGTCGCACGGCAGATCGCAATCCGCTCCGGGCTAATGTCGATTCCTGTGATATCGGCCTCTGGCAAATGCTGCCGCAGCGCCGCCACCTCCTCACCGGTCGAGCAGCCGAACGACAGAATCCGCACAGCATCGACCGATGCAAGCCGCGCGCTCAAATCCGCGAAAATCTCGGCATACCGATCGGGCCATGTCGTCCCAAACGGCTGAAACAGCCCGGCTGGCGCGCGCAGCCGCAACAGCGCCGCGTGGCGCCGATCGCGACCGCGCGCGAGATCGAGCAGCAGATTTGCCGCCCAATACCCCCGTGACGCACGCAGGCGCCGCGCCACGCCGAGGCGATCAGGCAATGGCTGGCGCTCCGGCGGGCCCGGAGTCTGGCGGCGGCGCCACGCGCGGACGCTTGCGCCACGGCAGCACGCGGCCTTCGACGAGCGAGCGCCACGCCCATTCGACCGGCGCGATGTCGTACCGCTTGACCCACAAATTCGCGCCGATCAGCAAGAAGACGTTGATGATGAAGGCCGTGACCATCAGCGGCCCCCACGTCATCTTCCCATACAGTCCGAGCATGAAGGGCGGATACAACACCCACAGGCAAATCATCGTCTGCGCGATGTAGATGGTGAGCGCGGTCCGCCCCGCCGCCACGAACGGGCGCAGCAACGCCGCGCCGAAGCCGCTCATCGCCAGCAGGTTGATGAGGCCGACATGCCCCAGCGTCATTGCGAGGCGCGCGCCTTCATACGCCATCGGGGCAAGATGCGGCCCGGTTCCCGGCGGTGCGGTCAGTGCGAGACCACCCCAGATCCTGAGTGATATCCCGACGGCATAAGCGATCGCGGTCAGCCAGAGGTAGAAGTGGCGCGAGCGTCGGCCTTGCAGGACGCCCAATTTGTAGAGCGCGGCACCGATCAGCATCACGCTGCTCGCTTCCCACACGAATAAAATCTCGAGAAAATTCGATTCGAGATCGAGAATGACATGCCATTGCATCGCCGCCCAGGTCATGAAGGTACCCGTCCGCGCGGCGTCCTCGGCGGCGATATCGGCCTGCGATTTGGCCTTGGTCCTGGCGCGCTCCTTTTTCGCCTCGGCGTCGTTGGCGATCGTCTTCTTCTCCGCCGCCGAGATCGGCTTGCCCGCCGTCACCTTCGCCGCGATCGCCGCAACCTGCGCCCGCGTCTGCAGCGTCTGATAATAGCCGAAATAGCCGCCCAAAGTGAGCGACAGCACCGCCAGCGACAGCCCGATCACAATCAACCAGCGCGGCCGCAACCGCCGGAACAGGAACGCGACCAGCGCCGCGATTCCATAGGTGTGCAGAATATCGCCCGGCCACAACAGGATGAAGATGTGGACCAGCCCGAAGCCAAACAGGATCAGGTTGCGGACGTAATAACGACCCATGATCGCCCATCCGCTCGCCTTCGTCGCCACACGATCGGTCAGGATCACCATCCCCGCGCCGAACAGCATTTCGAGCAGGCACCGCGCCGTCCCGTCGGCCAGCACTTGGCGGAGCCACCACGCGACCTGATCGGTCGCCGACCAACCCAAATGCCGAAAATCGTCGAACGAGGCGTAGAGCGACGCGCCCATATCGTTGATGTTCATGAACAAAATGCCAAGGATCGCGATCCCGCGCATGATATCGAGCACGGCGATGCGCGGCGCGCCATCGGGCTCGGCAGCAGTGGTCATGGCGAGCTCGGACATGCGCTTCCCCCCGGAAAAGGATGTGCCGCCATAGCGAACGCCGGTGTATCATGCAATTAGGACAGCTCAGGTTCACTTCGGGCGCACCACGTCTTGGCAATCGCAGATTGGGGGAACACGGCATGAAGCGCTTCAAAGCCGGGTTTCCTGGAATGGCCACCCTCAGCACAGGCCTGCTCCTGATCGCGGCGGATCTGGACCATCCCGACGCCGCGCCCCTGCCCTTGCCGGAGACGGTGAAGCTGTATCCGTTCCGCTAGGGCCAATCCCGGTTCGCGCTGAGCTTGTCGAAGCACACCTGCAACACGCGTCGTCGGCATTTGCGGCACGCTGCCCTTCGCGAGGCTCAGGGCGAACGGCACTGGCGCGCGCGCAAAACGAAAGGCTAGCGCGGCAGCGGCTTTCCCGCGAGATAGGGATAGGGATCGACGTCCTCGCCCTGATACCAATGTTGCTCGGGCGTCGTGCGGGTGAGCCCGAAATGCAGATGAAAATTGCCCGCCCCGGCATTGCCGGTATCGCCGACGAACCCGAGCAGATCGCCCGCATTCACCGCCTGCCCCTCGTGCAGCCCAGGCGCATATCCGGCGAGATGCGCGTAATAATAGGTCCAGCGCCGATCGGGTGAGCGCACGTAGAGCGCCGTCCCGCCCGCAACACTGGTCCACAGTTTCTCGATTCGGCCGGCCGCCGCCGCCAGCACCGGCGTATTGGCCGGCGCGATCACGTCGGTCCCGTGATGCGCGCGCAGGCCATTGTCGCGCGGGTCTCCCCAACTGTCGCGGATCGCGCCGCGCGGCACCGCCGCCACCGGCACGCGCAGCATCGTCGCGCCACCCGTCGGCGTTTCGAGCGGCGCGCGCCCGAAGCCGCCCGGCGCGCCCGGCAACAGCGTCAGTGCCGCGATCCACAAACCGATCAGCGCGATCAGTGCAACGGCAAGCGCGATACCGACGCGGTGCAGAATCACCGCTGCGCGATCATGGCTGGAACACCGCAGGGGTGCCCGGCTTGATCATCAGCGCAAGCCGGGCGGCGTCCCAATTGGTCAGGCGGATGCAGCCATGGCTTTCGGCGCGACCGATCGTGCTCGGCTCGGGCGTGCCGTGGATACCGTAATGCGGCTTCGACAGATCGAGCCACACCACCCCGACCGGACCATTCGGCCCAGGCGGCAGCAGCGCTGCCTTGGCACTCGCCTTGGCATCCCAGAACAAAGCCGGATTGTAATGGAACGGCGGGTTGTACGACGGGCCGAGGATTTTCCACGTCCCGATCGGCAAGGGATCGTGCTTGCTCCCCATCGTCGCCATGGATTGCGCGACCAATGTGCCATCCTTGTCGAGCACGCGCAGCACTTCGTCCGACTTGTCGACGACAATCTTGGCGCCGACCGGTTGCTCGGCGTTGATGTTGAGGCTGGCCAGCGTCTTGCGCCATGCCTCGGGCAACTTCGGATCATAACTAAGCGACGCCGGTACAGCGTTCGGGAACACCACCGCGCGCCCCGGCACCAGCGGTGTCGTCGGGCTGTTGAGTTCGATCAACACCGCGGGCGTGGTGTGGAACATCTCGCCCAATTTCTCCATCGCCGAGCGATAGCCGAGCGCGGGCAACTTCGCTTGCAACTGCGGGTTTTTGGGCATCGGATTGACGAACGGGCCGGCGAGCATTTCGGGGGTCAGCGCGATCGTCTGCGTCGGCCGCCACGCGCGATACGGATAGAGCGCGCGGAGTGTCGTCGGGTCCATTGCGCCGGTGATCGGCAGCCCTTGCTGCTCCTGAAAGCCCTTGAGCGCAGCGACCAGCGACTTGCCCTGCCGCCCGTCGAGCACACCCGGCGAAAAGCCGAGATGATCGAGCATGACTTGCACGTGCAGCGTCGACCGATCGAGCGTCGTGGACGCAGTCTCCCTTGTTCCCGTTGCCGTCGCACTAACAAGACCAAGCGATGCTATTGCCAGACAGGCTGATCGGCCCAAGGTTTTGCCCACGACTTCGATCTCCTACACTGGCAACATGCAGACAACGATAGCCGGCGCACTTGGGTCCAATCTAACAGCGGAGCGCATGAAACTCTCCCGCCGCGCACTGATCGGTGGCGCGATCGCGGGCGGCACTGCGCTTGCCTTCCCGCTCCCGGCGATGGCGGTCGGCACCGAATGGCGTCTCGCGATCCGCAACATGCACAATAACGAAACCGTCGATGCGGTCTTTGCGCGCAGCGGCGCATTCGTTCCCGAAGGCTTGGCCGAACTCAATCACGGTCTGCGCGACTGGCGCACCGGTCAGGCGACCGCGATGGACCGCAAGTTGCTCGCCTTGCTTGTGCGGCTGCGCGAAAAGCTCGACCTGACGGACGGCACGACGATCGGGCTGATTTCCGGCTATCGCTCGCCCGCGACCAACGCCGCGCTGCGGTCGGCCGGCGGCGCACATACCGGCGTTGCGAGCCAGAGCCAGCATATGCTCGGCAAGGCGACCGACATCATGGTGCCCGGCGTATCGCTGGATCGGCTCCACGGTGCCGCGCTCGCGCTCGGCGGCGGCGGCGTCGGCTACTATCCGCGCGACGGGTTTGTCCATGTCGATACCGGGCGTGTTCGCCACTGGTGACCGCCTGCACGCGCGGCCAACGACGCGAAAAGGGCGCCGGAACCGTGGTTCCGACGCCCTTTTGTTTCGACAATCCGAACCGCTTACTCGGCGGCAACGGTGCCCTTGGCCGGACGAGTATCACGGCGCTCGGCGATCCGTGCCGACTTGCCGGTGCGGCCACGCAGATAATAGAGCTTGGCACGACGCACCGCGCCCTTGCGGATCACTTCGATGCTGTCGATGTTGGGCGAATAGAGCGGGAAAACGCGCTCGACGCCCTCACCGAACGAAATCTTCCGCACGGTGAAGTTGGAGCCCATGCCCTTGTTCGAACGCGCGATGCACACGCCTTCGTAATTCTGCACGCGGGTGCGCTCGCCTTCGACGACCTTCACGCCGACCTTCAGCGTATCGCCGGGGCGGAATTCGGGTATCTTCTTGGTTTCGAGAAACTTGGCGATGTTCTCGGCTTCGATCGTCTGGATGAGATTCATCTCATGCGTCCTTCTTGTCTCGTCGCGCGCCAGAGGGCGACTGGACCCGAGCACCCTCATGGCGCTCCCACAGGTCCGGCCGCCTTAGCCGTGTTTCGGTCTCGGCCATCGACTTGCGCCATGCCGAAATCCTCGCATGATCCCCCGATCGCAACACTTCGGGGATCGTGCGCCCTTCCCATTCAAATGGTCGGGTATAGTGCGGATATTCGAGAAGCCCCTGCTCGAAGCTCTCGTCTACGCCGCTAGAAGCCGCGCCCATTACGCCGGGAAGCAAGCGAATGCAAGCGTCGAGCAGCACCAGCGCCCCCATCTCCCCGCCCGACAGGATATAGTCGCCGATCGACACTTCCTCGATGTCGCGGCCCGAGAAGATGCGTTCGTCGAACCCCTCGAACCGACCGCACAGGATCGTGACGCCGGGGCCATCGGCCAGCGCCCGCACCCGCGCCTGCGTCAGCGGAGCACCCCGCGGCGTCATCGCCAGGGTCGGCCGTCCGGCGGGGACGCTGTCGATCGCGGCGGCGAGGATGTCAGCACGCAGCACCATCCCTGCCCCGCCGCCAGCGGGCGTTCCGTCGACGGTGCTGTGCTTGTCGGTCGCAAAATCGCGGATGTTCCGCGCGTTCAGGCTCCACTTCCCCTCGGCAAGCGCCCGCCCCGCCAACGACATGCCGAGAGGGCCCGGGAACATGTCGGGGTAAAGTGTGAGGACGGTGGCGGCAAAGGTCATTGTGTCCAATCCTCGACGCGCAGACCGGGGATATCGGCGAAGTCGCGTCCGTTGTTGGTGACCAGCGTCAGGTCAAGCGCAAGCGCGTGCGCCGCGATCAGCCGATCGAAACTACTGCGTCTAAAAGGCAGCGCAGCATAGCGGAGCGCGCACGGTCCATCAAAATCGACCAGCACGACTTGCTTTAAAAAGGTCTCGAGCACCGACATGGGCGGTGGCTTCCCGCGCACCGAGCCGTGCGCCACTTCGGCATAGCTGATCGCTGACGCGACCAGATCGCCCGCATCACACGCTGTGACGCGGGCAAACAAGGCCGGTTTGGCACCGATCAGAAGATCGATCACCGTGTTCGAATCGAGCAGAAACCTCACTTTTCGTCAGTCGGCCAACCCGGCCACTCCGGATCGTCCCACACCCGCGGCGACGGATCGAAGATGCGATCCTCGGGTTCCAGCGGTTTCAGGTCGGGGCATGATCCCCAGATCCCGGTCAGATCGATCTTGCGCTTGGGCGCATCGACCGGCTCGACCCGAAAGGTCATCGCCGCTTCCTTGACCATGCGCAGCTCGGTACCCTCGGGAATACCCATGCCTTTGGGCAGCCGCAGCGCGACCGAGTTACCCGACTTGAATGTTTTGCCCAGATAATCGTCGCGCATCGCAACCTCCGTATATCCTTTATGTATATACATCGTTCGACTGCGTCAAGACACTTGCGCCGCTGCGACGTTAGGAGCCGCAGCCGCCACAGCCGCCCCCGCCATCTCCCCCGCCGCCGCTATCGATGCTGCTCCCGCTATCGCCGCCGACCGCCGCGTCCCCGCCGCTCGATGCGCGCAGCCGGTGATACTCGCCCCAGGCCGATCCGCTTAGCACCATCGTCCCGAACAAGGCGACCGCCAGCCCTGTCTCGGTTGAAAGCGGCGCGCGGCGCAGGCGGTCCGAACTCTCCCGCGCGGTCGGCAGCGCCGCCAGCCCGCTCCGAGTGCGTCGATCGACCACGGCGAACCGCACAAGCGCCAGAACCGCAGTGAGGATGAGCAGGCCGCTTAGATACCCCACCGGGCGATCGCGCATCACCCCGACATCCCATTTGATCGCGCCGAAGGCGAGCAGCAGGAGATAGGGCGCGGTCTGGAGCAGACGGAGTTGCCATGCGGCGCCATTCTCGATCAGCGCCCCGGCGCGGCGCAAAGCCTCCTCCGTGGCAGGCGCAGCGCGCGTGGCGACCCGCTGGAGCTGCGCGAACGTGGTCGGCGACGACAGGCTAAGGATCGCGCGTTCGGCCGCGCTTTGCCCCCCTGCTCCGGCCACGAC
>NZ_JBBATX010000057.1:13216-17144 GCF_040398505.1 Sphingomonas sp. | reverse complement strand
CTCGCGCTCGGCATGAAGGTCGTCCGCCAAGGGTATCAATATACGATCGAACGCTTCGGCAAATTCACCGCGGTGGCGCAGCCCGGCCTGACCTTCATCATCCCGATCTTCGACCAGATCGGGCGCAAGGTGAACATGATGGAGCAAGTGCTCGACATTCCGGGGCAGGAGATCATCACCAAGGACAATGCGATGGTCGCGGTCGACGGGGTGGTGTTCTTTCAGGTGCTCGATGCGGCCAAGGCGGCGTATGAGGTGAGCGACCTGTATCTCGCGATCATGCAGCTCACCACGACCAACCTCCGCACCGTGATGGGGTCGATGGACCTTGATGAATTGCTGTCGAAGCGCGACGAGATTAACGGGCGGCTGCTCGCGGTGATCGACCATGCGACCGAGGCGTGGGGCGTCAAGGTCACGCGCGTCGAGTTGAAGGACATCCGCCCGCCCGCCGACATCGTCAATGCGATGACGCGGCAGATGAAGGCCGAGCGCGAGAAGCGCGCGACGATCCTCGAATCCGAGGCCGCGCGGCAGAATGAGATCAACCGTGCCGAGGGCCTGAAACAAGCGCAGATCCTTGAGGCCGAAGGCCGCCGCGAAGCCGCCTTTCGCGATGCCGAAGCACGCGAACGCTCGGCCGAGGCGGAAGCGACCGCGACCAAGGTCGTGTCCGACGCGATCGCCGGGGGCAGCGTTCAGGCGATCAATTATTTCATCGCGCAAAAATATGTCGAGGCGATCGGGCTGTTCGCGACATCGCCCAATGCCAAGACGATCCTGTTCCCGGTCGAGGCGACGCAGTTGATGGGGACGCTGGGCGGGATCGGCGAATTGGCCAAGGATGCGTTCCGCGACGGCCTTGCGCCGCCTGCACCTGCGCCGGTGCGTCCGCGTGGGCCATTTGAGGGGGGCGGCGCGCAATGATGGTGTTAGGGGTCGCATGGAGCGCGGGCACTTTGTGGCTTGCGGCGGCGCTCATCCTGCTCATCGCCGAGCTGGCGTTGCCGGGGTTTTTCCTGATTTTCCTTGGCGTGGGGGCGGCGTTAATTGGGGTGATCACGCTGCTGGTTCCGGGCGTGCCGATCCTGCTGCAGGCGGTGAGCTTCGCTGCACTGACCGGCGGCGCGGTTGCGCTCGGATGGCGCTGGTATCGCGGGAGCAAGCACGCCTCCGCCGACCCGCTGCTCAACGATCGCGCCGCGCGGCTGATCGGCAAGCGTGTCGAAGTGTGCAACGCGATCATCGACGGCGAAGGCCGCGTAACCGTCGGCGACGGGGCGTGGAGCGCGACTGGCCCCGATGCCGGCGTCGGCACGACCGTCCGGATCGTCGGCGCGAACGGCAGCGTCCTGCGCGTCGAGCCCGCCTGACGCTCCGCCGTTTACGCTTACTTCTTCCCGAAAAAGCCCTCTGCCAGCCCGCCGAGCTGGCCCAGCACGCCACCTTGCTGGCCGAGCAGCGACGCGAAATTGGCGAGCGCGCCTTCGCCGCCGATATGCGCGACGATCTGTTGCAGTGTTTCCGCCGACAGGCCGGTGCTCGCGGCGGCGGTCGTGACGGTGTCGGTCGGCGCAGTGTGCGCCTGGGCGAGCGCGCTTACCGCCGATTCGATCTGTTCGGGGGTCAGGCCGACCCTGGCGGCGAGGTTCTTTACGTCGACATTTTCAGTGACTTGGGCGAGCAATCCGTCGAGCAATCCCATCTGCCGTTCCTTTTTCGGTTCGTCCCGGAGCCGCACTGCTAGCATGGCACCGGGAATGGTGCGAGATCGGGAGGCACGAAACCGCGCCGCGCCGCCACCGAAAAGAGCACCGCGCGGCTGTAGAAACGCAGCGGCCAGTCGCGGAAACCGGCGGGCGATTTCAGCAGGGCGTTGACACACGCGACCAGCGGTTCCGCCGCGTCGCGTGGCGCGAGGTGCGCGCGTACCCCGGCGAGATAGGCGCGCGTGATCGTGTCGTGATAGCCGCCGCTATCATCGTTCACGCCGCCGACCGCCACATTATAGGCCGAGATGATCGCGGCGATGCGGCGGTCGACGGCGATATCGGGCCGATCGCGCACCAGCCACGTCGTCGCCGCGATGTGCGCCTCATGCGTCCAGTCGGCGCGGGGCAAGGTGCGGTCGAGCAACCCCTCCCCGATCCGCACGATGGCGGCATTGTCGGGGAAGAGGCGCGGTGCTTTCGGTATTTCGGATTCAGACATCGAACGGGTTCCTCGGGATCGGATGAGGTGTTGCCCGATCCCGAAGACGGTCGGATCAGGCCGGAGCGTGGACCTTGGGCGCGGATTGTCGCACGCCTTCATCGACATGGTCGGCGAATTGCGCGAAATTCTCGACAAACTGATCGACCAGCTTGGCGGCAGTCGCGTCATATGCCGCCTTGTCGGCCCAGGTTTCGCGCGGATCGAGGATGCTGGTGTCGACACCCGGCACCGATACCGGCACCTTGAAGCCGAAATTGGGGTCGGTGCGGAATTCGGCGGTCTTCAGGCTGCCGTCGAGCGCCGCGTTGAGCAGGGCGCGCGTCGCCTTGATCGGCATGCGGCGGCCGATGCCGTATTTGCCGCCGGTCCAGCCGGTATTGACCAGCCAGCAATCGACCCCGCCCTTGGCGATCCGTTCCTTGAGCAGATTGCCATAGACCGACGGATGCCGCGCCATGAACGGCGCGCCGAAGCACGTCGAGAAGGTCGCATCGGGCTCAGTCACGCCGATTTCGGTGCCCGCGACGCGCGCGGTATAGCCCGAGAGGAAGTGATACATTGCCTGATCGGGGGTCAGCTTCGAAATGGGTGGCAGGATGCCATAGGCATCGGCCGTCAGGAAAATCATGTTGCGCGGCACCGGCCCCATATTGTGCTCGGACGCATTGGGGATGAAATCGATCGGATAGGCGCCACGGCTGTTCTCGGCGAGGCTGGCATCGTCGAGATCGAGCACGCGCGTGACATGGTCCATCACGACATTTTCGAGGATCGTGCCGAAGCGCTTGGTTGTCGCGAAAATCTCGGGTTCGGCGTCGGCCGACAGCCGGATCATCTTGGCATAGCAACCGCCTTCGAAGTTGAAGACCGCCGTGTCGGACCAGCCATGCTCGTCATCGCCGATCAGCGTGCGGCTGGCGTCGGCGGAAAGCGTCGTCTTGCCGGTGCCGGACAGGCCGAAGAACACCGCAGTATCGCCGTCCGGACCCATATTGGCGGAGCAATGCATCGGCATCACGCCGGTTGGCGGCAGCAGATAATTGAGCAGGCTGAACACCGACTTTTTCATCTCGCCGGCATATTTGGTGCCGCCGATCAGGATCAGCCGGTCGGTAAAATTGACCGCAATGATCGTTTCGCTACGGCACCCGTGGCGCGCCGGATCGGCCCGGAAGCTCGGCAAATCGATGATCGTGTATTCGGGCACGAAGCCGCGCAATTGCGCTTCCTCGGGCCGGACCAGCATCGTGCGGATGAAGCTGTTATGCCAGGCAAGTTCGTTGATCACGCGCACGTTGACGCGGTGTTCGGGCTGCGATCCGCCGAACAAATCCTGCACGAACAGATCTTCCTTGTCCTTCAGCGCGGCGAGGAAATCCGCCTTGAGGACCGCGAAATGTTCGGGCGACATCGCCTTGTTGCTCTTGCCCCACCACACGGTGTTTTCGGTTTCGGCATCGCGGACGATGAACTTGTCCTGCGCCGATCGCCCGGTATGCACGCCGGTTTCAACGACGAGCGGCCCGTCGGCCGACAATTTGCCCTCGCCGCGTGAAATCGCCGACTGGATCAACCGTGCGGTGACAAGGTTCCAGTGCAGATTTGCGCGGGTCTCGATGCCTTGCGCTTCAAGGCCGGCGGTGGGGATGCGGTCGCTCACGGAAGTGTCTCTCCTGGACTATCACGCGGGCCATTTCGCTCCGCATACGTATGC
>NZ_JBBATX010000057.1:5979-13116 GCF_040398505.1 Sphingomonas sp. | reverse complement strand
CGGAAGTGTCTCTCCTGGACTATCACGCGGGCCATTTCGCTCCGCATACGTATGCGGAGCGCATATCGAGGGCATAGGCTGCGGTCAAACATCGTCCGTTTAGCTTGCCCGTTCAGCTTGCATTGAGCGCGCCTGCGTAATGGATTAGGCCGGACGATGAACGATAAGGAATGCCCCGGCCGATGACGGCAACGATCGCTTTGGTCGACGATGACCGCAATATCCTGACCTCGGTGTCGATCGCGCTGCAAGCCGAGGGGTTCGTCACGCGGCTCTATTCGGATGGCGAGACGGCGCTCAAGGCGCTGATCGATAACCCCCCCGACATCGCGATCCTCGACATCAAGATGCCGCGGATGGACGGGCTTGAGCTGCTCCGGCGGCTGCGCGAGAAGAGCATGGTGCCGGTGATCTTCCTCACCTCGAAGGATGACGAGCTCGACGAGGCGCTTGGTCTCGCGATGGGGGCGGATGATTACATCGCCAAACCCTTTTCGCAGCGGCTGCTGATCGCGCGAATTCGCGCAATCCTGCGGCGGAGCGAAGTGTCCGCAGGCGGTGCCGGCGCCGACGAAGCCGCCGCCGACACCGCGCTGGTGCGCGGGCGACTCGCGATGGATACCGCGCGGCACCGCGTGACATGGGGCGGCGCGACCGTCGTGCTGACCGTCACCGAATTTCTGATCCTCGAGACGCTGGCGCAGCGCCCCGGGATTGTGAAGACGCGCAACCAGTTGATGGACGCCGCCTATCACGACGACATCTATGTCGACGACCGCACGATCGACAGCCACATCAAACGCGTCCGCCGCAAGTTCCGGCAGATCGACCCGGCATTCGATGCCATAGAAACGCTATATGGAGCTGGGTATCGATTCTCCGAGGAATGACCGTGCGGGCGACAGCCTGGAGCGCGGCGAGGATGATGCACGCGCGCTCGCGCTCCGCTGGTCGGCACGTGTCTCGCTCACGCCGCGCATCCTGTTCGTCAACGTGTTCGCGCTCGCGCTGCTCGCCGGCGGGTTTTTCTATCTCGATTCGTATCGCAGCCGGATCGTCGATGGACGCGTGACGCAATCGATCCGCGAAGCACGGCTGATCGCCGAGGCGCTCGTATCGGTGCCGCAGAACCGGCGGGCCGACCTCGCGCTGCGGCTGGCGCGCGACATGGGCGCGCGGGTGCGGGTCTTTGACGAAGCGGGCAAGCCCGTGATCGACACGCGGCGGCTGGGTTTGCGCAATGTCGTGCTGCAAGATCCCGACAAGCAGGATTGGCGGCAAGCCGCGGCACGCTTCCTCGATGCGATGATCGACACCGTCGTCGGCACGCCGCGTGCACCCTTGTACCGCGAACATTATGAAGCGCGCGACTGGCCCGATGTGCGCACGGCGCGCGACACGCCGACTGTGGCGGCGACGGTATGGCGCGCCCCTGATCGCACGCCGATCATCACCGCCGCCTCGCCGATGTCCGCTGGCGGCGGGGTTGTGATGACAATGATCAACGCGCGCGAAATTACGCAGACGGTGCGCTTCGAACGCTTTCGGCTTAGCGTCGTGCTGCTGGTCGTGTCGATCGCCTCGGTGCTATTGTCGCTGTTCCTCGCCCGCACGATCGTCCAGCCGCTGCGCAAGCTGGCCCGCGCCGCGGTGCGCGTGCGGGTCGGGCGCGCGCGCGAAGTGGTGGTGCCGCGCCTGCCCGAGCGTCGCGACGAAATCGGGATGCTGGCGCGCGCTCTGTCGGACATGAGCCTTGCTTTACGCGCGCGGATCGACGCGATCGAAGCCTTCGCGGCCGACGTGACGCACGAGATGAAGAACCCGCTCGCCTCGTTGCGCTCGGCGGTCGAGGGGATGACGACGGTCAAGGACCCGGCGCTGCAGGAACGCCTGCTCGCCATCGTCCGCGACGATGTCCAGCGGCTCGACCGGTTGATTACCGACATTGCCGAGGCATCGCGGCTCGATGCGCAGCTCAGCCGGACCAAGTTCGAGCCGGTCGACCTCGGCGCGATGATCGCGGCGCTGATCGCCAGTCGCGACGCGCGCGGCGTGGAGCGCGGCGTGCGGCTGCACTTCGACCGGCGCACCGACCTGCCGCTGATCGTGCCGGGCGAAGGTGCACGGTTGGAGCGGGTGCTCGAAAATCTGATCGAGAATGCGGTGTCGTTTTCGCCCGATGGCGGGCTGATCGTGCTGTCCGCGACATGCGAGCATGACATGGTCGTGGTGGCGATCGAGGATCAGGGGCCAGGCGTGCCCGAGGACGCGCGCGAACAGGTGTTCCGGCGCTTCCAGTCGTTGCGTCCGGCGGGCGAGGTGTTCGGCAAGCATTCGGGCCTCGGCCTCGCCATCGCGCGGACGATCGTCGAAGCGCATCAGGGTACGATCGTCGCCACCGCGCGGATGGACGGTGCGACGGGGGCGCGCTTCGTGATCCGGATGCCGATGGAGGACGCACGGTGACGCCGCTGCGGCTCCACGCGACGTCGGTGGCGATCGGGGCGCACGGCGTGTTGCTGACCGGGCCGTCGGGCGCGGGGAAATCCGATCTCGCGCTCCGCCTGATCGACCGCGGCGCGACCTTGATCAGCGACGATCAAACCGAACTGACGCTGGTCGACGGTTGCCTGCTGGCGGCGGCACCAGCGACGATCGCGGGCCAGATCGAAGTGCGCGGACTCGGCATCGTCGCGGTGGCGCAGGTGTCCGATATACCCGTCGCGCTGGTGGTCACGCTCGGCGTACCGCTCGAGCGGATGCCCCCGAATGCCGTCGCCCATGTAATTGCGGGCATCGCCCTGCCCGCCGTCGCGCTCGACGCCTTCGAAGGATCGGCGCCGATCAAGGTGGAATTGGCGCTGCGCCGCGCTACAATGACACTATGAAGCACGATCCCAAGGACATCCTGCTCGTTACCGGCATGTCGGGTGCGGGAAAGTCGACCGTGCTGCGCACGCTTGAGGATCTCGGCTGGGAAGTCGTCGACAATTTGCCGCTACTGCTGCTCGACCGCCTGTTAAGCGCACCGCTGCCCGAGGGCGCGGCGCGCGCGACCCAACCGCTCGCGCTTGGCATCGGCGCGCGCACCCGCGACTTCGATCCCGAGCGAATCGTCCAGCGAATCAAACAATTGCGCGAGCAGCACGGCCATGATGTCGGCACGCTGTTCCTCGATTGCGCGGGCGGCGAACTCGAGCGGCGCTATTCCGAGACGCGGCGGCGGCATCCGCTGGCGCTCGACCGGCCAGCGGCAGATGGCATCGCGCGCGAACGCGAATTGCTGAGCCCGATCCGGCGTTGGGCGAACCGGCTGATCGACACGACGGATTTGACCGCAAACGAGCTTGCCCAGCAAATTCGCGCGACCTTTTCGGGCGAGGGTCTGGGCAAGCCGACGCTCTCGGTCACCTCGTTCGGCTTTTCGCGCGGGCTTCCGCGCAACGCCGATCTGGTGTTCGACATGCGCTTCCTGCGCAATCCGCATTGGGTGCCAGAGCTACGGCCGGGCACCGGGCTGGACGCCGATGTCGCGGCCTATATCGCGCAAGACCAGGCGTATGAAGCGGCGGTCGGGCAAATCGAATCGCTGCTCTTACTGTTGCTCCCGCGCTACAGGGCCGAGGGGAAATCCTATGTGACGGTCGCATTCGGCTGTACCGGAGGGAGACACCGCTCGGTCCATGTCACCGAGCGTGTCGCAGCCCGGTTGCGCGACGCTGGATTTTCGCCCACGGTCTCGCACCGCGATCTTGCTGCCGCACCCCAGGACTCGCTGGAGGGGGTGCAGGGCGAGACAACTGACAAGACAGATGACGATGGGGCGCAAGCTACATGATGTGGGCGGGACGATGATCGGGCTGGTTCTCGTGACGCATGGTCGGCTGGCCGACGAATTCGTCACCGCGATGGAGCATGTCGTCGGCAAGCAGGAGCGCGTTGCGACCGTCAATATCGGCCCGGAAGACGATATGGAGGCGCGCCGCAACGACATTGCCATGGCGATTGCGCGAGTCGATGACGGGCGCGGCGTTATCCTGCTGACCGATCTGTTCGGTGGCACCCCGTCCAACCTCGCCATCTCGCTGATGGAGCGCGGGCGGATCGAGGTGATTGCCGGGATCAACCTGCCGATGCTGATTCGGCTCGAATCGGCGCGCAAGAAAATGAAGATCGTCGATGCCGTCGCCGCCGCGCGCGAGGCGGGCCGGAAATATATCTCGGTCGCCTCCGAAGTGCTCGGTGAGGCGGCCGCTTGATGTCGGTGTCGCCCA
Source organism: Sphingomonas sp. (assembly GCF_040398505.1). GTDB lineage: Bacteria > Pseudomonadota > Alphaproteobacteria > Sphingomonadales > Sphingomonadaceae > Sphingomonas. Next base: position 8,842 of record NZ_JBBATX010000057.1, on the reverse strand, counting down.
AGGTCGAACGGCGGGTTCTCATTACCAACAAGCGTGGGCTGCATGCGCGGGCGAGCGCTAAGTTCGTGACGCTGGCGGCGACGCAGCCGTGCGAAGTGCAGGTCGAGAAAGAAGGCGCGGGATCGGTCACCGGCACCTCGATCATGGGCCTGATGATGCTCGGGGCAGCCATGGGCGATACGATCACGATCTCGGCCGAGGGCAAGCATGCCGAGGCCGTGGTGGGTGCGTTATATGATTTGGTCGAGGCGAAGTTTGGGGAGGACTGACCGGGTGTTGCGCCGTGCGCTGCTCTACGGACTGGTCCTGGCGGCGAGCGCGCTGTCGCTGCAATGGCTCGATTATCGGCGGCTCGTATTGACCCGCACCGACGATGTCTATCTTTTCGGGATCGCCGCGGCCTTCCTCGGCGCGGGTCTGTTGATCGGCGCGCGGGTGATCGGGCGAACCACACCGATCGCCTTCGATGGCAATCCGAAGGCAGTCACGGCGCTCGGCATTTCACCGCGCGAGCTGCGCGTGCTGGAGGCCCTCGCCGCTGGACAATCGAACAAGGAAATCGCGCGCGAGCTGCAGATCTCGCCCAATACGATCAAGACACACGTCTCGCGACTGTTCGAAAAGCTCGACGCGAGTCGCCGAACCGAGGCGATCAATAAGGCGCGCACGCTCGGCATTGTGCGGTGATCGCGGGGTTGCCGATAGGGTAAATCCTTCAAATCACCCCTCCGGGTGATTGCGTCACCGCTCAAAAACCGGCTGATTTGGGCCAGTGTCCACAACGGGAGCGCGAATCGATGATGCAGAAAATCGTTGGCTATGGCGCGATCGCGGGGCTTGTCGCGGGCGGCGCAGTGTCGCTCACCGCGCTCGGCGTCGGCGACCACAGTATCGGTGGCTGGGGGATGGCGATCGGCTATCTCATCATGCTCGCCGCGCTGAGCACGATCTTCGTCGCGATCAAGCGCCAGCGCGACGTGGCGGGCGGCGGTGTGATCGGGTTCTGGTCGGCCTTTGGGCTCGGTGCTGCGATTTCGGTGGTCGCGAGCCTCGTCTACGCGTTGTGCTGGGACGCGGCGCTCGCGATCGGCCATATCCAGTTCGGCCATAGCTATGCCGCGAGCACGATCGCCGAGGCCAAATCGCGCGGCATGACGCCCGATGCGCTCGCCAAGCTCACCGCGGAGATGACGCGGTTCGCCGAGAAGTACGACGGCAGCATCCTGTATCGGCTGCCGATGTCGATGATGGAGATCTTGCCGGTCGGCTTGGTGGTGTCGCTCGTTTCGGCCTGGCTGCTGTGGAAAGGGCTGTTCCTGCCGGTTCGGGCTTCCGGCGAGGCCTCGGCCTAGCTATCACGCACCATGCCCCGCGAAATCACCGCTTATTCCAACCCGCTCGTTAAGCGCGTCCGCAGCTTGCGCGAGAAGCGCCACCGGCGCGAGGAAGGGCTGTTCCTCGCCGAGGGGCTGCGGATCCTGACCGAGGCGCGCGAGGCGGGGCGGATTCCGCAATATCTGTTCTTTGCGCGCGACAGCGCGGCGCATCCGCTGGTGCTGGCGCTCGTCGCAGCGGTCGAGGCGGCGGGCGGCGAAGCGATCGAGACGGTACCCGACATCCTTGCGAAGCTCTCCGGCAAGGACAATCCGCAAGCCGTGGTGGGCGTCTTTGCCGAATTCACGCGCACGCTCGACAGTCTCGATCGTAATAGCGCGAGCATCTGGCTGGTTGCCGAGCGGCTGCGCGACCCCGGCAATCTCGGCACGATTCTGCGCACTGGCGATGCGGTCGGCGCGGGCGCGCTGATCCTGATCGGCGAGTGTGTCGATCCCTTCTCGGTCGAGGCGGTGCGCGCGAGCATGGGGGCGCTGTTTACCGTGCCGGTGGTGCACTGCGACTGGGCCGAGTTCCTCGGCTGGCTGCGCGGCGGGCCGGGGCAATTGGTTGGGCTGAGCCTCGACACCGACACCGACTATCGCGCCGCAAGCTACACCGCGCCGACCTTCCTGCTCACCGGCAACGAGGCGCAGGGGATGCCCGACGGCTATGCGACGGAATGCGATGTGCTGGTCAAGATCCCGATGCTGGGCAAGGCTGACAGCCTCAACGCGGCAGTGGCAACCGCAGTGATGGCGTATGAAGTGCTTGGGCGCGGATAGCGAATCGGGGTAGGATCGCAGGCGTCGACCCTCTGTTCGGAGAAGCCATATGCCCCCGCCCAGCCCCTGGCAGCACAGCCGCAGTGCCGGCATTGCCGACGACGTGGATTTCGAGATCAAGGGCCAGGAATTGCAGTTCGTCGAGATCGAGCTCGATCCCGGCGAGAGCGCGGTGGCCGAGGCTGGCGCCTTCGTGTGGAAGGATGCCAGCATCGGCATGACCACCGTGTTCGGCGACGGCAGCGGCGATCAGGGTGGCGGCTTCATGGGCAAGTTGCTCGGCGCGGGCAAACGGCTGGTGACGGGCGAGAGCCTGTTCATGACGGTGTTCACGCACAATGGCAGCGGCAAGGCGCGCGTCGCCTTTGCTGCCCCCACGCCGGGTGCGATCCTGCCGCTGCGGCTCGGCGCTTATGGCGGCACGCTGATTTGCCAGAAGGATGCGTTCCTCGCTGCGGCCAAGGGCGTGTCGATCGGCATCCAGTTCCAGCGCCGCGTGATGACCGGGCTGTTCGGCGGCGAAGGCTTCATCATGCAGCGCCTCGACGGCGATGGGTGGGTGTTCGTCCAGATGGGCGGCACCGTGGTCGAGCGTGAGTTAAAGGCGGGCGAGGAACTGCACGTCGATACCGGCTGCCTCGCCGCCTATACGCCGAGCGTCGCGTTCGATCTGGTCGCGGCGGGCGGGGTGCGCAGCATGGTGT
>NZ_JBBATX010000057.1:0-5879 GCF_040398505.1 Sphingomonas sp. | reverse complement strand
ACGCCGAGCGTCGCGTTCGATCTGGTCGCGGCGGGCGGGGTGCGCAGCATGGTGTTCGGCGGTGAAGGCGTGTTTTTCGCACGGCTGACCGGCCCGGGGCATGTGTGGATCCAGTCGCTCCCCTTCTCGCGCCTTGCCGGACGCATCATCGCGACCGCCGGCGGCATGGGGCAGAATCGCGGCGAGGGATCGGTGCTCGGCGGCCTCGGCGATCTGATCGGGGGAAATCGGTAGCGGGAGCGTTTTTATAAGAACCGCTTTAGGGCATTGCCCCTACTCGGCTGCCTCCTCGGCCGGGGCCGCGATCAGCGGCACGCTTTCGCCATAGCGCGCCAGCGCTTCGACCGGCGGGACATCCTCGATCTCCCGCGCGCCAGTCTCGATGTTCAAATCACGGAATTTGCGCGCGGTGACCAGCGCGCGGCTTTCAAAGCTTGAGACGAAGGCGTTGTAATTGTTGACCGCGGATGTCAGCCCCCCGCCGACCTTGCGCAAATCGCCCGCTGCCTTGGCGAGTCGGTCGTACAGTTCCTTGCCGAGCTCGCCGATCTGCCGCGCCTCTTTCGCGAGCCGCTCCTGCCGCCAGACCGAGGCGACGGTGCGGGCAATCGCCACGAGGTTGGTCGGCGTCGCCAGCAGCACGCGCTTTTCGAACGCATAGTTCCACAATTCATGATCGTGTTCGAGCGCGGCGGCGAGGAAATGTTCGCCTGGCACGAACATGATGACGTAATCGGGCGCATCGGCGAACTGGCTCCAATAGGCCTTGTTGCCGAGACCGTTGATATGCGCGCGCATCGAGGCGGCGTGGGCGGCGAGCCCGACCGCGCGCTCGCCCTCGTCGACTGCGCCAAACGCATCCTGATAGGCGTTGAGCGACACCTTGGCGTCGATGATCAGGCTGCGCCCGCCGGGGATGGTGATAATCGCATCCGGGCGCAACCGCCCGCCCTCATCGCCGCCCGAGACCGAGACCTCGGTTTGGAAATCGGTATGTTCGGCAAGGCCACAGCTTTCGAGTACGTTCTTGAGCTGCTGCTCGCCCCAGCGCCCGCGCGACTTTGGCGCGTTGCGCAGCGAATTGACGAGCTTGGCAGCTTCGGTCGAGACCTTTTCCTGACCGATCCGCATCGCTTCGATCTGGCCCTTGAGCTCGCTGAACGCGCCCTTGCGCTCGCTTTCCACGGCCGTGACGGCTTGCTCATATTTGAGCAGACGATCGCTGACCGGCTGGAGCATCGATTTGAGGTTCTGGCCTGCGGTTTCCTCGGATTGACGGAAGCGTTCGTCGGCGCGCTTGAGGAAGCTTTCCTGCGCCTCGCTCAGCAATTTGTTCGACACTTCGGCAAATTGCGTCGCGAGCAATTCCTTGGCGTGAAGCAGTTCGGCGATCCGCGCTTCCTGCGTTTCGCGCACCATTTTCAGCCGCGCCTCGTCCGCCGCGCGCACTTCGGCAAGGCGCGCTTCGAAGCCCGAGGCGTGCGTGCGCAGTTCGATATTCTCGAGCCGCGCGGCATCGCGTTCGTCGCGGATGCTCGCGAGATCGGAGCGGAGTTGCTCGGCGGCCTTGGCGCGTTCTTCGGCGCCGGCGAGATCGACGATCGCGCGCTTGAAATCAGCCTCGCGTGTCACCGCATCGGCGCGCGCCTGCGCTGCACCGCGTCCGCCGAGGAACCAGCCCACCGCGAGGCCGATCAGCAGCGCGGCCACGGTGAGGAGGAAAATCGTCGATCCGGTCATGATACGCCTCGCGGGAACATTGCGGGAACTTGTAGCGGGCGGGATTGTGTTGCGCCAGCCCTTGGCTAGGACTGTCCAAATGCTGACCGATATCGAAATCTCGCGCGCCGCCACTTTACAACCAATCGGCGCCATCGCCGCGCGCGTTGGGATCCCACCGGAAGCGGTCGAACCCTATGGGCATTTCAAGGCGAAGATCGATCTCGCCGCCCTCCCCGCGCCCGCCGCCCAGGGCAAATTGATCCTCGTCACCGCGATCAACCCGACCCCGGCGGGCGAAGGCAAATCGACCACGTCGGTCGGTCTCGCCGATGCGCTCAACCGCACCGGGCGGAAAACGATGCTCGCCTTGCGCGAACCGAGCCTCGGCCCGTGCTTCGGCACCAAGGGCGGGGCGACCGGCGGTGGCTATGCGCAAGTCGTGCCGATGGAGGACATCAACCTCCATTTCACCGGCGATTTCCATGCGATCACCTCGGCACACAATCTGCTCGCGGCGCTGATCGACAACCATGTCCATTGGGGCAACGCGCTCGATATCGACGTGCGGCGGATCGTGTGGCGGCGCGTGCTCGACATGAATGACCGCGCTTTGCGCGACATCGCCCAGTCGCTCGGCGGCCCGGCCAACGGGTACCCGCGCGAGAGCGGGTTCGACATTACCGTTGCCTCCGAAGTGATGGCGATCCTGTGCCTGGCGAGCGATCTGCACGATTTGGAGGCGCGGCTCGGGCGGATCGTCGTCGCCTATACGCGCGGCAAGCAGCCGGTGACGGCGCGCGATCTGAAAGCCGATGGCGCGATGGCGGTGTTGCTGGCGCAGGCGATCAAGCCCAACCTCGTCCAGACGCTCGAGGGCACCCCGGCGTTCGTGCATGGTGGCCCGTTCGCCAATATTGCGCATGGCTGCAATTCGGTGATCGCGACGCGCGCCGCTTTGGGACTCGCGGATTATGTGGTGACCGAGGCGGGGTTCGGCGCGGATCTCGGCGCGGAGAAGTTCTTCGACATCAAATGCCGCCAGGCCGGGTTAAAACCGGCGGCAGCCGTGATTGTCGCTACGGTGCGCGCGCTAAAGATGAACGGAGGTGTCGCCAAGGGCGATCTCGCCACGCCCGATTATGAGGCGGTGCGGCGCGGTGGCGTCAACCTCGCGCGGCATATCGAGAATGTGCGGAGCTTCGGCGTCGGCGTGGTGGTGGCGATCAATCGCTTCGATGGCGACACGCCCGAAGAAGTCATGGTGATCCGCGAGATCGCCGCCGCGCAGGGCTGTGAGGCGGTGTTGTGCTCGCATTGGGCCGATGGCGGTGTGGGCGCGGTTGAACTGGCCGAGAAGGTTGCGGCGCTGGCCGAGCATCCGTCGCAATTCGCACCGCTTTATGGCGACGAACTGTCGCTGTTCGACAAGATCAATACCGTCGCGACGCGCATTTATCGTGCCGAGGAAGCCGTGGCCGACCCTTCGGTGCTGGCGCAGCTCGCGCGGTTCGAGGCGGCGGGGTTCGGGCATTTGCCGGTGTGCATGGCGAAGACGCAGTACAGCTTCTCGACCGACCCGGCCAAGCTCGGCGCGCCGACCGGCCATGTCGTGCCGGTGCGCGAGGTGCGCCTCAGCGCAGGTGCGGGGTTTGTGGTGGCGATCTGCGGGGAGATCATGACGATGCCCGGGCTGCCGCGCGTGCCGGCGGCGGAGGGGATACGGTTTGGGGCGGGCGGGGAGATTGAGGGGTTGTTTTGAGTTTCGCGCAAAGTGGTACTTTGCGCGAGTGGATTATTGAGCGGTTCGCACGAAATTCACGAGGACTGGACCGTCATCGGCCAAGCCCGAAATACACCAAACATTTGACAAGCTGCTTATAGCGGTAGGCTGAATGTCCAGTTCATCGAGATGGAAGCGCGCATCACGCGCAATGGCCGTAGAAGCGTCCGGAATATCTTGCGATTGCTCGATATGATCCGCCCAAGCACGGACTGCTTGCTCGATATCTTTTGCCGCTACCTGGGAAACGTACGTGCCGCCTCGAAAGTCGCAAATGGCGGTGAATAGAGCATTCTCGTCCACAATGAGCTTTCCTACTTCGTCACCCCGGCCTTGTGCCGGGGTCCACCAAGCGGCTTGGCGCAGATGCTAATTGGAAGCTCGCGATTGCGTCCCAGTGGACCCCGGAACAAGTCCGGGGTGACGATTGAGGGGATGGGTATTTCTCCTCAGGCCGCCTTGCGCATCTTGGTCAGCTTCTTGAGCAGCATATCGCGCTTGAGCTTCGAGATGTGGTCGATGAACAGCACGCCGTTCAAATGGTCGATCTCGTGCTGCAGCGCGGTCGCGAGCAGGCCGTCGAAATCGCCCTCATGCGTCGCACCCTGCTCGTCGAGCCAGCGCGCGCGGCAGGCGGCGGGGCGTTCGACCTCGGCATATTGCTCGGGGATCGAGAGGCAGCCTTCGCTGTAAAAATTGGTTTCCTCGCTGACCGAGATCAGCTCGGGATTGATATAGACGAGCGGGGTCCGGACGGCCTTGGCCTCCTCCCCCTCGCCGACCGTTTCCTGCAGGTCGATCACGACGATGCGCTGCTCGATCGCGACTTGGGTCGCAGCGAGGCCGATGCCGCGCGCGTCGTACATCGTGTCGAACATGTCGGCGACGATTTTCCGCACCGAATCATCCACCGTTGCGACGGGCTTGGCGACGGCGCGGAGGCCGGGGTGCGGGACTTCGAGGATTTCTAGGACAGCCATATTTGCGAGCTAGGAAAGCGCGGCGGGCACGTCAAGGTTTGTGGAAGAAGAAGGGGTTCACGCGAAGGGCGCGAAGAGAAGGAAGGTCGCGAAGAGAAGAAGATTGGTTCGCGCAGAGGCGCGGAGGTGGTACGTTTGGCGAGATCGCCCGCGTTAGCGGGCAACGAATGGACTGCGGCTGCCATTTGAAGAGCCGCTGCGCGGCGGGAGCAACCGCTTCGCGCCCTTCTTTCCTTCGCGATCTTCGCGTGAACCCCTTCTACCTTCTTCTCCGCGCCTCCGCGGCTCCGCGCCTCCGCGTGAACGAAATCTTCTTAACTCACCGGCCGCCGCGCCCGCAGCGCCTGCGCCAGCGTGCCCTCATCGAGATAATCCAGCTCACCCCCAACCGGCAGGCCATGCGCGAGTTGGGTGATCCGCACCGGAAACCGCTCGATCCGTTCGGCGATATAATGCGCGGTGGTCTGGCCTTCGAGCGTGGCGTTCATCGCGAGCACGACCTCGTCGATTCCGCCCTCGGCGATGCGCCGCACCAGCGAATCGATCGCGAGATCCTCGGGCCGCACGCCCTCCAGCGCCGACAGCCGCCCGCCCAGCACGTGAAACCGCCCCGGGAACAAGCGCGAGCGATCGAGCGCCCACAGGTCGGCGACTTCCTCCACCACGCACAGCGCGCGCGCGTCACGGCGCGGGTCGGCGCAGACGCCGCATGGGTTGGTCGTATCGATATTCCCGCAAATCGAGCAGGTTGAGAGCCGTTCCTCAACCGCCATGAGCGCATTGAGCAACGGCCCCAGCGCCGCTTCGCGCTTCTTGAGCAAATGCAGCACCGCGCGCCGCGCCGAGCGCGGGCCGAGGCCGGGCAGCTTGGACAGCGCCTGGGTCAGGGCTTCGATTTCGGAAGAGGCCATAAGGCAGAGATAGGCGACCCTACATCATTCGTCACCCCGGCCTTGTGCCGGGGTCCACGGCGCTGCCAAGGCGGCCCTCGATTTCTGCCGCCAGAGCAAGCGGCACGGCGGATCCCGGCACAAGGCCGGGATGACGGGTACGGGGTTGTTTTTGTGCCGCTCGAATCGCAAAGCCTCCCCCATGAAAATTGTCTTCATGGGCACGCCCGACTTTTCGGTGCCGGTGCTGCAAGCGCTCGTCGATGCCGGGCATGACGTGGTGGCGTCGTACAGCCAGCCGCCGCGCCGCGCCGGTCGCGGGAAAACGCTGACGCCCTCCCCCGTCCAGGCGCGGGCCGAGGCCTTGGGGATCGCGGTGCGCACGCCTGTCAGCTTGCGCGACATCGATGCGCAGGCCGAATTCGCGGCGTTCGGGGCCGATGTGGCGGTGGTCGCGGCGTATGGCCTGATCCTGCCGCGCGCGGTGCTGGATGCGCCGGCGCGCGG
>NZ_JBBATX010000056.1:0-17482 GCF_040398505.1 Sphingomonas sp. | reverse complement strand
TCACACGAGTCGCACCATCGGCGCTGTTTTCGAGCGCGCGGTCGGCGGAGGATCGACGGTTTGAAAGAGCGGACTGACCGAGGCTGACAGATTGGGGGTTTGTAGGACAGGGCGATGTATGGGATTAGCGGAAAGTCGACAGGCCGCTTCCGATGCCATTCTTTTACTGGTAGCTTGTTGGAATGTTTTGGGAAAACACCCCAGAGGATGGGGCAACAAGACAAGCGATGATGAAGGCGTTGGCGATGGTTTTTGTGCCAGCGGCAATCGCGATCTTTGCGCTTCTCTACGTTGTGGTTCCGCGAAGACCGCCAACCTCCCAAGCATGGGCGAACGGGACGTACATCAACCCCTGCTGCCCTCCGATCATCCTGCGGGACGGGTTGCTCGCTTCAGGAAAAATGAAGTCGAGATATACGGTCGATTACGGGAAGCGCGGTTATTTTATAAATGTCGATGAAGGCATCGGAGTTGACGGTAAAAGTGTGAAGCTCGGCGCGCTGGCGCAAAACGTTCCATTCAATAGGGTTAGCGAAGCCCAGCCCGCAATCCATGGGCCGGAGTCGCTGCACCTTTATCAAGTTGAGACCTTTGACGATGTGATTTTCGTTAAACAGTGAATAGATCAAAAGGACGTTTGATTAAGGTAGGCTGATTGTTCCGCGGGAACGTCCGCAACTGGCCGAGTCCACTCACCGCACCACCAAATCCACCCGCTCCCCCGCCACCACATCTCCAGCCACACGCAGCAAAACCCCCTCCGCATCACGCCCCACGATCGTCGCCGCACGCCGCGCCCCGGGCGCAATCTCCACGCCGCCCGTCGCCACGACGCGTCCCGCCCCGAGCAGCACGACATGATCCGCAACGCTGCGCACTTCGTCGGCGTCGTGCGTGACGTACACCATCGGCAAGCGGAAATCGGCCCTGAGCCGCTGGATATAGGCGAGGATCTCGGCTTTCCGCGCGCCGTCGAGCGCGGCGAGGGGTTCGTCGAGCAGCAGCAGATCGGGCTGGCTGAGTAGCGCGCGGCCGAGCGCGATGCGTTGCCGCTCGCCGCCCGAAAGATCGGCGACGCCGCGCGCGAGGAGGTGGCCGATGTCGAGCACCGCGACGACATGATCGAACGCGATGCGGTGGGGCAGGGGCGCGCGCTTGAGGCCGTAGCGGAGGTTCCCCTCCACTTTCAGATGCGGGAACAGCCGCGCATCCTGAAACACCCAGCCGATCCGCCGCGCGGGTGGACGCACGAACACCCCCGCCGCCGTGTCGGTCAGCACGCGCTCCCCCAGCACGATCCGTCCGCGCGTGACGGCGCCCGATCCGGCGATTGCGGCGAGCGTCGCGCTCTTGCCCGCGCCCGAGGGGCCGAACAATGCGGTCACGCCGTCGGCTGGTCCTTCGAAGGCGACGTCGAGCGTGAAGGCGCCCAGCCGCCGCTCGACCGCGACGGAGATCATGCGCCCGCTCGCTTGCGGCCATAAGCGAGCAACGCTTCCGACAGCAAAAGCGCGGCAATCGCGACGGTGAAGGAAATGCCCGCCAAGCGCAGCGCGATCGCCTCGCCGCCGGGTTGCTGGAGCGCCGCATAGATGGCGAGCGCGAGCGTTTGCGTCTCGCCCGGAATGTTGGCGGCGAAGGTGATGACCGCGCCGAATTCGCCGAGCGCCGCAGCAAAGCCGATCACCGCGGCGGCGATCACGCCCGGTGCGGCGAGCGGGAGCGTCACGCTGAACATCCGGTCCCAGAAGCCAGCGCCGAGGCTCGCCGCGACATCATCGAGCCGCGCGTCGACGCTCTCGATCGCCTGACGACAGGCGCGGAGCATCAGCGGAAAGGCCATCACCCCGGCCGCGAGCGCCGCGCCGTTCGCGGTGAAGATCAGCCGGATACCGACGCTCGCCAGCGCCTTGCCGAGCGGGGCGTCCGCGCCGAACAGCAGGATCAGCACCAACCCGACCACCACGGGGGGCAGGAACAGCGACGAATGCAGCACCGCATCGAGCAGCGTCCGCCCCGGAAAGCGCGTGTGCGCCATCGTCCAGCCGACCGCCAGCGCGAGCGGCAGCCCGACCAGCACCGCACGCCCCGCGACCGAGACGCTGAGCGCGAGGACGCTCCATTCCTCGGGGGTCAGCATCCGCGTTCAGAAGGTCCGGAAGCCGAAGCGGCGGAAGATCGCCTTGGCCTCGGGGCCGTTTAGATACGCCGCGAAGCCGCGCGCCGCTGGCCCCGCCCCGCGCACGATCGCGGCGGGATAGTCGATCGGCGGGTGGCTGGCCTCGGGGAAGATGCCGATGATCTTCACGCCGCGTTCGGCGCGCGCGTCGGTTTCGTAGACCACGCCGAGCGGGGCGGCGTGGCGGGCGACATAGGAGAGGGCGACGCGGACATTGTCGGCGGGGGCGAGCTTGCCCTGGACGGCGGGCCATACGCCGAGCCGGGTGAGTGCTGCCTTGGCGTAAAGGCCCGCGGGCACATAGGCCGGGTCGCCCAGCGCGAGCCGCCCCTTCGGGCCGAGCGTCTGTGCGAGCGGAAAGTTCGGTGCGATCCGCAGGGTGGTGCGGCTGTCGGCGGGTGCGATCAGCACGAGCCGTCCGCGCAGCACGTCGCGGCGGCTTCCGGCGACGAGGAAGCCTGAACGCGCGACATGATCCATCCATTGCCGATCCGCCGAGACGAACACATCCGCTCGCGCTCCGGCCTCGATTTGCTTGGCCAGCAGATTGCTCGCGGCGAAGGAGAAGCGCACCGGCACGCCGGTCCGGGCGGAATAGGTCTTGCCCACCGCCTGCAGCGCATCGGTCAGCGAGGCGGCGGCGAAGACGGTGAGCGGGGCGGGGGGGGCTGCTGAAACCGGCGCGGAGGCGCCCAGCGATGCGGCCATCGCGATCAACACGGAAAGCAGGGTTCGGCGGTTCATCCACGGTCCGTTCGGTGTGCTGTATCGAGGGACATATAGTGGATCGGGGCAAAGGACTAGCTGGGTTGGCGGATACACTGGCAGGCCCGCGCTGCGACGACCCGTCAAGAAAATGTTGACGTGCTTCGGTCAATTAAATATTGACGGCGCGTCAATACAACCTTGATGAAGAATCGCATGCATATTCTTGAGCAGCAGGCAATCAGAGCGAAAACATCGGCGTTGGTGCTGGACTGGGCGGCCAGCAGGGAACCTCCCTTTACCGGGGAGACTGGCGAGGGTTTCCTGGAAGCCATTACCGCAGCGCATCTGGTGGCAGATGAAGGCAGAGTCGGTTTGCATCGTTGGGTCGATGCGGCGAGGCGGACGGGGCTTAGCTGGACGGATATTGGCAGCGCGCTCGGCATCTCCAAACAGGCGGCGCAACAACGCTTCAAGTCGACAGAAACAGCGGACGATCTGGCCGGTGAAGACGGTGAGGAGATCGTTCGTCTCGGCGCCACCGCGTTCAATGAGATGAGCATCCTGCGCGACGAGGGCAAGAAGGGCCGCGAACTGGTCCGGACCGGGGCACTCACTTTGGTATTCCGGCCGACCAGCCACCCGTGGGAGTATCGCCGACGCGTTGGCGTGGTGCCGATGATCGCAGAGATGAAGAGCGCTGGATGGATATACGTGTCCAGCTGGATTCCGTTTCACTACTTCAAACGACCGCTGCCGATCGCGTGATCGCGAGGGGCGGCTGTACGCGTGACACGTACTTGACCCAAACGAAAGCCGCCGCCCGGTCACCCGGACGGCGGCTTTTTTCGTCAGTAGCTCAGGCGGTAACCCGAACCAGAATCACTCCTGGTTCAGATACTCGCCGGCATCGGCATCGGTGCCGTGACCGCTGGAGACGACCGCGCCAAGCGCATCGTCGCCGGTGCCGCCGGCATCGCGTGGCGACCGCTTGAGTTCGGCGTCATGTTCTTCCTTGGCCGAATTCGGCGCGATGATCGACGCTTCGGCCATCCGGCGTTGCGACACGCGCATCGCCGCATCGCGCGACGAAGCGGTGACGCGCAGGCGGTTCATGCCTGCACCCGTACCCGCCGGGATCAGGCGACCTACGATCACATTCTCCTTGAGACCGGTGAGCGTGTCCTTCTTGCCCTGCACCGAGGCTTCGGTGAGGACGCGGGTGGTCTCCTGGAACGACGCCGCCGAGATGAAGCTGCGCGTTTGCAGCGACGCCTTGGTGATGCCAAGCAGCACGGGCTTGCCCTGCGCCGGACGCTCCTTCTTGCCGATCTTGGCATTGGTCTCGTCCATCTCGTCGCGATCGACTTGCTCGCCCTTGAGCAGCGTGGTGTCGCCGCCGTCGGTGATCTCGACCTTTTGCAGCATCTGACGAACGATCGTTTCGATGTGCTTGTCGTTGATCTTCACGCCCTGGAGACGATACACCTCCTGGATTTCCGAGACGAGATATTCGGCCAGCGGCTCCACACCCATCGTTTCGAGAATGTCGTGCGGATCGGGGCTGCCGCCGATGAGGTTGTCGCCGCGCTTGACGTAATCGCCTTCCTGCACGTCGATGACCTTCGACTTGGGCACCAGATACTCGACGACGTCGCCGCCATCCTCGGGCTGGATGCCGATCTTGCGCTTGGCCTTGTAATCCTTGCCGAACACAACGCGGCCCGAGACCTTGGCGATGATCGCCGCTTCCTTCGGGATCCGCGCCTCGAACAGCTCGGCGACGCGCGGCAGACCACCGGTGATGTCGCGCGTCTTCGCGCTCTCACGCGACACACGGGCCAGAACGTCGCCGCCATGGACGGTTGCGCCATCCTCGACCGAGAGTGTCGCACCCGCGACCAGCATGTAGCGGCCAGCTTCCTCTGCGCTTTCGCCCGTCAGGGTCAGGCGCGGACGAAGATCCTCCTTCTTGGAGGCGATGCCGCGATTCTCGGTGACGACCCGCTGCGAGATGCCGGTCGCTTCATCGGCCTGCTCAGTGAGCGTCTTGCCCTCGATCAGATCGACATATTTCACGACGCCGCCATTCTCGGTGATCACCGGCATGGTGAACGGGTCCCACTCGGCCAGACGATCGCCCTTCGAAACGATGTGCCCGTCATCGTACAGCACGTAGGCGCCGTACGGGAGGCGGTGCACCGCGCGCTCGCGGCCGTCCATGTCGATGATCGCGACTTCGCCCGACCGCGACAGCACGACGCGACGGCCGCGCTGGTCGGTGATGATGCGGAGATCGCGATATTCCATCGTGCCGTCCGAAAGCGCTTCGAGGTTCGACTGCTCGTTGAGCTGCGCTGCGCCACCGATGTGGAAGGTCCGCATCGTCAGCTGCGTGCCCGGCTCACCGATCGACTGGGCGGCAATGACGCCGACCGCTTCACCGATGTTGACCGGCGTACCGCGGGCGAGATCGCGCCCGTAGCACTTGCCGCACACGCCGATCTTGGTCTCGCAGACGAGCGGCGAGCGGATCTTGCACGACTGCGTGCCGACCGCCTCGATCTGCAGGATCATCGGCTCGTCGAGCAACGTGCCCGAGGGGATGACGATCTCGCCGGTCTTGCTGTCGATGATGTCCTCCGCGGTCGTACGACCGAGGATGCGTTCACCAAGCGACGCGATCGTCGAGCCGCCCTGCACGATCGCGCGCATTTCCAGCGCGCGGGTCGTGCCGCAATCGAGCTCCATGATCACGCAATCCTGCGACACGTCGACCAGACGACGCGTGAGATAGCCCGAGTTCGCGGTCTTCAACGCCGTATCCGCGAGACCCTTACGGGCGCCGTGGGTCGAGTTGAAATATTCAAGGACGGTCAGGCCTTCCTTGAAGTTCGAGATGATCGGCGTTTCGATGATCTCGCCCGACGGCTTGGCCATCAGGCCGCGCATCCCGGCGAGCTGCTTGATCTGCGCCTGCGAACCACGTGCCCCGGAGTGGGCCATCATGTAGATCGAGTTGATCGGCTTCTCGCGACCCTTATTGGGGCCGTCCTCGTAATGCTTAACCGCCTTGATCTCGTCCATCATGGCGTTCGCCACCTGGTCGCCGCAACGGCTCCACGCGTCGATCACCTTGTTGTACTTCTCCTGCTGCGTGATCAGGCCGTCCTGATATTGCTGCTCGAAGTCCTTCACCAGACCCTTGGTCTCATCGACCAAAGCGATCTTGGCGTCGGGAATGATCATGTCGTCCATGCCGAACGAGATGCCGGCCTTGAAGGCGTGCTTGAAGCCCAGCGACATGATCGCGTCGGCGAACAGCACGGTCTCCTTCTGGCCGGTGTGACGATAGACCTCGTCGATCACGTCGCCCACATCCTTCTTGGTGAGCAAGCGGTTGACGGTGTCGAACGGCACCTTGGACGATTGCGGCAGGCACTCGCCGAGCAGCATACGACCGGGGGTGGTCTCATAGCGCTTGAGATACTGCTTGCCGGCTTCATCGGTCTGCGGAACGCGGCTGATGATCTTGGTGTGCAGCGTCACGGCACCGGCTTCCAATGCCTGATGCACTTCCGACATGTCGGAAATCATCATGCCCTGGCCCGGCTCATTCTCCTTGAGCATCGACAGGTAATAGAGCCCCAGCACCATGTCCTGCGACGGCACGATGATCGGCTTGCCGTTGGCGGGCGACAGGATGTTGTTGGTCGACATCATCAGCACGCGCGCTTCGAGCTGCGCTTCGAGGCTGAGCGGCACGTGGACTGCCATCTGATCGCCGTCGAAATCGGCGTTGAAGGCCGAGCAAACCAGCGGGTGAAGCTGGATCGCCTTGCCCTCGATCAGCACGGGCTCGAACGCCTGGATGCCGAGACGGTGGAGCGTCGGGGCACGATTGAGCATCACGGGATGCTCGCGGATCACCTCGTCGAGGATGTCCCAGACTTCCTTGCGCTCCTTCTCGACCCACTTCTTGGCCTGCTTGAGGGTCATCGACAGACCCTTGGCGTCAAGCCGCGCGTAGATGAACGGCTTGAACAGCTCGAGCGCCATCTTCTTGGGCAGGCCGCACTGGTGCAGCTTGAGTTCCGGACCGGTCACGATGACCGAACGACCCGAATAGTCGACGCGCTTGCCCAGAAGGTTCTGACGGAAGCGGCCCTGCTTGCCCTTGAGCATGTCCGACAGCGACTTGAGCGGACGCTTGTTGGCGCCTGTGATCGTGCGACCGCGGCGGCCGTTATCGAACAAGGCGTCGACGGCTTCCTGCAACATGCGCTTTTCGTTGCGGACGATGATGTCCGGCGCGCGCAGCTCCATCAGGCGCTTGAGGCGGTTGTTGCGGTTGATCACGCGGCGATACAGATCGTTCAGATCCGACGTCGCGAAGCGGCCACCGTCGAGCGGGACCAGCGGGCGCAGCTCGGGCGGGATGACCGGCACGACTTCGAGGATCATCCACTCGGGCTTGTTGCCCGAATCGATGAAGCTCTCGACGACCTTCAGCCGCTTGATGATCTTCTTGGGCTTGAGTTCCGATTTGGTGACGGCGAGCTCTTCGAGCAGCTCCTTGCGCTCACCCTCGAGATCGAGGTCCTGCAGCATGATGCGCACGGCTTCGGCGCCGATGCCGGCCGAGAAGGCGTCCTCGCCATATTCGTCCTGCGCGTCGAGAAGCTCGTCCTCGGTCATCAGCTGATATTTTTCGAGCGGGGTGATGCCCGGCTCGATCACGATATACGCTTCGAAATACAGCACGCGCTCGAGCTGCTTGAGCTGCATGTCGAGCAGCAGGCCGATGCGCGACGGCAGCGACTTGAGGAACCAGATGTGCGCGACCGGGGCGGCGAGCTCGATATGGCCCATACGCTCACGCCGGACCTTCGAGACGGTGACCTCGACGCCGCACTTCTCGCAGACGATGCCCTTATACTTCATGCGCTTGTACTTGCCGCACAGGCACTCGTAATCCTTGATGGGACCGAAGATGCGCGCGCAGAACAGGCCGTCACGCTCGGGCTTGAACGTGCGATAGTTGATGGTTTCCGGCTTCTTGATCTCGCCGAACGACCACGACCGGATTTTGTCCGGGCTGGCGATGCCGATCTGGATCTGGTCGAAGGTCTCGGCCTTGACGACCGGGTTCGCGAAGTTGGTCAGTTCGTTCATGGGGATGAACCTTTCCTCGAAATCTTTTACCCTCTCCCGCTTTCGCGGGAGAGGCTGCGCAGACTTGGGTCGCGTTCTTCACGCGGCCCTAGTCGAAGCCGGTGAGGGTCTTCTTCTTGTCGGAAGTCGAAAAGAAGAAGACCCTCACCCAACCCTCTCCCGCGAAGGCGGGAGAGGGCTAGGACGGCGAAGCTTACTCCGCCGCGATCGCGACGCCGTCGCTGTCGAACAGCTCGGTCGTGGTGAGCTCGATGTTGAGACCCAGCGAGCGCATTTCCTTGACGAGCACGTTGAAGCTCTCCGGAATGCCGGCCTCGAACGTGTCGTCACCCTTGACGATCGCCTCATAGACCTTGGTGCGGCCGACCACGTCGTCGGACTTCACCGTCAGCATTTCCTGCAAGGTGTACGCAGCACCATAAGCCTGCAGCGCCCAGACCTCCATCTCGCCGAAGCGCTGGCCACCGAACTGCGCCTTACCACCCAGCGGCTGCTGCGTGACGAGGCTGTACGGCCCGATCGACCGGGCGTGGATCTTGTCGTCGACCAGATGGTGGAGCTTGAGCATATAGATGATGCCCACCGTGACCTTGCGATCGAACTTGTCGCCGGTACGCCCGTCGAACAGGTCCGACTGGCCCGACGTGTCGAGTCCCGCCATTTCCAGCATCGCCGCAACGTCGGCCTCGCGTGCGCCGTCGAACACGGGCGTTCCCATCGGGATGCCGGTCCGCAGGTTCTGCGCGAGTTCGACGATCTGCTCGCCATCACGCGCCTCAATGTCGGCGGCATAATGCTCGCCATACACTTCGAGCAGCCGTGCCTTCACCGCGTCGGGCATATCGCTCGCCGTCGGATTGGGGTTGGCTTCGCGCCATTCCTCGAGCGCGGCATAGACTTGCTGCCCAAGATTGCGGGCAGCCCAGCCGAGATGCGTTTCGAAGATCTGCCCGACGTTCATGCGCGACGGCACGCCCAGCGGGTTGAGCACGATATCGACCGGCGTCCCGTCGGCGAGGAACGGCATGTCCTCCGCCGGCAGGATCCGCGAGATGACGCCCTTATTGCCGTGACGGCCGGCCATCTTGTCACCCGGCTGCAGCTTGCGCTTCACCGCGACGAACACCTTGACCATCTTGAGCACGCCTGGCGGCAACTCGTCACCACGCTCGAGCTTGTCGCGACGATCGTGGAACTTGTCGAGGATCAGCTTGGCGGCATCGTCATATTGCGCCTTCACCGCTTCGAGGTTCGACTGAACCTGGTCATCGGCGACCGCGAACTTCCACCATTCGTGGCGGTCGATGCTGTCGAGCAGATCGGCGTCGATCACCACACCCTTTTTCGGCCCGTTCTTGGGCACGGCGGTGGCAGTCTGGCCGATCAGCATGTCCTTCAGGCGCGACCAGGTCGCACGGTTGAGGATGCCGCGTTCGTCGTCCGAATCCTTCTTCAGGCGCTCGATTTCCTCGCGCTCGATCGCCATCGCGCGCTCGTCCTTGTCGATGCCGTGGCGATTGAACACCCGGACTTCGACCACGGTACCGGCAACGCCCGGCGGCAAGCGGAGCGAGGTATCGCGCACGTCCGATGCCTTTTCCCCGAAGATCGCGCGGAGGAGCTTTTCCTCCGGCGTCATCGGCGATTCGCCCTTGGGCGTGATCTTGCCGGCGAGAATATCGCCCGGCTCGACTTCGGCACCGATGTACACGATCCCGGCTTCGTCGAGGTTGCGGAGCGCTTCCTCGCCGACGTTCGGGATATCGCGCGTGATGTCTTCCGGCCCGAGCTTGGTGTCGCGCGCCATCACTTCGAACTCTTCGATGTGGATCGACGTGAACACGTCGTCCTTCACGATACGCTCGGAGATGAGGATGGAATCCTCATAGTTGTAGCCGTTCCACGGCATGAACGCGACGAGCGTGTTCCGGCCCAGCGCGAGCTCCCCGAACTCGGTCGACGGGCCGTCGGCGATCACGTCGCCGGCGGTGATCACGTCGCCCACCTTCACCAGCGGACGCTGGTTGATGCAGGTGTTCTGGTTCGAGCGCTGGAACTTCATCAGCGTGTAGATATCGACGCCCGATTGACCGGCTTCGACATCACCCGTTGCGCGGATGACGATACGCGCGGCATCGACCTGATCGACGATACCCGCGCGCTTGGCCGAAATCGCCGCACCCGAATCGCGCGCGACGGTCTCTTCCATGCCGGTGCCGACGAACGGCGCCTCGGCCTGGACGAGCGGCACGGCCTGACGCTGCATGTTCGAGCCCATCAGCGCGCGGTTGGCGTCATCGTTTTCCAGGAATGGAATGAGCGATGCCGCAACCGAGACGAGCTGCTTGGGGCTGACGTCCATCAACGTGATGTTGTTGGGGATCGCCATCAGGAATTCGCCCGCTTGACGCGACGAGACGAGTTCTTCGACAAAGCCCTTATCGGCGTTGAGCTCGGCGTTCGCCTGCGCGATCGTGTGCTTGGCCTCTTCCATGGCGGAGAGATACACGACGTCATCGGTCACTTTGTGATCGATGACTTTCCGGTACGGCGTTTCGATGAAGCCATACTTGTTCACACGGCTGAAGCTGGCGAGCGAGTTGATCAGGCCGATGTTCGGGCCTTCCGGCGTTTCGATCGGGCAGATGCGGCCATAATGCGTCGGGTGAACGTCGCGGACTTCGAAGCCCGCGCGCTCACGCGTCAAGCCGCCCGGTCCAAGCGCCGACACGCGGCGCTTGTGGGTGACTTCGGACAGCGGGTTGGTCTGATCCATGAACTGCGACAGCTGCGACGAGCCGAAGAATTCGCGGACCGCGGCAACCGCCGGCTTGGCGTTGATCAGGTCGTTCGGCATCACCGTCGACACGTCGACCGACGACATGCGCTCCTTCACGGCGCGCTCCATGCGGAGCAAGCCGACGCGATACTGGTTCTCCAGCAACTCGCCGACCGAACGCACGCGGCGGTTACCGAGGTTATCGATATCGTCGATGTCGCCCTTGCCGTCCTTCAGATCGACCAGCGTCTTGATGACCGCGAGAATGTCCTCGGTGCGCAGCGTCGTCACAGTGTCTTCGACGTCGAGGTCGAGACGCATGTTGAGCTTCACACGACCCACTGCCGACAGATCGTAGCGGTCGGGATCGAAGAACAGGCCGCTGAACAGCGACTCGGCGGTCTCAAGCGTCGGCGGCTCGCCGGGGCGCATCACGCGGTAAATGTCGGACAGCGCTTGCTCGCGCTCTTCGGCCTTGTCGACCTTGAGCGTGTTGCGGATCCACGCGCCGGTGGCGATGTGATCGATGTCGAGCAATTCGATCCGGTCGATCCCGGCGGAATCGAGCAGTTCGAGATTCTCGGCCGACACTTCGTCGCCCGCTTCGATGTAGATCTGGCCGGTATTGTCGTTGATCAGATCATAGGCGCTGTAACGGCCGAAGATTTCCTCGGTCGGGATCAGCAGGTCGGTGAGACCGTCCTTGGCCGACTTGTTGGCAGCGCGCGGCGAAATCTTCTGGCCGGAGGGGAACACCACTTCGCCGGTCTTGGCGTCGATGATGTCGTACATCGGCTTCTGGCCACGCCAGTTCTCGGCCTGGAACGGGATGATCCAGCCACCCTGACCGCGCACGAAGGTCACGCGGTTGTAGAACTGGTTGAGGATTTCCTCACCGGTCATGCCGAGCGCGTACAGCAGTGCCGTCACCGGCAGCTTGCGCTTGCGATCGATGCGGACGTTGACGATGTCCTTGGCGTCGAATTCGAAATCGAGCCACGAACCGCGATACGGAATCACGCGTGCCGCGAAGAGATACTTGCCCGACGAATGCGTCTTGCCGCGATCGTGATCGAACAGCACGCCCGGCGAACGGTGCATCTGCGACACGATGACACGCTCGGTCCCGTTGATGATGAAGGTGCCGTTGCCCGTCATCAGGGGCATGTCGCCCATGTAAACGTCCTGTTCCTTGATATCGAGCACCGAGCGCGAATCGGTGTCGGCATCGACCTCGAACACGATCAGGCGGAGCGTCACGCGCATGGGTGCGGCATAGGTGATGCCGCGCTGGCGGCACTCGTCAGTGTCGAACTTCGGCGGCTCAAGCTCGTAATGCACGAAGTCGAGCTCGGCGGTGCCGGCGAAATCGCGGATCGGGAAAACCGAGCGCAGCGTCTTCTCCAGCCCCGAGACATAGCCCGTCGTCGGATCGGAGCGCAGGAACTGTTCGTAGGATTCGCGCTGAACCTCGATCAGGTTCGGCATCTGCACGACTTCGTGGATGTTGCCGAACACCTTGCGGATGCGGCGCTTGGCCGTTCCGCTTTCGGCGCGCCGCGTTGGGGTGCTGCCGTCGATCGCTTTGGTTGCCATGGAGATGTTGCCCTCAAGCCAATAGTCGTGCCCGGAGACGTCCGGGCGGGCACGCAATGCAAAGACACAAAAAGCCGCTCATCCTCCGCACGGGCGAAGCGACAGCAGCTTTCGGCGTCTTTGAAACCACAAACCCCAATACGATCGATGCGCTGCGCGACGGCACATCATTTCCCGAAGAGTGTGGTGAGGAGAACCACATAGGAAGCGTGTTGGAGCCTGTCAATCAGTGTGCTGCATCCGCGAAATGGCTCAATTGGTCGGCGCGCCGCCCCGCTTGATCGCAATTCTGAGCATCTGGCGGGTCGAATCCCCGGTTCGGGTCATTGATGCCCCGTTATGAACATCAAACCCAACCGCTCGCCCCGCGCGTTGATCGCGCTCCTTCCCACCCTGATGCTGGTGTCGCCAGCGTTTGCACAGGAGGCCCCGACCCAAGTCCCGCCGCCGCCCGCACCGCTCGTACAAAGCGCGCCTGCGCCAAGTGCGGCACCGGTGTTCGCGCCGCCGGCACCCGTCGTACAGGCCGTGCCCGACTATACCAAGGCAACCCCGCCGCCCGTCGTCGCGACCGTGGCCGACGCCCCGCCTGCCGTTGCAACGCCGGCACGGCGCGCGACCGCCACCCGGACCGCGCTGGCAGTCACGACACCGCGCGCCGTAACCATAGCCCCGCGCGATAGCGCCCCCGTTGTCGCTGCTCCAGCGGCAGCGATTGCGCCAGCGACCGCGACTCCGATGACGCAGACGGTTCCGCCGGTCGCGCCGGTCTCCGAAGCAGCGCCGGTTGCCACCACGACGCAGCAGACCACCACGCAAGCGACCTTTGCGCTTTTGCCGTGGATTGTCGGGGCAGGGATCGTGCTGCTCGGCCTGATCGGTTTGCTCGTCAGCCGCCGCCATCCACGCGAGGAAGCGTTTGTTTATGACGTGCCAGCGTATCAGGAGCCGGCCGCCGCACGCCCCGACCCAATCGTCGCGCCCGTCATCGCGCCGCCTGCCGTAGCGCGTGACGTGCCCTTGCTGCGTCCGGACCAGCGACTCGATCCCGTCGCTGCGCCGGCACCGGTGGCGGCCGAGGAAGCGCACATCGTTGCGGCGGACGGGGCGGATGTCGCCGCGCTGACCGACGGCGATGCGCCAATTGCCAATCGCCCGTGGCTCGAATTCTCGATGCGCCCGGTTCGTGCCGGAACCACGTCGGACGAGGCGCTGGTCGAGATCGAGCTGACGGTGGGCAATGCCGGATCGGTAACGGCGGATGACGTCCGGATCTCAACCTTTCTGTTTGCAGCGGCGCCGGCCAACGCTGCCGATGTCGAGAAGCTGCTGCTCGAACATGGCGATGCCAGCGCGAACCCGGTCAGCATCGCGGCGGGCGAGGGGACGCGCGTCGATGCGACACTCGCGCTGCCCAAGCGCGATCTGGCGGCGCTGTTCAGCCCGGTGATCGTCGCCGATGCGCGCTATCGCCTGGCCGATGGCAGCGAAGGCCGAACCTACGCCTCGTTCACGATCGGCATGATGCAGGAGGACGGCGCGCTCGGCGCGCTCAAGAACAACCGGCCGTCGATGCACGAAGATATCGAAGCGCGACTCTACGGCGCGCCGCAACACGCATAAAGCCTCGTCGCGTGCGGCCCGTCTTCCACCCGGAAGGCGGGCCTTTTCGCAGGGACGGCCGACGTCCCGACCGGCGGCTGCGGCATCTGGCCGTAGCGGCGCCAACGACTTGCTTTGGCTCGACGCAATTCTTCGCTATGGTCGCGCGGGTGAAAACCGCTTTATCCCTGATCGCCGCCGCACTCCTTTTGCCCGCGACCGCGTTTGCGCAGAACGCCCCGGCACCGCGGACCTTGCCCGGGCTCGACGATTTCAGCTTGCCCGCGTCGCGCCCGACGCCGCGCGCCGCGCCGACGCCCGAGCCGACGACCAACCCGCGCGCCGCCGGATCGCCCAGCGCGGTCACCCCGCCGCGGATCGTGCCAACCGTCCGCGCGGCTCCGACCCCGCGCCCTAGCGCAACGCCCGCGCGCGCGCCCGTCGTTGCACCGCGACCGATCGCAACGCCACCGTCGCGCGCGCTGCCGACCGCTGCGCCGACGCCCGCGCCGATTGTCACAGCTGCACCGCCCCGCGCTGCGCCGCTGCCCGTGCCGCCCGTCCCCGAGGCGCAGCCTTTGCCCGAGGCTGCCCCGTCTTCGCTGCCGAGCGCCGCAGCGCCGGTTTCACCCCAGCCATCCTTCGCGGTCGAGCCGTGGATGTGGCAGACCTTGCTGATCCTGTTAGCGACGCTCGCAGCGGCGGGAGTCGTCTGGTGGCGCAAGCGCGGATTGCGCGAAGAAGCCGAGCAACGCGACGACCGCCGCCACGAAATCTTCGTGTTCGACACGCCGGCGTCACCCGCCGAGCTTCCGACACCGACACCGACACCGACACCGACACCGACACCGGCACCGGCACCGGTACAGACACCGCCGCCTCCACCGGAACCCTTGGCCGTTTCGGCTGCTCGCGCGACGCTCGACCTCGGCATCGTCCTGAAACGGGCCGGGACCAACCTGCTGAGCGCGGCGGTCGAATATTCGATCCTGATCGAGAATGTCGGCGCCGTCGCCGCGACCGACATTCGCCTCGACGTTCGCCTGCTGAGCTCGGGGCCGCGGCAGGATGCGCTGCTCGCGGCGCTGTTCGCCATGCCGATCGAGCGACCCAATACCGCGCCGTTCGATCTGCCGCCGGGCGCGACGGTCGATCTCGGCGGGATGGCGATGCACCCCAAGGAAACGCTTGAGGTGATGGAGGTGTCTGGCCGGGCGTTGTTCGTGCCGGTGCTGGCGGTCAATGTGACCTATGACTGGGACACGGAGGAGGCGCGGGGCAGCGGCCAGACCGCGCGCTCCTACGTCATCGGCATCGATCGCGGCGGCGACGCCAAGCTCCAGCCCTTCCGCCTCGATGCCGCGGCGCGGATGTACGATACCGTCGGCGCACTGGCCTATACGGCGACCGCGCTACGCTGAATATCGGTATGATGACCGCCGCGAGGGGCGCGGCGGGCAGGGCAGGGGTGTCGTTGCGGGGGTGATCCAACGGAAAAAGGCGGCTCCGTTGCGGGAGCCGCCTCATTCTTTGGATCAAGCGGACATGGGCAAAGCCCATGTCGTCGGACGGCACGAGTGCCGCCGGCCGGCTTTGCTGGGGTGCGATTTAGCGTGGCTAAATCGCACCCCAGCTTCAGCTTACTTAATCTCGACCGTTGCGCCGGCTGCTTCCAGCTGCGCCTTGATCTTGGCGGCTTCTTCCTTGTTGACGCCTTCCTTGACGGCCTTGGGAGCCGATTCGACCAGCGTCTTGGCTTCGGTCAGGCCGAGTGCGGTGATCACGCGCACTTCCTTGATGACGTTGATCTTCTTGCCACCGTCATTGACGAGGATGACGTCGAATTCAGTCTGCTCTTCGACCGCAGGAGCGGCAGGACCGCCTGCTGCCGGGCCAGCGACTGCAACCGCTGCTGCGGCCGAGACGCCCCACTTCTCTTCGAGAAGCTTCGAAAGATCGGCTGCCTCGAGGACGGTGAGGGCCGAAAGCTGGTCAACCAGCGCGTTAAGGTCTGCCATGTGTAGTCTCCACTTTTAGGTTCGGTTTGAAATCTCGAAGCACCTGAATTCAGGCGTCCGCTTCTGCCTTTTCGGTATCCTTGTCGGCATACGCCATGAGGACCCGGGCGAGCTGTGCTGCTGGCGCCTGCGTGATCGTCGCGAGCTTGGTTGCAGGTGCAACCAGGAGGCCCACGATCTTCGCGCGCAGTTCATCCAGCGACGGCATCGTCGCGAGTGCCTTCACACCGTCTACGTCGAGGACGGTCGCGCCCATCGCCCCACCCACGATTTCGAACTTGTCGTTCGTCTTCGCGAAATCGACGGCCACCTTGGCGGCCGCGACAGGGTCAATGGAACTGGCGAGACCGACCGGCCCGGTGAGCAAGTCGCCCAGCGAGAGATAGTCGGTGCCGTCCAGCGCGATCTTGGCAAGCTTGTTCTTCGAGACCTTGTAGGTCGCCCCTGCGTCGCGCATTGCGATACGCAGCTTGGTCGACTGCGCCACCGTCATGCCGAGGTTGCGGGTGACGATCACCACGCCGACTTCGGCAAACGTCTGTTGCAGCTCGGCGACGAGCTCGGTCTTTTGAGCGCGATCCATGCCATTCTCCACGTTTGGCCACGATCCGGGGATCGCGACCGGTTACAAACCGACACGCAGATGCGCATCGGCTATGTCCAGCGATGGGGAATGGGAGCGACGCCCCGATGAGGAGGCGGCATATCGTCACGGCTTGCGCCGTGCGGAAATCCTGTCCCCGTCTCGGCGAGAAATCAAGACCGGCAAATCCCGGTCACTCGCTGTCTCGGACGGTCCCGCCAAGCCGGAGCCTGTCGGGAGAATGCACGCCTTTAGCAGCGAATCGGTAAAAGTCAACATCGCGCGCCTGCAAGCCCCTCCCCTTCAGGGGAGGGGTTGGGGGTGGGGCCGCGCCTCCAATGCTACGTCGGATGTGAGGATAGGCCCCACCCCAACCCCTCCCCTGAAGGGGAGGGGCTAAAAGTGTGTAGCTTTTTGACCGAAACTCAGAAACACTCAGTCCCCAAAAGGACCGCACGAGTCCACGCAGGAAGGATCGCAATCCGCTTGAAGCAGGGGACCGATCGATGACCACGCACTTGCCCGCCGCGCCGCTTTCCGACGAAGCGCAGGATGATTTGTTGACGCGCGGCTTTGCCCGCCGCGACCTTGCGCACATTGCTGCGGTGTTCGGGGCAGGCGCAATCGCCGCGAGTGTCGGGCGGCCCGCCTGGGCGTCGGGTGGCGTGCCCGATCCGGCACCCAGCGCCAAGGTCCGCATTGGCGCGAACGAATGCTGGACCGGCCCGCTCACGCCGGGCGCAATGGCGGCATCGAAGATGATCGGGCAGGGCAATCGCTATTCGCCGCAGGATCAGCGCGGCGATTTCATCAAGGCGGTGATGGCGGTCGAGAATGTGCCGTAA
>NZ_JBBATX010000055.1:11262-17580 GCF_040398505.1 Sphingomonas sp. | reverse complement strand
CGCTCGCCGGGTTGAGGTATAAACCGGTGGAGAAGCCGGAGCGAACCTGCGGGATCAGACTACAGCGCGGACATTACATCTGGCGAAATGGGCATTTGGGGTCGCGCTCGCGCTGGCGGCCGTCAAGCTGCTAGTGTTCGGTCCAGATTAATATCGCCGGGTTTGTGAACGACGCAATCGCCTTAAGTTTCGCTCTCAAGCGGTTAGTTGAGAATTCGCCTGCTTCCAGTCGCGCTTGATCTTTTTCGCGAGGCTCCATTTGTGGACTTCGGTGGGGCCATCATAAATGCGGAATGCGCGGATCTCACGGAAGACCTGCTCGACGATCGTGCGCCCGGTAACGCCCGTGCCGCCCATCACCTGCACGCAATTGTCGGCGATCTTCATCAAAGCTTCGCTCACGGACACCTTGGCCATCGAGCTTTCCACGGTCCCGAGCGATCCGCTGTCCAACACCGTGCCGCACCAGTCGATCATCAATTCGCACTGCTGGATGAGGATGCAGTTTTCCGCGAGCATGAAGCCGACGCCTTCGTGGTCTATCAGGGTCTTGCCGAAGGCAGTGCGGCGACAGGCGTAATCAGCGGCGATTTCCTGCGCGCGGATGCAGCAGCCGAGCCAGCGCATACAGTGCGACAGGCGCGCGGGCGACAGGCGTATCTGCGCATATTTGAAGCCTTCGCCGGGATTGCCAAGCATCTGGTCCGCCGGAATGCGGAGATTGTCGATTGTCAGCGTCGCATGGCCCCCCGGCATGGAGCTGTCGATGGTGTTTGGAATCTCGTCGATGCGAATGGCTTCATCGGGCAAATCGACGAGAAACATGCACGCGCCGCCCTTCGTATCCTCTTCCGCGGACGCGGCCATGACGATGCCAACTTTCGCACCCAGCGCACCGGTGATGAACGTCTTGCGCCCGTTCACTACCCAGTGATTGCCGTCCTTGCGGCACGTCGTCTTCATCATGGACGGGTCCGAACCCGCCCCCTGCCACTCGGCGGGCTCGGTCATAAAAAAAGCAGAGCGGGCGGTTCCCTCGACCAGCGGCTTGAGGAACCGCTCCTTCAGATCAGGCGAGCCGACGTGCCCGATCAGATACATATTGCCCTCGTCCGGCGCACACGTGTTGCACGCCAGCGGCCCGAGCGGGGAAAGGCCCGAGCGGATTAGGATCACCGCCGTCTCGCGCTGCGATAGGTGCGTGCCGTCGGGGCGGATATGCGGCGTCAGCACGCCCGCCGCGCGCGCGTGGACGCGCATGTCCATCAGCAGTTCGTCAGTGGGCGCATTGTGATGGTCGCGGCGCGTGTCCTGCTCGTAGGGAACCACCACGTCGCGGACGAACGCCTCGACCTTGTCCGCCATGTCGCGGGCGTAAGGGGAGATCGCGGACGGGTTGGTCTGGAGAACGGTCATTATTGCAGCACCCGGATAGGATCGGTGCCGTCCCAGTTGCGGGCGGCTTCCTTCATCATCTGGAACAACGCTTGGCTGCCCGAGACCGGCTGAAGAAACTCGATTATGTGGCCCGGCCCTTGACCGGGATCGACATAGATCACCTCACCATCGGCGCCGACCTTGCCCTCTACAATTACTTCGGCCCCGGCTTGCGCGCATGCGGTGCGGGTAGCTTTCATATCCTCTACGAAAATGCAGATGTGGTGCAGCCGGTCCCGCACCGCATAGTCGCCCGCGTAGAGCGAGGGCGCGTCGCTGTCGGTCTTGATGAGTTCGATCTGGATGTCGCCCCAATAGCCGAGTGCCATCGTGAACACTGCATCGGTCGGCTGGCCCTTATATTTCATGTCGTCGAGCCGCACGTCGTTCAGCACGAAGAATGGACCCACCCCGATCGTCTCGATCCAGTAGCGCATCGTCGCGTCGAAATCGGTAGGAAAATAGGCGAACTGGATGACATCGCCAAGGGCTTTGAGCGGGCCGGGCTTCATGCAAACAATCCTTCCGGTTTTTCGATCAGCGCCTTGAGCGTCTGCAGGAACTGCGCACCGGCAGCGCCGTCGATCGCGCGGTGATCGACCGAAAGCGTCAGCGCGATCCGCGTCTCGAACGCGATTACACCGCTGGCGGTCTCGACCGGCTGACGCTGTGCCGCGCCGACGGCGAGGATCGCACCCTGTGGCGGGTTGATGATCGCATCGAACCCGTCAATCCCGAACATGCCAAGGTTGGAGACGGAAAAGGTGCCGCCTTCCATATCCTCCATCGACAGGCCCTTGCCCTGGGCCTTGCCGATCAGACGACGCGTTTCCGCTGCGAGCTGATCGATCCGCATCAGGTTCGCCTGCCGCACGACCGGGGTTACAAGCCCTTTGGGGCTGGCGACCGCAATAGCGACGTCGGCGTGCGGGAAACGGTGGATCGCGCCGTCGCGCACCTGCACGTTCACGTCCGGGTGGCGCGCGAGTGCGGTGGCGCTCGCCTTAACGATCCAGTCGTTCACGCTTGCCTTGCACTGCAGCACCAGGTTTGCGGTCTTGCGCATTTCCAGCATCGCATCGGCGGCGGCGGACACGCGCAGATAGAAATGCGGGATTTCCTGCTTGGCCTGCGTCAGCCGCTGCGCGACGACCTTGCGGATCCGGTCGAACGGCACGATTTCCGGCCTGTTCTCGCCCGGCACGAAAGCGGGGATCGTGCCTCCCGCGGCAGCAGGAGCAGGAAGCAGCGCGAGCACATCAGCCTTGGAGATGCGTCCACGCCGCCCGGTGCCCGTCACACTCGTCAGCGACAGGCCGTGCAATGCCGCGATACGGCGTGCAAGCGGGGACGCAAAGACGGCAACATCCTCTGCCACCAATACCGCTACGCCTTTTGGTGCCTGCGTCGCCGGGCCACGCAGCGCGCGCACGACATCCTGATGCGTGATGCGCCCGCTCCGTCCGGAGCCTTCAATCCCGGCGAGATCCACGCCTTCTTCCTCGGCAAGGCGCAGCGCCTCGGGGCTGATCGGGCGGTTCGTCTCGATCTTTACGCGTGCCGGTACTGCACTCGGCGCAGGCTCCGGCGCTGCGGGTGCTTCCGGTGCCGCGTCGGCTCCGGCGGCGCCCAGCTCCAGCCGACCCTCGGCAGGTCGGAAGTCGGCAAGAAACGCATCAATTTCGGCATCCGAATGCACACCTTCGTCGAACACAGCCAGCAGCGCGCCGACCGCCTCGGCCTCGCCGCCGCCGGAAACGAGGATGCGGCGCACCGTCGCCTCATATTCGGCCTCGACTTCGTTGGTGATCTTGGCGGTTTCGATCAAACACAGCATGTCACCGCGCTTGAACGTATCACCTTCGCTGACCATCCATTGGGCGATCGTCCCCTCGGTCATTTCGATGCCCCATTTTGGCATCGTAAAGGCGCGGATGCGGCTCATGTCCTTGCCTCCTTCAACGGTAAGACAGGGTCTGGCGCACTGCTGCGGCAACCTTGGCGGCGTTCGGGAGATACGCGCTTTCCAACTCGCGCGCGAACGGTACTGGCGTATGCGGCGGCGTCACCATCTCGATCGGCGCCTTCAGGCTTGCGAATGCTTTGCTGGAAACGAGCGCGGCTATATCGGTCGCGAGCGAACAACGCGGCGGCGCTTCATCGACAACGACGAGGCGCCCGGTAACCTCGACCGAATCGAGGATCGCTTCTTCATCGAGCGGCGAGGTGGTGCGCAGGTCGATCACGTCGCAGCCGATGCCCTCTTTGGCCAGTTCGTCGGCAGCTGCCTCGGCATAGCCGACCATCATGCCGGCGGCGACGATCGTGGCGTCCAGCCCGGCGCGCACGAGGCGGGCATGGCCGAAGGGAATGCAGAAATCGGGATCATCGTTCACTTCCCCGCTCATCGCGTACAGGAATTTGTGTTCGAGGAAGATCACCGGATCGTCATCACGGATCGCCTGGCGCAGTAGGCCGCAGGCGTCTTCCGGCGTGGAAGGCATCACTACTTTCAGGCCCGGCATGTTGGTGACGAACTGGTGGATGACCTGACTGTGCTGCGCCGCAGCATTATAGCCCGCGCCGCACGGCATGCGGATGACAGCAGGGCAGATAGATTTGCCGCCGAACATGTAGCGGAACTTGGCGATCTGGTTCCACAATTGGTCCATGCAGACGCCGATGAAATCCGCGAACATGATTTCCGCGACCGGACGCTTGCCCGCCAGCGCCAGGCCGGCAGCGGCGCCGACGATCGCGCTTTCGCTGATCGGCGTGTCGATCACCCGGTCCGGCCCGAATGCGTCGTATAGCCCGACCGACGTCGACCAGATGCCGCCGATCGCTTCCGGCCCGCCCGCCGTCCCCATGCCGCCGACGACATCCTCGCCCAGCACGCAGACACGAGCGTCGCGCTGCATCTCTTGGAAGATCGTGTTGCGAATGGCGTCGCGATACATCAATTTAGCCATGTGTTTGCTCCCGCCAGTCAGTAATTGATGTAGACGTTTTCAAGCACGTTCGCAGGCGTCGGGCGGGGTGCCGCACGCGAGGCCTGCACGGCGCTCTCGATTAGGTCGAGCGTCTCGGTATCGATTACGTCAAGATCGGCATCGGACAGCAATCCTGCCGTCGTCACGTTTTCACGAAACTTGCGAATGCAGTCGCGCGTCGCGCGCAGCCGGTCGATCTCGCCGGGACCACGATAGCGTTGCGGATCGCCTTCGAAATGACCGAAAAAGCGCTCGGTATCGAACTCCACTGCCGCAGGCCCGTTGCCCGGCGCGCGGACATATTCCAGCACATCGCGCATGCAATCATGCACGGCGAAAAAATCCGTTCCGTCCGCGCGCCATACTTTCATGCCGAATGCTTCGGCACGGCTGGCGATGTCGTTCGACGTGCCCACCGCATAGGAATTGCCGGTGTGCTCCGAATAATGGTTGTTCTCGAACACGAAGACGACCGGCGCTTTCGTTACCACCGCAAGGTTCATCGCCTCGAAGGTCGTGCCCTGGTTGCAAGCGCCGTCACCCGAAAAGGTGATAGAAACGCCAAGCTTGCCCTCGCTGTCAGGCCCATCGATTTTCAGCGCCAGCCCCGCGCCTACCCCGATCGGCGAACCCGCACCGACGATCCCGTTCGCGCCGAGCATGCCCTTTTCGATATCGGCGATGTGCATCGATCCGCCCTTGCCGTTGCAAAGGCCTTCCTGGCTGCCCCAGATCTCCTTCATCATGCCGGTTACGTCGCAACCCTTGGCAAGGCAGTGCCCGTGGCCGCGGTGTGTGGATACGATCTTGTCGCGCGGTGTCAGATGTTCGCATACGCCGACCGCGACGGCTTCCTGACCGCAATAGAGATGAGTGAAGCCCGCGATCTCGCCGGTCTGGATTTCCTCGTGAAGCCGTTCCTCGAATTCGCGGATCAGCTTTATCTGCCGATAGGCACGCGTCAGCGCCTCGCGGTTCATCTGCATCGGGACATCCCCTTCCTTAAGATCCTTCACTCGGTCACAGACCGAGCACGGATTTTGCAATTATGGTGTTTTGCACTTCGTTCGTACCACCGAATATCGTCCACGCCCGACTATTCAGATAGCGCGGAGATGCGACCATCGCGGCGGGCGTAGAGACGGGCGCTGGCGCGTCGTTACCGTATAGGGGCCGGGTTCTTTCAAGCTGCAAGCCCGCGACCCCATACAGGTCCACCGCCAGCAGATCGATTTCCTGGCGCAGGTTGGACCCGAGCAATTTGGTTAATGACGTTTGTGGCCCGGGGGCCTTGCCCTCGGCGATTTCGGCGATAATCCGCAATTCGATCATGTCGAGCGCATCGACGCCGAGCCGTGCACGCGCGACACGCCGCTTCCAGTCCCGATGGTGGGCGAGCACGCCGCCCTTGCCATCGCTCTGATCGTACGCTGCCGCTTCCACCAAGTTGACGTCGTAGCGAAGCTTGGGCGCGTGGCACGATCCGCCGCGCTCGTTCTCCAACAGGAACTTGGCGATGGTCCAGCCTTGCCCCTCGCCGCCGACGAGGTTCCCGGCAGGCACGATCGCGTCCTGCAGGAAGACCTGATTCACTTCATGGTCGCCGGCATTGGTCAGGATCGGTCGTACCGAGACGCCGGGGCTGTCGAGGTCGATCAGTAGGAAAGAGATGCCCGCCTGCTTCTTTACGTCGTCATTGGTGCGCACCAGCGTAAACATGCGGTTGGCATGGTGCGCGTGCGTGGTCCAGATTTTTGAACCGTTGACCGTGTAATGGTCACCGCTGCGCACCGCGCGGGTCTTTAGGCTCGCCAAATCCGATCCCGCGCCGGGTTCCGAAAAACCCTGGCACCAATAATCCTCGCCCGAGAGGATACGCGGCAGATAA
>NZ_JBBATX010000055.1:0-11162 GCF_040398505.1 Sphingomonas sp. | reverse complement strand
ATCAGCGGCTTGCCGAGTTCGCGCGCTTTCTTCTCGCTCGCAAGGATGAGCGCCACTCCACCTTCCGCAGGCGAGCAGAACATGAACTTAGAATAGGGGTCCGACACCATCGGCGCTGCCAGTATGACGTCGAGCGCGACAGGCTCCCGCCGCCAAGCATGCGACGCGTGCACGCCGTTACGGAATGCCTTTTCAGCCACTTTGCCCAGCGTTTCGCGGGAGATGCCGAACAGGTGCATATAACGCATGATCTTCGCCGCAAAGAATTGCGTCGTGACCATATAGCCTGCCTCGCCATACCAGTCGGGCAAATTGTACTCGGCCGGGAGCGCATTGAAGGCGCCGCGCGGATGCTTGTCAAAACCGATCGCAACACCGAGATCGAACTCGCCCGATTTGATCGCCATCTGCGCGCTGAACAATGCCGATCCCCCCGCCGCGCAGCCATTTCGGACGTTGATGAACTGGAGGCCGGTCATGCCGAGATGGCTGACCATGCTGTCCGGGTTCCCGGCCGCGTCGGAACTGCCATAAGCGAACTGGATGTCTTCCCAGGCAACACCGGCATCGCCCAGCGCCTGTCGGACGGCGAAGACGCCTTGATTCAAGCCCGACAGCCCTTCCGTCCGACCGAAGCGGTGGATACCGATGCCGACGATGCAGACGTCGCTCATGTCACGTGTCCCTTGGAGGCAAAAGCGGGGATGAACACGGGATCGGCAGCCTGCGGATCGAGCGGCACCGGCACCAGCCGCACGCTCATGCCGATGCGGACATCCTCTGGAGCCAAGTCGACAAGCCGCGCCTCGACGATCACCTGCCCCGGCAGCTCGACATAGGCGACGATCCACGGCTCGAACGCATCGGGCCCGGCATAAGGTGGCGTCTTCGGGCGGAAGCGCTGTACCGTCCATGACCAGAGCACGCCATCGCGCGCAAGCGGAAAGGGCTCAAAAGCATCGCCTGGCGGGCAGGGGAACACGATCCGGCCTGATGCCCGCTCGCGTCCGCCGATCAGCCGTGGCGGCGCTTCTTCGGTGAACAGAACTTCGGCAATCGCACGCATGTTGATCCCGCCCCAGACATCTTTATCCAGTTTTCCTGCCTATTATCTAGGCGCGCCCGCGTCGGTTTCGTGACTCATCAAAACGCTAGGGTGGACAAACTACTAGGTCGTGCCACCTCTGCCGGAAGAGGATGCGATCATGTCGAAAGTCTGGGACTATATCATCGTCGGCGCGGGATCGGCCGGTTGCGTGCTGGCGGAGCGGCTTAGCGCGGATGGCCGTTCCGATGTATTGCTGCTTGAGGCCGGCGGCCGCAACGACAGCTTCTGGGTGACGCTGCCCAAAGGCGTGGCGAAGCTTGTACAAAAGCCCGAGCATATGTGGATGTATCCCGTGCAACAGCCGCGCGAAGAGAGTGCGTCAGCGGGCGGTGAAGTCTGGATTCGCGGCAAGGGGCTGGGCGGCTCCTCCTCAATCAACGGCATGATCTGGAGCCGGGGCGAACCGGCTGATTATGACGCTTGGGAACAGGAACACGGCGCGACGGGCTGGAACGGCGCAAGCATGGCCGCCGCCTTCCTGGAACTGGAGGATCACGCGGCAGGCCCTTCCGACATGCGGGGTGCGGGTGGCTTGGTGCGAGTCGATCCCGCCTGCCACACCTATCCGCTGGCCGATAGGATGATAGAGAGTGGCGCCGCGATCGGCATGCAGCGGGTCGATGATTTGAACGGTGCCACTGGCCCGCGGGTCGGCCTCTACAGCCACAACATCCGCGGCGGCAAACGCGAGTCGTCCGCCCGAACCTACCTCGCACGCGCGACGGGGCGCCCCAATCTTGCCGTGATGACGGGCGTAACGGTGCAGCGAATCATGTTCGACGGCACACGCGCCGTGGGGGTCGAGGCCGTGTCCAACGACATGCCGGTGCGGCTGGACTGCGTGGGAGAAGTCATCGTGAGCGCGGGCGCGATTGAGAGCCCGCTGCTTCTCCAGCGCTCCGGCATCGGCGATACCACGAGGCTACAAGCGGCGGGGATCACGCCGCTTGTTCATTCGCCCGACGTCGGGGAACGGATGATCGAGCATCTCGCAATCTCGCTGCCGTACCGCCTTGTGCGCGGCAAGGGCACCAATCGCAGCTTTTTCGGCGTTGGCGCGGCGCTCGCGATGTTGCGCTATCTTGTCCGGCGCGACGGGATTATGGCGACCGGCCCGTTCGAGGTCGGCGCGTTCTGCAATGTTGCGCACCCCGATGGACGCACTGACGCCCAATTTTATCTCGGCGGTTACACCTTCAAGGTTGGCGACGACAACAATCCTGTGCCGCTCGACAAAATCGATCCGCGTCCGGGCGTGACAATCTACGGCCAGCTCTTGCGCCTCACCAGCGAGAGCTCGGTGAGGGCTGTGGGCCCGACGGCGGACAGCCTGCCTACAATGCTCCACAACTTCCTGACGACCGAGCATGATCGCAGGTCCGCCGTCGCGCTCATCCGGCGAATGCGCGCGTTCATGATGGCACCGCCGCTCGGAGACATGATCGGCGAGGAAGGCACGCTTGGGCCGAGAGTACAGACGGACGAACAGATTCTCGCAAGCTTTCGTCGGCTATCGACGTGCGGCCTGCACGCGATCCGGTCGTGCCGGATGGGCAGCGATCCGCTTGCGGTCGTGGATCCACGGCTGCGGGTGAACGGCGTGCAGGGCGTGCGGGTCGCAGATTGCTCGGTCATGCCGGGCCACGTCACTGGCAACACCAATGCCCCGGCGATGGCGCTCGGCCTGCGCGGCGCCGCGATGATTCTGGAAGACCGCGTTTAAGTGTGCAGCGAGATATAGCCCAGCTGCGCAGCCTTGAAGACGGTCTGGCTGCGGTTGACCGCGTTGAGCTTGGTCGCGGCATTGTGGATGTGGAACCGCACCGTGGCGCGGCTGCGCGACATGATAAGGCTGATCTCGATATCGGTCTTGCCGATCGCGGCCCAGCGCAAGCATTCGACCTCGCGTTTTGATAGCCGTGAGCCTGACGGCAGTGCCTGCATCGACCCCATCACCTGCACATAGGTGGCGATGAAAGTGCGCGCGTACAGACCGAACGCGTCCGACATCGCGTTAAAATCATCGGTAAGATCGGTCTTGGTGCGGTCTACAGGATTGAAGCTAACCGCGCCAATCTGCCCGAACGGCAGATGCACCGGCACCACAATGGCCGCCTTCGTCATGGCGCGCTGCTCGAATTTGGCGACATCGATCGATCGCAGATAGGGATTGTTCTCCCGCGTGCGAAAACCTTCCGCATTCGCCCAGAACGGCTGGCTTTCGAACCGGCAGGCAGTGGTGAGCGGCGAGTCCAGTGCGATCCGTGAGTTCTGCCACCACACCCGATCCTCGTCGGACCAGCCGAACACCGACGTTGCGAGCATATTGCCCTCGGCATCCACCGGAGTCCGCTTGTCGGCGAGGTCATGCGCCGGCGCGACTCGCATGCCGCATTCCTGCGCGATCGCGTGCAACGCCTCGGCGGCCGACTTGATCTTTTGCGGGGAGGTAACTCGCACTGCATTGATCTTTTCTTGAGATAACAATTGCATGTCGATCCCCTTATCGGACGCGTGTACCTGTCCCGCGCAGGCGGGGCAATCACGACTGGACCCGCCCCGGCGGTTTTGCTGCCTAACACTTTGCCCAGCGGTATCGGAGCGCCGCATGATGGTAGTGGGGGTTAATCAAGGGGAGCGGATCGTGAACTTCAACCTCACCGAAGACGAGGAGATGCTTAAGGCAGTCGCCGAGCGTTTCGTCCGCGACCATTACGACCACGAAAGCCGCAGGAGCTTCCAAGCCGAGGCGCCGGGCTTCTCCGTCGCGAACTGGTGTACGCTCGGAGAGATCGGGCTGCTCGCCGCTCCGTTACCGCAGGAGCATGGCGGGTTTGACATCGGCGCCACAGGCATCGCAACGATGTGCGAGGCGCTGGGCTACGGCCTCGTGGTCGAGCCGGTAGCCGAAGCAATCGTGCTGGCTGGCCGCCTGCTTCTCGCCGGGGCAGGAGAGGAGCTGCGCGAGGATTGGGCCGCCGCGCTGGTGAGCGGCGACAAGCGTGTCGCGCTCGCGCATGCCGAGCGTGACTATCGCGACGGCGCTTGTTGGGTACGCTCCACCGCGCGCTCCAACGGAAATATGGTCATTTTGGACGGCGAGAAGCCGTTTTGCATTACCGGGAGCGGGGCTGACGCCTATATCGTATCCGCCCGGTCGAGCGGCACGCCGGACGACCCGCACGGCGTGGACTTCTATTTGGTACCTGCCGAGACGCCGGAGCTCACAATCAAAGACTGGCCGATGATCGACGGCACTTATGCCACCAAGCTGCACTTCAGCGACATGGCCGTGCCCATCGCAGCTCGTCTGAACGGCGGGTTTGCCCGCCTAACTGAAATCGAGCTTCTCGCATCGCTCGCGCGGTCGTCCGAGGCTTTGGGGATCATGCGTCGCCTGTTCGCCGACACGACCGATTATCTGCGCACCCGTACCCAGTTCGGCGCTCCGATCGGCTCGTTTCAGGCTATCCAGCACCGGATGGTGACGCAATATGCCGCAATCGAGCAGAGCAGGGCGCTCATCAACCTTGCGCTCGTATCTGCCGAACCTGCTGCATTCGCGCGGGCCGTGTACGGCGCCCGCGCTTACATCGCCGAGGTGTCGGTCGAGCTGGGCCATGAAATGATCCAGTTTCACGGTGGCATGGGCGTTACCGACGAGCTCGCGATAGGAGCCGGGCACATGCGGCTGCTCATGCTGTCGCGTTGGCCGGAATCGCCGCTGGCGACGCTCGATCGCTTTGCAGCGGCAGAAGGCCCTATCGAATACGATCTCGCGCTTTGATCCAGCCGATGCCGCGCCGCAGAAGATCGTAAAACACTGGCAAGTCCCACGCGCAACGATCGACCGTCGGCCACCAGTCGAGCATCGGCTGCAGATCGTAATGCCCGCGGCAGTGCCCAAGCGTATTGTAGAGGACGGCACCATGGCCGTGCTGTTTGATGTACATCACCGGGTGCCTGCCCGGAGCATCGGCGGCTTCGGCGAAACCGGTACCTTCTTCGGCACATTCGGTTTCGAGCAGCACATGCAGATGGCCGTGCCGCTCCATATGGTACAGCTCGTCAGTCGTATCGAACGGCTCGATGCCCGCCACCAGCGGATGACCTGGATCGGCGACGGTGACGGTGTAGGGCGCGATCGGCGGGTGCGACAGGAATTGCGTGCCGAGCAGATCCATGAACAGGGGCGCCCAGCGCGGCGCGTCCCAGACGCCGCTTTCCAGCAGGCGCAGTACCGAGTTTGTGCCATGCAGCGCATACCAGCGACCGCCCGCCGCTAGCCAGTCGCGCAACGCTTCCTGCGCGGCGAGCGATGGCGTCACGTCGCAGGTATAGGTGATGAGGATGTCGGCTTCGCTCAGCGCGTCGATTGTCTCGTAATTTTCGAACACGCGAGTGCGGACGGCGGGGTCTTCGGCAAGCAGCTTCAGTAGCTCCAGCCGCGCGTAATCCATGTCGTGCCACACACCGCCGCACACCAAGACGCAGTTTATGCGCGGCGGGTGGCTCGCAGTGGTATCGCCCGCCGCCTCAGGCATGCGCGCTTTCGATGTATTTCATCATCGTATCTTGGAACTGGCGGATGCGGATTTCCTGATAATTGCCGAGCTGGATCTGGCCGGTTTTGGAGGCGTGCAGACCTTCCTGCACGAACGGCAAATTGTCCATGTCCTGCTCGAATACATCGCCCAGAATGCCCAGCTCAGGTGCTTCGGTCCATTTCTGGTCGAGCGTTAGGAACTTGAGTGGCGCCCCGCGCGGGATTGGCTGGCCCCTGGGAATACGGGCGAGCACGCGCACTTCCATGATGCAGGTATCGGGCGTCTTCCCCGGTTTCCAGTTATAGACAATGTTGGGCATGTATCCTCCCCAAGGCGCGAAATTAGGGAAGACGTTATAGACAAGCGCGTCGAGCAATTCGGCATCGGTCGCGTCATTATGGTCGTAGCCGGTGCTCTCGGTATAGGCTTTACGCATCGCCGCTCCCAGCGCGGCACGTGCAGTAATGCCTTCCGGTACCTTGATCGCCATCGGATTATCGTGCAAGTCTTCTCCGTAATTATCGGCTGACCGGCCATTATACTTAATGAATTCATCGACGACCCACTGTTCACCCTGCCTGTCGCAGATATGCGGGCTCATTACGCCGAACGGTACGAGGTTGACGTTGATATTATCGCCCCACGTCCAGTAGGCGGAATTAGAATCACCGGTGAACGGCAATAATTGCGGGTGCGTGACGATCGTGTGCCAAGCCTCCATGAAGGCCTCCATCGTCACTTTCCAATTGGCGGGAACTTCCTTCGCCACGCGCATGACGGAGGCGCATTCCTCGTGTCGCCATCGCTTGAAATGGTCAGGCAGTGGCGCGAGGAACTCTTCGAGGCTCGGCCCGCCCTTTTCTTCGCGGATGAACACGTAACCCGCCCAGCGGCCAACCTCGGCATCGGGCAGCGCAAGGCCTTGCGCCGTCAGGTGCGGGAAATCCCACTGGCACGGCATGGAATTGAAGCTGCCGTCCTTGTTCCACGCAAAGCCGTGGAACGGACAGGCGAACTTGTCCGCATTGCCTTCTTCGGTACGCAGCTTGCGGCCTCGGTGGAGGCAGACATTGTGCATCGCGCGGATGGAACCATCGTCCTGCCGTGAGACGAGATATGAGCGTCCCGCATTTTCATAGACGATGAAGTCACCCGGCTCGGGCAGGTCCTCTTCGCGCGCAGCGAACTGCCAAACGTAGGGCCACATCTTCTCGCGCTCCAGGGCGGCGAAGGCCTCGCTGGTGTAACGCGCGGCGGGAATCGGGTCCGATCCGCGATAGGTGTAGCTTTCCTCGGTGAGCATCGACGGGGGAGCGCGCGAATCCGTCGCCATCAGCTCGGCCCAGCTAATGCCCTCGCTGCGATCCTCACCCAGTTTCGGCGCGATGTTCGGGTCCTGGTCGGCCATTTCAGATCATCTCCAAAGTACGCTCGATTTTGCTCTTTTTAATGGTTCTGACCTAGCGGAACCCTGATGTCACCTTGCTCAAGTCATAGGTGTGCCGAACCTGCTGGATCGGCCATGCAAGTACAAAGCGCAAATCATGGGAGAGTGGTGTGGAACAGCGCCTGCAAGGCAAAGTCGCATTGGTCACGGGCGGAACCTCCGGCATCGGTGCCGGCACCGTCCGGCGCTTACGCGCCGACGGCGCGATCGTGGTTTTCACCGGATCGAACCAGTCCGCCGCCGACACGGTCGCTATGGAAACCGGCGCAGCGTTCATCCGCCACAATGTGACGGACGCCACCGCATGGGACGGGCTGATGGCTGAGATCATCGCCCATCACGGACGCCTCGATATCGCCTTTGCGAATGCCGGCACCGAAAGCGGTGACGCTTCGGTCGAGGACATTACCATCGACGGCTGGAACAACGTCATCGGCGTGAACCTGACCGGCGCGATGCTGACGGTGCAGCACGCCATGCGCGCGATGGCGAAGAATCCGGATGGGTCCACGGGCTCTATCATCGTCAATTCCTCGATGAACGCACACCGGGCGATGGGCAATTTTCTTGCCTATTCGGTGTCCAAGGCCGCAGTCGTTGCATTGGTAAAATCTTCAGCAGTGCATGCGGGCAACCGCAAATACCAGATCCGTGTCAACGCCGTGCTGCCGGGCGTGGTAGAGACGGCGATGATCCGCGGGCTCATCGACAAATCGGGCGATCCGGTCGCCACCCGCGCGGCGTATGAAGGCCTGTCGCCGATGGGGCGCATGGCGACCATCGAGGAAGTCGCCGGGATGGTCGCTTGGCTCGCCTCCGACGAATCCCGTTTCTGTTCGGGCAGTGAATTTACCATGGACGGTGCCAGCACTGCCGGCATGAACGGAGTTTAGCGCAATGGACAATCTGGGTTCGCACCGGCTGCAAGGCCGCGTCGCGCTTGTCACGGGCGGTTTGCGCGGCATCGGCCTCGCCTGCGTCGAGCGCTTTTTGGCCGAAGGGGCGCAAGTCGTCCTTACCGATCTTGAAGCGCCGGAGAGCGACCTCGCCACCGCCACGCTCGCGCGGCTTGGCCAGGCGGCCAGCTATGTCCGCGCCAATGTCACCAACGAGGAGGATTGGGCGAAGCTGCTGGCCACGGTGGAACAGCAGCACGGCAAGCTCCACATCCTCGTCAACAATGCCGGGATCGACTTGACCGGTCCCGTCGCCACCACCAGCTTGGAAGGCTGGCGCAGGATTATGAGTATTAACGTCGACGGCGTGTTCCTCGGCACCCGCACGTTCGTGCCGTTGATGGAGAAAAGCGGTGCGGGTTTGCCCGGCGGTGCCTCGATCATAAACGTCAGTTCGATCATGGGCTTGGTCGGGATGAGCGAAGTGTCGGGCTATAACGCCAGCAAGGGCGCGGTGCGGCTGTTCACCAAATCGATCGCGCTGGAGTTCGCCGAAAAGCGCATGCCGATACGCGCCAATTCGCTGCACCCCGGCTTCGTCACCACCCCGTTGCTCGCCGCTGGATTCCAGCGCTGGGTTGACAAGGGGATTGCCGAAAAGCCCCAAGATCTAGTCGATATGGTAGCGGGGAAGACGCCGATGGGCCGCCTTGCCGATCCGTCCGAACTCGCCAGCGCCGCCTTTTTCCTCGCCAGCAGCGACAGTTCGTACATGACCGGTGCGGAGCTGGTGATCGACGGCGGCTGGACAGCGCAATGAGCATCTTTTTCGACTGGACAGCGTCATGACCATCGCACTTCCCGGCGTCATCGCCGTCGTCACGGGTGCCGCAGGCGGGATTGGGCGCGAAATTGTCAAGGCGATGAAGGCGGCGGGCGCGACCGTTATCGCCACCGACCTGCTTGACACGGCAGAGATCGAGGGCGCGGACCATTACATCAAACATGACGTGGTCAGCGAGTCCGACTGGCGGGTGGTCGAAGCGCTCGTGCGCGAAACCTACGCCCAGCTGGATGTGCTGGTGAATAACGCGGGCTATTCGATCGTCACCCGCTTCGAGGATACGCCGCTCGCCGATTTCCACCGTGTCAACGCGATCAACGTCGATTCTGCGATCATCGGCACGCAGATCATGCTCGATCTGCTGAAAGTCGGAGGTAGGGCGCGCAAAGGCGGCGCCTCGGTCATCAATTTCTCCAGCGTCGGCGGCCTGAGGGGGGCAGCGTTCAACAGCGCCTATTGCGTGAGCAAGGCGGCGATCAAGATGCTCTCGAAATGCCTCGGCGCGGAATTCGCAGCACTGAAGTATAATATCCGGGTCAATTCGGTGCATCCCGGCGGCATCGACACACCGATGCTCGATGCGATCATCGACCGCTATGTCGAGCTTGGCGGCCTCGCATCGCGCGAGGTAGCGCTGGCGGGCGTCGTGCAGGCGCATCCGATCGGGCGGCTCGGTCGGCCAGACGAAATTGCAGGCGGCGTCGTCTTCCTCGCGAGCGAGGCGTCGAGCTTTATGACGTGCGACGAACTGGTGATGGACGGCGGTTTTTCGCAAGTCTGACGGGAGAAGCGCGATGGCGACGACCCTGGCCGGCGTGATAAGCATCCAGCATATTGGCGTCCCCGTGCCCGATCTCGCGCTCGCGCGGCGCTTTTACGTCGATTTTCTTGGTGCGTTGGAAGACGTGCCGCCGCTCGAATGGGCGAACAATCCCTTCATCGACGCGGCCGTTGGGCTGAAAGGCAGCGCTGCGCGGCAATTCTTCTGCCGCCTCGGCAACGTGCAGAGC
This sequence comes from Sphingomonas sp., assembly GCF_040398505.1. Lineage (GTDB taxonomy): Bacteria > Pseudomonadota > Alphaproteobacteria > Sphingomonadales > Sphingomonadaceae > Sphingomonas. The sequence goes on along the minus strand of NZ_JBBATX010000055.1, from coordinate 1,310 downwards.
GAGGCTTTCGAATATAGCGCACCGAAGCAAGCGGTGCTCGACCCGAGGCGCGGAGTCCGCGAATATGGCTACTCGCACCTTGCGCAACAGGTGGAAGACGTTGCTGCCGTCCATGCCCGCATTCTGGCGGAAGGACTGCAGGTCCACGCCCCGCCCGTGATGGAAGCGATCACAACCGACGTCGACGGTGTCAAGCATGGCTACGCGGGCATCTATTGCCGCGACTATTTCGGTAATGTGTTCGAGATCCTCGAAATCCACGAATGCGCCGATATTCGCGGGATCGAGCGGCAACGCTCAGTATAGAAAACATATCATCACGGCGGCTATCGAGCCAGGGTCCCGCCCCTCGAGCTTTCCGGCGATGGACGAAGAAAAGCTGGACCCCGGCTCTGCGGCCGGGGTGATGGATAGACCTACAACGAAAACCCGCCGTCGAGCATGAACTCCGCCCCTGTCGCGAACGCGCTTTCGTCGCTGGCGAGGTACAGCCAGAGTGCCGCGACTTCCTTCGGCCGACCGATACGGCCGATCGGGTGCAGCGCCAGCCATTCGGCGTAAAGCGCGTCCGGGTCTTGCGACTGCGCCAGCACCTTGTCGAGTATGGGTGTGTCGATGACACCGGAGTGCACCGAATTGCAGCGGATGCCGTAACCGCTCCGTGCATAATGCAGCGCGATCGATTTGGTCATGTGCGTCACGCCTGCCTTGGCGGCTTTGTGGGCGCACAGATAATGCTCCGCCCGGATGCTTGCCATCTAGGCTATGTTGATGACCGATCCGCCGTGCTGTTTGATCACCGGCACGGCATGCTTGCAGCCGAGGAACGGGCCGACGAGATCGACGTCTATTTCGTGCCGAAACGCGTCGAGTGTCACTTCCTTGACCGACCCGTAGGTCGTAATCCCCGCGCAATTGACCAATATGTCGATACGACCATAGCGTAAATCAGCCCCAGCGAAGGCAGCGATCCAATCCTCCTCGCACGTCACGTCCAGCTGCACGAATTAATCCAAGCGATCGCGTCAGTATCGTGCTCTGAGCTTCGTCGATATCAGCAAGCATGATGGCGGCACCTCCCGCATGAAACCGGCGGACGATTGCCGCGCCCAGTCCCGACGCGGCGCCTGTCACCAGTGCTATCTTGCCCTCTATCCTGCCGGTCATGTTCTGATTCCTCTCTCCTCGCTCTCAACGCGCGCCGGGCACGTCCGACACCTGTGCAAAGTACCAGCGGCGTCTGTTCACGCTTGTTTCTAAGGGTATAGCAGACACATACTTAGAGGTGGCTCGGCAAATCTGGACAGGCT
>NZ_JBBATX010000054.1:0-17582 GCF_040398505.1 Sphingomonas sp. | reverse complement strand
GGACCACGCGCCGGGCTGTGGAACTGTCAGCCTCCTCGACCGTCCTTGTTCACAACCACCCCACTTGGCTCCCTTCGATCACGGTTGATCACGCTCAAGCACATTGAAACACAACGGTTTTTCGGCTTGCGTACTGGGGGCGATATTGGCATATTGGGGGCGGCTAGAGGGGGACCAAAAGGCTCTCCGACCCCGGTTACCGCTCCCGGTTTCTCCTCCACCGTTCCCAGTTTCGGGAGGAGGAAATGTCATGCCAAGCCTTACCGATGCCGCCATTCGACAAGCCCTGAAGCGCGTGGAGGTGAGTGGCAAGCAGGAGAACCTCGCCGATGGCGAAGGGCGCGGGACCGGCCGCCTGGTCCTTGTGCTCAAGCCCATGCCCAAGCGCGTGACTGCGGACTGGATGGCGCAGCAGTGGCGCGACAGCAAGCGCATCAAAAAGAAGATCGGCGCCTATCCATCCATGCCGCTCGCTCAAGCCCGCGAGGTCTACAAGCGCGACTTTGCCGACGTGATCCAGAAGGGCCGCAGCATCAAGATCGCGACTGACACGCGGCCCGGCACTGTTGCGGACCTCTTCGAGGGTTATGTCGCGTCACTCAAGGCCGCCGGCAAGCCATCGTGGAAGGAAACGGAGAAGGGCCTCAACAAGATCGCCGACACGCTGGGACGAAATCGTCTCGCTCGCGAGATCGAGCCCGAGGAAATCGTCGAACTTATCCGGCCGATTTATGAGCGCGGCGCGCGGTCAATGGCAGACCATGTCCGGTGCTATATCCACGCCGCCTTTAGCTGGGGCATGAAGTCGGACAACGATTATCGCAACACTTCGCCTCGCCGGTTCCGTATTCCCTTCAACCCGGCTTCGGGCATCCCGACTGAACCTAAGGTCCAGGGTACGCGCTGGCTTAGCGACGACGAATTCGTGCGGCTCTATCGCTGGCTCGAATGCCCCGACACGCCTGTCACCCCTTCCTATCTACGTGCCGTGCAGCTCATCATGCTAACCGGCCAGCGGGTGGAGGAGATCGCGCGCTTCCACATCGATCAATGGGATGCGGCCGAACGCATCATCGACTGGTCCAAGACCAAAAACTTGCAGCCCCATGCCGTCCCGGTGCCGTCGCTCGCCGCCGATCTTATCGCGTCGATCAAGCCGAACGAATTCGGCTGGTTCTTCCCCTCGGCGAAAGACCCCTCCAAGCCGGTCAGCCACGGTACGCTCTATAGCTTCGTCTGGCGCCAGCGCGACCGTGGCGTGATCCCCTACGCGACAAACCGGGATCTCCGGCGCACCTTCAAAACCCTCGCTGGCAAGGCAGGGATTTCGAAAGAGATCCGCGACCGTCTCCAGAACCACGCACTCCAGGATGTCAGTTCGAAAAACTATGACCGCTGGAATTACATGCCCGAGAAGCGGGCGGGCATGGCGAAGTGGGATAAGTACGTGCGTGCGCTGCTAGCCAAGAAGAAGGACGGCGGCACGCTGAAAAAGGCCGCATGAACTGGCGCAACGTCTTGATCATCGCCGCCCTCGCGGCCGCCGGCTTCGCCGCGCCCGCCCGCGCTGATCCCTGCGAATCCGCCCTCCCTTCCCGTGAGGGCACCGTATTCAGCGGCACTGTTCGGTACGTCGGCGATGGCGACAGCCTCTGCGTCGGTCGAACCGGAAATCCGGCTGAATGGATCGAGGTTCGACTGGCCGATTTCAATGCCCCAGAGCTGCATGAGCCCGGCGGATCGGCGGGGAAGCAGGCGCTAGAGCGGCTGGTTCTCGGCCGGCCCGTTACCTGCACGACCGAGCGTGGCAGGAGCGGACGCGTCATATCGTTCGATCGGGTTATCGCACGCTGTCGGACTGGTCAGACAAACCTCGGAGACCTTCTTCGCGCTGCAGGAATCTCGGAGGGCGGGCATTGAAGCGCCGCGCCTCACATTGACACAACATAGCCTGGAAGCTATATGACTTGGGAAGTTAGGCTGCATGATGCCTTCGAGGCGGAGTTTGCTGTCCTTGAGCGCGACGTCCAAACGGAACTCCTCGCTGTCGCCAGGTTGCTTTCCGAATATGGCCCCCTCCTCGGTAGGCCATATGTGGACACGCTCAACGGCTCCAAACACGCCAATATGAAGGAGATGCGCTTCTCAGCCGCCGATGGCGAATGGCGCGCCGCCTTCGCCTTCGACCCGGAGAGGAAGGCAATCCTGCTCGTGGCGGGCGACAAATCTGGCGGTAGCCAGAAGCGTTTCTACAAGCAGCTTATCACGAAGGCGGATTCACGATTTTCCGAGCATCAGGAAAACCTAAAAGCCGCAAAGAAGGGAAAGTGAGATGGGCCGGAGCCTGGACGAAATCATTGCAGAGCTACCGCCAGAGCGCCAAGCGGACGTCGAGGCCCGCTATCAGGTCCTAAAACAGGAAGTCGAGGGCTTGCGCGAGTTGCGCCTGATCGCCGGCAAGGCTCAGGCCGACATCGCGACCGCGCTCAATATTAAGCAGCCGTCCGTTTCAAAGATCGAGAGCCAGGCGGACATGTACCTCTCCACGCTCCGCAGCTACATTGAGGCGATTGGCGGACAGCTGGAACTGATCGTAAAGCTCCCGGCCCGCCCAGCCTTCACACTCCATCATCTTGGCGACACGGCGGCCGACCATGCGCCGCGGGTGCCCCCGGTGACGCGGCGGCGCAGGCACGCCTAGCAGCCAATGACCGAGGCGCACCCTGACACGCAGGGCGACGAACATCGCTTATTCGAGCGCATTTCGCGCGAGAGGTTTGATGCCCTGGCCCTGTGGGGCATGCCACGGCAGATGCGCGAGGACACGCTAAGCGCCTCACATTGGTCCGCCGACAACGAACGGGTGATCGCGGGCGTTTTCCACGTCATCGCCACCAAGCAATTCATGTGCGTCGCCTTCGCTCGAGATACGGCTGGCCGATATCGGCCGTTCCAGCGATCCCATTTTCTGCCCAGCGCACGGGCGGGCGAACTTGCTCTTAAGCGAGACTTCGGCCGCGGCTTACTGACTGCTCAACCGGAATTCCCAGCGGCCGACGCACAGCCGGAAGGGGTCGATCTGTTTGCGACCCTCGGTAACATCGGACGTCATCACGACGCCTACGTCATGCTGCGCGACGGATTCAATCAGGGCGCAGCGCGTGCCTTGCTCGAAGAGGTCTCCCGCTGGGTTCCCGACCTTGACGGCAACCTCGCCCGAGATTTCCAAACCAGCGGCTACAGCGCGCGCGTTTGGGAACTCTATTTGTGGGCCGCGCTCCGGGCGCTGAACTTCGACATGGACTACACGCACGCAGCCCCGGACTTCTGCGTCAGGAAAGGCGGGAAAACAGTCTTCGTCGAGGCGACCACGGTCAATTCGCAGGACACCTTCAGCTCGGCGGTAGGCGCGGGCCCACCGCCGGACGCGCCCGAACAGCTTTGGCCGTTCCTCGAGAACCAGATGCCACAGAAGTTCGGGTCGCCGCTCTTCTCGAAAATGAAGAAGCGCTACTGGGACAAGGCCCATGTGGCGGGCCATCCGCTGCTGCTAGCAATCGCCGACTTTCATGCGCCGGCGTCAATGCGCTGGTCGCAAGCCGCCCTGCCGTTCTATCTCTATGGGCTGTGGATGGTGACGACCGTCGACACCGACAACCAGCTCGTTGAACTCCTCGTGCCAGGCCCCGACCATGTCGTAGGCGGCAAGGTAGTGCCGACGAATTTCTTCGCGCAGCCGGACGCGGAGCACATATCCGGAGTCTTGTTCTCGAACGCGGGGACGATCGTCAAATTCAGCCGCATGGGCACCCGCGCCGGTTTCGGTGATCCATGGGTCAGCCTGGTTCGAAAGGGCGTATTGATTGATCCGGCGACCGGCATGGCCAGCGCCGTTCCGTTCAACATCGACGTCGAGAGCCCCGACTATGCCGAGGGGTGGTCCGATGAACTCATTCTATTCCACAATCCGCGAGCACTTCATCCGGTGGATCAGGCGCTCTTCCCCGGCATCACCCATGTCCATCTCGACGATGGAGAGTACGTCGTTCATGGGCCGTCGGTTGCTGTCCTCCACTCGACGACGACCTCCTACGACTTCCTGCGCCGCCATGACGGTCGGCCGGCCTGGTTGAGCGCGTCGGTCGAGGCCGCCGCTGACGAACCGGGGCCGTTTACCGCTCCAGCCTGACCCTCAATCTGCGGGCCCGTTCCTGGAAGGCGCCTTCGCCACCTTCCAGTATATCGCAAACCGCTTTTCTGATCTCTGCGTTCTCTAGCCCCCCGGACTGGTACGTAATCGGCGGCAAGGCGCCGTGCGGATGCGGTCCTGACTCGGCGATGATGATCTGATCGGCGTCGGTATTGATCACCAGGTTCGCGTTGTGCGTCACCATGATCACCTGGCGGTTTGATTTGGCTTCGATGAACAGGCCGACCAGCTCCTCGAAAACGGATTTCGGGTCGAGGTTTTCTTCCGGCTGATCAATGATCAGCGGGCGGCCGTCGCCATCGTCCAACGCCAGATAGAGCAGCAGCAAAACGATACCGCGGGTCCCGGGCGACAGCTTCCGTATATCCACGCCATCATATTCGATGCCGTAGTGGATCGCGATGTGATCCGTGCCGAACAGCCATTGGGCGAACCGCTTCGACCAGGCTCGGAACTCCACCTGCTCAGTGTGGGCGACCGGCGAATGATCAAGCAATTCCTTCTGATACAGCCGACGAAACTCCGCCATCGCCGACACCACCTCAGCGGACGAGCCCGTCTCCCACGCCTGCTTGAGGACCTCGTTCGCCTTCTGAAGCAGGGTGCCCTTGCCCCTGAACGCCCCACCCTTGCGGAGATCGATCAATCCGTCCTCGGCCTGCCCCGCCCATTGCGCGACATCGGCGACCCGCGCCACCGAGAATGACAGCTTCTTCAATGTACCGGACGCGGCCGCCAAACGCGCCATCAGCGGCCCATATAGCTCCTTCAGGACGGTCTGCTCGGCAACCAGGGCATCGAAGGCCCGGCCATAGGCTTCTTCGCGCTGGGTCTGCAGGTCCCGCGCGCGATCTTTCGCGCCCTTGCTGTCATCCAGCTTGCCGGTGAGCGTCTGCATCGCCGCCGTCTCGGTGGCGATCCGGCCCGACAGCGCGGAGTACTGCCGTTGGGTCTCCTTGTCGGAACTGACCAGCTTTTCCAGCCGCGCCATTTCGGCCTCCAACACCGCCTGCGATAGCGTCGAGAGGTCCGCATCGTCCGGGAAGAACGCGGTATTCGGGTCTCCGGGGGCCGGCGCAATCCCTTTTAGCTCGGCTATCTTGCCATCGACCCATTTGACGTAGCCGGTGAGATTATCGTCGACCTTGCCCTTATAATCCAAGATGAAGGCGGCCCACTGCTCCTCGGACATTTCGCTGTGCGTGTGCCTCGACTGCGTCTGACGCAAGGCCTCAGGCGCCTGATTGCGCCGAAGGTCCTTCACTTCGTCCTGAAGGGCGAGGAAAGTCTGACGCTGGTTCGTATACCGCCGCAACGTGCTCCTGACCTCGTTCGTCGCGCCGGCGAGTTCGGTATGGCGCTGGGCCCTCTTTTCGCTGCCGGCGGAAACAAGCTTCGCGCGGTCGGCGGTGTAGGCGTCCACCAGCTTCTTTTTCTGGGCGACCAGAGCCTCATAGCTCGCAACCAGCTTTTCCTTCTCGAGTTCGGTGCTGATGCGCTCCGAGATTTGGGAGACGGCCTCGGCCTCGCGGTCGCGCGCCAGGCGATGGCGTGAGGCGCGATGTTCCAGCAGCTCGGCGAAGTCCAAGGCGCCGTCGCGATCATGATCGGGATGTGCCTCAAAAATCACCCGTTCGATCTCACGCAGCAGCCCGTCGGTCAGGCCGCTCGACGAGCACAGCTCCTCGACGAATTGCTGCGACAGGTAGCGCGCACGGGCATAGCTCAGCGGACCGTTGGCGTCCGACCCGTCCAAGGACCGCGTGCTTGGATCGCCCGCCGCCCAACTGACCTTCACCCTGCCTTGGCCAATCAGGGGCCGCGCTCGCACGAGAAACGATGGGTTCGCCCATTCGTCAGCGGCCCAGGCCTCATCCGATATGGAATCGCATCCGGCTGCGATCATGTCGGCGAGCGCCGTCTTGCCCGACCCTCGCGCGCCGATGATGGCGACGAGGCCGGAATTCAAAGGAATGGTCAACGTCTGCAACCAAGGCGCATCAAGGATCTGAATATCCGAGATGACTTGGGATGGCGTCGCCGAGGTCGGCGGCTCCGTGCCGACGTGGGCGCGGCCGCGCGGATCAATGCAGGCCTGCCGCAGGGAGTCGAATTCCAACCCGCCTTTGATCCAGGAGAACCGATCGCCGAATGGCGTCGCAACGTCTTCGAGCTTGTGCGCGTCGCTGCCATAAAGACACGGCTTCAGGCCGCCATATCGGGCGCGGATCTCCTTCGGGTCCAGATCCCTCTGCCCAAGCCAGAATTCGCGCTGCGCCTCGCTACTGGCGAAGATGACATCGGCAAAACCCTCGATCTCCCGCCGGATGGTGTGGTCGGCGGCCTCCCTCACCCCGGACGTGCCGTCGGTAGCGCCGCCCGCGACGGCGATGAGGATATTCTTCTTTGCCCAACCGCTCTCGCCGAACACCTCACGCAACTGCCTGAAATTGACCTTGAACTGGTTTGCTCCGTAGGCCAGGGCGGCGCCGTCGTCGGCGATGCTCGGGTCGGCCTTCTTTCCAAGACGTATCAGGTCGGCGCGGGTGCAGTCGTAGCGATCCTGCTGCACGGTGAAGTGCAACCGAGACAGGAGACGCTGCAGCTCTGCGATATGGTCCACGTCTTCAGGGCTGACGAACAGATGCAGATTCACGAACCCGCCCTTGGCGGTCGCTACATCCAATCTCAACTCTACATTTGGGAATATTAGCGTCGCTGATGGCAGCCGCCCGTCGGCCTTATGCTGCAACACCTGCTGATATGTCTCGGTGACATAGTAGTCGGTAACGGCGATCGCCTCGATTAGGGGCGTAGCGGCCTCAAGCGCAGATAGATAATCCTCCCACGCCGTAAGGCCGGTGAACTGGTTGTTCATCACCGTACCGGGCGCATGGATATGAGGCTCCCAGCGGCGCCACTCAGATCCTCGACTAATCATGCTCCCCCCACTTCTTCTTTTACGCCACCTTATCGTGTAGCGACCATCAACTCGCGCGCAATGCCGCTAGCCCTCGAATCCCTCTTTCGGCGACCACCTTCTGGTCTCGAACTTGCGTGAACGGAAAGGATCGCCCAGCAGCGCAAGGCCGTCGCGAAACAGCGCGTAGTTATATTCAGAGCCATCAACGCGCCGACCGCGGCTACCCTCGCCAATGCTGAAGCCGACGGGGTCAAAGCTGGGCAGGTCGAGCCGCGCTGGACGACCGTCGCCGGCGGTCCGGATCATACCCGTGAGACTGTTGAGGAACGTCGTACAGGCGGTCTCCTCCATGACGAACCAGCCAACCGACTCGCCGAGGAAACCTCGGGCGGTCAGGTCGCGAATAGCGTGGTGTCGCCAAACCGGATCGTCCCAGAATCCATCGTGCCACCAATGGGGAAGCAGAGCCGGCCAGATCGAAAAGGCGCTTCCGAGATACCAGCGCCCGGCATAGGGCAATCGAACAAAGGCCACTTGGCCGGCATCCACCGGCACCTCGCCCGGCGCATTGATCCAGTCGATCCAATTGACGACCTGGCTTGCACCCATGAGTAGGAAGTTCGAGCGGTGCGTTGCCAGGGCCATCGGCGTGGAAACTCCGCCACCAGTAGGAAGCTGGGCTGCGGGCGGCGGCGAAGCCTTTTTCTTGGGCTTCGGAATCCGGGTCTCGGCCAAGCTCAGGAACGCCCCCGTCGTTCCCGGCGTAGAGCCAAAAGCGACGGAGTAGCCGTGGACGACATGGCCGAAAGGTGATGGCTTGTTGACGTAGGGCTTCACCTGTCGGGCATATTTGCGCTTGGCCTGTGCGGCGACGGTCTTTGCCGTCGCATTCGCGGCGAACGAGCCGTGCGCCTCGGCCAGCACCACCCCGTGCCCATCCACATTCCCCCCGTCATAAAGAAAGTCGGCATGAGGATTGAGCGCCTTGGACAGGCAGGCCGCGTTGGCGCGCCACACATAGCCCAAGGCGTTCATATAGAGGTCCGTGACCCAGCCCCGCAACGGGCCGCAAACAGCGTCCTCTCGGTGTCGGCCAGGTCTCCAAAATCCTGCGTCAGCTCGAACGCTGACCCGTTCGAGATCAGGCATTCCAACTGCGCCAGCGCGCTCTTCTGAAGTCCCGCGAGCAACTGCGGTCGAGCTTGGCGCGTCGTCGCCGTTCTGGCGACGGCGGCAGCCAGGGCAATCGGTCCGAAGGTCAGAGTCGGTGTGGCCACGGGCGCCTGAAAAAGGGGTGATACCGGGCTAGGAACGTGCCGATGCTTGGTATGAGTGGTCAGGTCGACAGTTAAATCGACGTCCCACAAATCTCCCGTGGAAATCAAAGCGCTCATTCGTTCCCCCTGACACGCAATATACTTAGCTATTCAGTAAAATCTCCAGGGTCTGGATCGACGAGCAACCCTTCCGCCAGTTCCGACAGCCACGGCGAGACATCCTCGATCCGCACGTCGTTGCCATGAACGGCATAATACTCACGAACCGTCCGAAACTGGTCGCCGAAGCGCTCCGAGAACAATTTCTGCAGTTTGTCGTTCCGGCTGAGCACGCTGGATAACGCCCGGCCGCCCTGCAGGAATTTGAGTGCGTGCTCGGTGCCCAGCAAATAGAGGTGTTTCCGCTTGGGCGTCGGATGGCCCGCGAGCAGCACGTAATCCTTGAAGACGGAGTTCTGCCGTATGGATTCTGCGCCGCCACGCCAACGTATGAATTTGAACTCCGCGACCCGGACGTTTGTCTCCAGATCGAATTCTCGACCTGTGTTGCCGGCGCCGAGCGAGACATATTCAACCTTCTCGCCCGGCTCCAGAATATGCGGCAAGCACAGCAGAATGCCGAGAGCGTGAATCGTCACATTGATCTGGCCGGCCAGCCGTTTCATTTCCGCAGCCGCGGCCAACACCTCACGACCCGCGCCAGACCCTTCAAGGAATGTGTCGCAGTCGTCCGCCGAAACGCCCCGAACAGCCCCCTCGATACGCCCGAGCGTATGGGTCAGGTCTGGTCCGGTGAACTCCGACAGGAGCCGGATGACCCTGGCTGGATCGGATTTCAAGAGGCGTCTCCGACCAGGGCCTTCAATCGGCCGATCTGATTGTAGTTGATGACCCGCGCGTCGGCGCCGATCACCGGAAAGCGGCTGATCACGTAGTGTTCGATCTTCTCCAGCCCAAGCTCGCCTTTGAGCAAATCCTCCCGCTTGAGTTCCTTTTGAAGCGCTCGGCGATAGTAATTTGTCAAAGAACGATTGTAGCGGACGAACAGAGCCCGGTCTGACTCGACCTTCGACAGATCGATCCAGTTATTTTTGCATTGGAAATTGTAGATCGCATCACGATGGGTGGTGACGACATCAAATTCTTTGCGGTTGATCCGCTTGATGTCCGTCACATGAAAGCCCAGCGTGCTCAGATCGCGCTTCACCATATCCTCGAAGATGAAGCCAGCATGGATCTGGAAGCGACGGCGGCTGCCCAGATGGACGTTCTTGAAAACGTATAGGAACCGCGACAGCAAATTGACGTTCGAGACGACCGCATCGCCCACGTCGATAAACGGCTCATAGGCGTTGCTATTGGTGGCGTAGCCGGACGGCGCGTTGACCAGCAGGCCTTCAAGTTCGCCAGGGTCAAACACCGATTGCGCCCGCAGCATCGCCTGGAATTTCGGCTTTTCGATTTCCACGAAATAGTCGTCGCGAGCATGGCGCGAGAAGGCCGTTATCAGCAGCGCCATGGTCGAAAAGTCGGAATCGTTCAGACCGAAGGCGGCGTAGGTGGCGCCGATCAACTTCACCGAATTTCGGAGCTCGGCCGCCGAGAATATCTTCTTCGGGTCCAGCGGCTCCATACGCGGCATGACAATCTGGTCTCGGCGAAGTTCGCCCATGACGTGGATTGAGGCCCGTTCCGGCTCGAGGAAATAATCGTCCAGGGTGTCGAACTCATGGCTCGCCATCGCGCCGATCTCGTCAACTTCCAGGCTGAAGGTGTCTAACGCCTCCAACTGAGCCAGCTTGAGGTGGAATCCGGTGATCGCGACGCAGCTATGCTCGACCTGCGGGAGAAGCACATTTAGCGTGTCCAACGGCACGAGCGCGTCAGTACCCCCGCACGCGAAGGGCATGGTGTACAACAGCGAGACCATGTGCCGTCGGCGCGATTGGAAATAGTCGACGGCGGCGCCCACCGTGTCGAGCGTGATGCCGGGGCCGAAGGCCGCCTGGCCATGCATCTTGAAAGCAATGGCGATAGCCGCCGTCTGCAGCATCGTCTGAAGATAGCGGCTGACGACGCCCGCTTCAAAGCGTGGCGACAGAATCTTCCGAATCGTCCGGAAGGTGGGTTCGATATTGGACATCAGGCGATGGTCGAGAGGCATCGAACGTAGGCGTGCCTCGACGCGCGGATCGTCGATGCCGAACCATGGAATGTTGATGAATTCTTCGACGGCCCTGATCGTCCCATGCCAGGCAGGAAAAGCGTCCGCCAACCGATATCGCCCAAACACGGAAAGAATGCCGTCTCCATGGGCGGTCAGCTGCGCTTCGATCAACGATCGGGCGGCGTCACCGGAAACCCTCCGCATTCCGGCTAACGGTGGAAGACCGGCACCCTCCATCTATTGACCTGCCGCCGATGCAGCTGCGCGCTGGAATTCCACATCGAACACAGCCTTGAGCTTCTCGACGCCATACGCTTTGAAATGGGAGGCATGCACATAGGCATCCAGCCACGCCGCCTCGAGCGCCTTCGAAGGTGCGAGCTGGCGATAGTTTCCGATGATGAATTCAAGGCTCTCCGACGGGATGTAACCGTGGAAGTTATCGCCGCTCGCGATGGCCGCCCGCACATTGCTGGCGGCCAGTTCAGTGAGCCCCGTGAAGTCGATCCCCTTCGTCGAAGGCGCGGCCTCTGCGAAAACGCCCTCACGATGCGAGGAGCCGCCCCCGATCACGCATGTACCTCATCAGGCTGGCCAGACAGCGCAACGACATTTGCCGCGCCGAACCAAACCGTCAGCTTGGCCATAGCGTTTGCGGTCAGGAGCTGGGTGAAGAGCAGCGCCAGGCGAACCTTGGGCCGGGAGCAAGCAACGTAGAAGAGATTTCGATTATTCTCGAAAAACTCCAGCTTGTCGGCCGGCGGCCCAGCGTCGATCCATTCGAGCATCTGGGCAAAATTATACTTGTTCCAGCCCCTGCCGACGATCACGAGCACGTTTTCAAACTCGGCGCCCTTCACACCATGCTTCGTTGCAAACGGCGTATGGCCATCAATGAATCGGTCGAGCGCTATAACCTCCAAGTACGGGACAGCCCGTAGCTTGCGTAGCTGAGTGACACGCCGCGACTCTCCCTCGACGGGCTCAGGCCCCGTTTCCGTTAGCCTTCTCTCGCGTTCCTCCACCGCTTCGGGAAGCCGCATGTGCGGCTGCGCAGCGATGAAATCGATCACCTCGCCGATCGATCCGGAGAGCCGTAGCGCAATCAACGCCGCCATCGCATCAGCCCATGCGACCTTGTCCAGGTGCTTGCGAATGCGCGGCATGCCTGTGCCGAAGCACTCGAACATATCGCCGTAACGCTGCGCTTCGAACGCCGCGCAGGCCGGTTCGAGTTGGTCGGTCAGGAACTTGATATGAGGATCATCTTTCTTCAGCCACGGGTCGTTGAACTGACCGTAGATCGGCGGGATGCTCGCGTAACCTTGTTCGCGAGCCAGCACGCTGTGGCTGAGCATGAGTATCTTGGTCTTCCCGACTGCGAAATCCCAGCCTTCGCCGCCGAGCCGTTCCTTGATGTGACTGAAATATACTCTGGCCGCATCGGCACTGGTGTCGCCGGTCCAATGGCCGCCGCCCTGTCCAGTACGCCTCACGCCCGGCCAGGCATTGGTGTGGAAGACGCGCGCTTCGCCAGGCGCGTCAGGGTCGCTCACCATCTGCGGCAGATCGGGGCGCATACGGTTTAGCATCTGCACGATCGGGTCCGCTGATCGGAAGTTGGCGTTCTTGTCGATCACCGAAAGCGCGGCGTGCTCAACCGAGCCGCACCCATCGCCATAGATCTTCTGCCAATGGTCGCCAAAAAGCCCGATCAATGGCCCTTCGCCGCGATCGAGAAACCAGGCCTTAAGCGCATCGACAAACCCTGCGTCGGTGTCCTGATATTCGTCGATCAGCAGCACCGGATAGCGCGCGGTCAACACCGCGCGAAACTTGGGAAGCGCCATGGCCTGAATCATCAACGCCAGCACGTCCTCGTGCCGGATCGTGACCTGCTCCTCCCCGACACTGGGATAGCCAAGCTCATAATGCACCCGCCGCGCACCGATGCCGCCAGTGGGCTCCAGCCTCTCGGCCCAACCGGGCAATTCGGGCACGAGCATACGCAGCGTCGTCTGGAAATCCTGCAGGATCGACCAGCAAAAGCCATGGACGGTTTCAGGCCGCACCGCCGGATGAGCTTCGATACGCGAGATTATCTCGTCCTTGGCGACGTTAGTGTATGTGATGCAGCCAACCTGCTGGCGCTGGCGAAGTAGCTCTGTGCCGCGCCGGTCGATGAGACGGCGAAGCGCCTTGTCGAGCGAATAGGTTTTGCCCGCTCCGGCGCCCGCTTCCAGACGAAAGCTTCTCCCTTCGTCGAGGCATGCGAACATCCGTTCAAGCGCGACGCGGCCGGCGGCGTTGGCGGGACTTTCGGCGCCGTCAGCCATTTTCGCCAACCTCAGCGACATTCACGGCGACACCGGCCACTCCCGCAACGATCTCGACAGCGACAGCGGGCGGCGGCTCCAAAGGCGCGGGGTTACCCTGGGCCAACCAGCGCAAGCCATCCGAAATGTAGCGGGGCACATTCCAGTCCGTGTGTTCGATCGCGTGCTCCAATGCGAACGTCGACTTTTTCTGCTCGGCCGCGTGCTCATAGGCGAGTGCAGCGGCATCCCCATCGCCAAGTGGGAAGCGCTCGGGATTTGCGAGAATGAACGCATCTTCAAAGCTACGCGCGCACGGCCCGCCGTCCGCCTCCGGGATCTGATAGGCAAGGCGGCGACTGCCAGTCATCTTGTCGGGCGACGACTTCGCCAACAATGCAGCCGGCGACACTGCATTTCCAAACCAGGCCTTGATGCAGCCGTTGCTGGTGAACTGACCGTCCGCGACAGGAACCGCCATGTGCTTCCCTTTGTCATTCGGCTTCACCGCGTCGATGTCGGTGATGATCAGCGCGCGCAACTCAAGGAAGGCGAGGAGATCGAAAAACCGGTGCGCGTAAGCGCCACCGACCTCCATCACCGTCAGATATTGGCTACTGAGCTGTGGCTCGCCAGCGGCCGCAGCATCAGTCTTCCGGATCATCGCGGGGAGCAAGAGCCGCTCCGACGTGCCTTCGATGAGTACGGCCTTGTCAGCGAAGAATAGGTCACATCGAGTCAGGGTTAGATATTGGTGCAAGAATTCACGGTCGGGGGCCGGCGCATCGCCCATTCCCTGTCGCAGGTCCTTGATGACCGACCGACGTAAGCCATCGCCGTCCGCCACAGATAGGAAATACCGCATGGACTCAAAGCGCGCTTCATTCGCCATGTGCGGAGAATGCGTGGTCACGACGAACTGCACCGGCCAAGGACGGTTCTCGTTGAGCTGCGCGACGAACGCGCTCGTGATCTGGTCGAGCTGACGAATGAAGACCTCTTGCATCTGCGGATGCAGATGGGCCTCCGGCTCCTCAATGAAGACCAAATGCACGCCGGCCGCCGCCGGACTTGCCTGATATTCGCGAAAGAAGCGCAGCAGCTGAAGCAGCATGTAGACGAGGTTGCGCACGCCGAGCCCATTGTAAGTTTCGGGCAAAGTGACGCCGTTCACGCCAACATAGCGGACCTTAGTATGGTCGTTCAGGAGCTTGTCGACATCGAAGCTCGTTTCCGTGACGAGCCCGGGGTCAGCCAAGCCTGGATAGCCGAACAGATCGAACGTGGGCAGCAAGGAGGTAAGCTTCGCATTGAAGCCGACATGCAGGTCTCCCTGAATCTGTTCCACCGCAGCCTTCAGCTGCTCGGCCGTCGTTCGCTTTTCCGGGTCGAGCGGATCGGTCAACGCCGACTGAAAGAGCACTTCAACGACCTTGCCGAGCACATCGCGTTCGCGATGGGTGTCGTCATCCAGTCCGCGCTGCGCGTTGATGAAGCCCCCGTGGATCAGGGCGGTGAGCGTCTTCGGTTCCAGGGCCTTGCGATTGGTCGGGTCATTGGGATCGACCGCCTCAAGCGACGACGCATAAGCCGCCGGCAACCGGCTACCGAGCGCGCGAAACAGGGCGATGCGGTCGGCAGCCACGTCCTCGCCTGGCGCAACTATGCCGGCGAACAGCGTCTCGGCTGCCGTCGCTCGTGGACCAAAGGTGAGAACCAGCCTCGCTTCTGAACAGTCTGGATTGAGATCGATGATGCAGTCGCTGAGCGGCCCAAGATCCGGTGCATCGACATCATAGGCAATGTCGAGCGTGATCGTGATCGACGGGAGGTGTCCGCGGACATCGGAGGACTCGGCGCCAGCCCGGAAAGCATCGAATGCGGTCCAAAAGCACTCATGACATCCGAGGGAGAAATCCTCCAGTTTGAACGCCAGGGTCCGTTCGGAAAGGAGCCGGCGGAATAGCTCGGCGATCGAGGTCTTGCCGCTGTTATTGCGGCCGACGATGAGCGTGGTCCGCTCCTCTAGTCCTATCGCTACCTTTCGCAGGAGCCGGAAATTTTCGATCTCCACATGCTTGATTCGCATTCGTTTCCGCCCCTTATCCCGCCCACGCCCATTTTCTCGACTATTCCGGCGCTAACAACTCTATTCTGTTTCGGTGTGTCTCGAAATTATTCATTCGATTCTTGACGCTACCCGGTGCCACCACGAGGCAACGCTCAAGATCGCTGCGGGCGATCAGCTCCTTGATCAACAACCCGGCCATGATTGTCTTGCCAGCCCCGGGATCGTCCGCCAGCAAGAACCGGAGCGGCTGACGCGGCAGCATCTCGCCATAAACAGCTGAAATCTGATGGGGGAGCGGATCGACCAGACTGGTGTGGATCGCCAGATAGGGGTCGAAATAGTGCGCGAGCTTGATTCGGTTGGCCTCGGTCACCAGGCGCAACAAGGCACCATCGCCGTCGAACGACCATGGCCGACCGTTCACCTCAACATGAAGGCGGTATTCGTCATCGCGATAGAGCACGGCCTCGGCAACCGCGCCGTTCAGATCCCGATAGACGACGTTGATGGCCTGATCGCCGATCCAGTCGACCGACAGAATCTGCGTCGCCTGGGGTGAGGCGATGCCGCGCACCGACGCGCCATTCCGGATTTCTTCAAGCCTTGCCATTCCTACCCCTTACTGCCCCTAACCGGCTCCGATATTCACGCTGCAAAATCGGCCTTCTCCAAAGCTGCTGCGGTGTCTTCCTGGTTGACGACAACGATGTGTTGACTGCGCGCGGGCTGCTTTGCGGCATCGTCAAGGAGGCCCAACCGCTTCAACACATAGAACAGCATGGCATAGCGCACGGTGAGGACAGCCGAGCCGCCGTCCATCCCATAATCCTTAGCGACAACGGACTTCTGGCTCGCGGTTAGATCAGGATGTGGCCCGATCTCCACGCCGAAGCGCTCCTGCCACAGCGCGTCCTGTTGAGGGTCCGCACCCGGCTCGCCCAAGTCGCCAGTCCCGAGAATGCGCGGCAAAAGGAAATCTTTGAACTTGTCGGTGACATGGCAATAGGCCCGCGCATGCCAGCGGAAACCGTCATAACCGAAGGCATGAGGCGTGATCCGCCTCCATATGGGGTCAGGCCGCTCCTTGCTCATCGACTGATAGTGCACATCGACCGAACGTCGATCGCGCACGGCGCTCAACACCGTACGAAGCACGCCGGCATCGATGTCGCGACGGGGCGTCAAGGCGATGTCCGTATCGGGAACCTGGGTGATCCAGGAATCCGACAAGTCGATCAGTCCCTCGGCCACCGAACGCAGCCGGGATAGATAGCCGTCCGGGTCAGGCTTGAGAAAGTGCGGCTCGAAATGGTCGCTGGCGACGTAGCGCTTGGCGCTTTTGTCATAGAGGGCGTTGTGCGGCGCGCGCTCCTGATAGAGCGTGAGGTCCTTCGAGGCCTGCGGCACCGACACGTCGAACATATCGATGATGTCCGAGCGGTTGACCCCGCCTTCCCAGAAGAGGCGGAACTCGATGAATTCAAGGCGACGCTCTACCCCCCACTTCAATGCCATCAGGCCATCCACCATCCGAAACTTTCCTTCAACACAGATACAGATAAAAAGTATATGGACACATCTACACGACGTGTATAGTTTCTATTCTCATCATGGAGTCGCGTCAAGCAAAACCGTGATGGCAACAGGAGGAACACGATGGCTAAGACTGGATCCAAGAGCGAAGTAACCAGCAAGAAGGCGGCGAGTGCCGCCGCCCAGGTACTGCGCGATCCCAAATCGAGTGCTGCCGCTAAGTCGGCCGCGGCATCTGCGCTTACGCAGCGCCCGAACAAGAAGTAAGTCAGGGGAGATCGACGATGACCACCATGTCTAATCGGAAGACCATCGTCGCCCATGGCCGCCTGGCGGCGCGCGAGCTTCGCCTCGATGCCGCGCGCCACCGGCGTCACGGCCTGCAAATCATGTCGTTCGAACAATTGGCGGTCCGTCTCGCTGGCGGGTTCGCAAGGTCCATCGACGATGAGAGCCTGCGCACCGCGATCCAGGCCGTTCTGCCGACGACCCCGCTTGGCGAGTTGGAGAGCATCAAACTGCTCCCCGGCATGGTCGGTGCCTCGGCCGACACGCTGCACAAAGCCTGGCGCGCCGGCATCGATATGGCCGCCCGTGCAGGCGAGCATCCCCGCCTCGATTCGATCGCGCGTCTTGAAGCCGCAGTCCTTGCGCAACTGCCGCCCGACATGATGCGCCCCACCGATCTAGTGGCTGCGGCGTGCCAGCGCCTCGATCATGCCAAAGCGGTCCTAGGCCCCGTCGAAATCGTCGGCATCAACGAGCTCTCGCCGTGTTGGCGCGCCCTCCTTCAGGCACTCGCCGACCATACGCCAGTCACCTGGACGGCGGGACCGCGCCCGACGCCATCCTGGCTCGAGGCGACCGGCATCTCGATCACGCGCGTCCCTCGGCAAGCGCCTGCGGTTCGCACCGTCAGTGCTGCCACGGCCTATCACGAAGCCATTGAAGCGATCCGTTGGGCGCGAGGCCTGCTGGCGTCGGGTGAAGCCGAGCCCGCCGACATCGCCATCGCCGCAGCCTCGACCGCCGAATATGATGATCATTTCCTGGCGCTTCGCGCCGACGCAAACCTTGATCTGCACT
>NZ_JBBATX010000053.1:16908-18136 GCF_040398505.1 Sphingomonas sp. | reverse complement strand
CTCCGCGCGCAGGAGATTGCCGAGGCGAACCACTTGCCCTGCATCTACCTCGTCGACAGCGGCGGCGCGAACTTGCCGCACCAGGCCGAGGTCTTCCCCGACCGCGACCATTTCGGGCGGATCTTCTTCAATCAGGCGAATATGAGCGCCAAGGGCATCCCGCAAATCGCGTGCGTGATGGGGTCGTGTACTGCGGGCGGAGCCTATGTTCCGGCCATGTCCGACGAGACGATCATCGTGCGCGGGCAGGGGACGATCTTCCTCGCCGGGCCGCCGCTGGTGAAGGCGGCGACGGGCGAGGTGATTTCGGCCGAGGAACTGGGCGGGGCGGATACGCACGGGCGCAAATCGGGCGTGGTCGATCATGTCGCGGAGAATGACGAACATGCGCTGACGATCGTGCGCGATATCGTTTCGATGTTGCAACCGCAGGTGCAGGCGAGCGTGAACCTCAAGGATCCGCGCCCGCCGAAATTCGACGCCGAGGAACTGTACGGGGTGGTGCCGAGCGACGTGCGCGCGCCGTATGACGTGCACGAGATCATCGCGCGGCTGGTCGATGGGTCGGAGTTCCACGAGTTCAAGGCGCTCTACGGGACTTCGCTTGTGTGCGGGTTTGCGCATATCTGGGGCATTCCGGTCGCGATCCTCGCCAATAACGGCGTGCTGTTTTCGGAGAGTGCGCAGAAGGGTGCGCATTTCATCGAACTGGCGTGCCAGCGGCGCATTCCGTTGCTGTTCCTGCAGAACATTTCGGGTTTCATGGTCGGTGGCCGCTATGAGGCGGAGGGGATCGCCAAGCATGGCGCGAAGCTCGTCACGGCGGTGGCGACCGCGAGCGTGCCCAAGATCACCGTGCTGATCGGCGGCAGCTTTGGTGCTGGCAATTACGGCATGTGCGGGCGGGCTTACTCGCCGCGGTTTCTGTTCTCCTGGCCCAACAGCCGCATCTCGGTGATGGGCGGGGAACAGGCGGCAAGCGTGCTGGCGACGGTTCACCGTGATGCGGAGTCTTGGACTGAAGAGCAGGCCGAGTTCTTCAAGGCCCCGATTCGCCAGAAATATGAGGATGAGGGCAATCCGTGGTACGCGACGGCGCGATTGTGGGATGATGGCATCATCGACCCGGCGCAGACGCGCGACGTGCTCGGGCTGGCGTTTGCGGCGACGCTCAATGCGCCGATCGCGGAGCGGCCGAGCTTCGGGGTGTTCCGGATGTGAGGCGAAC
>NZ_JBBATX010000053.1:0-16808 GCF_040398505.1 Sphingomonas sp. | reverse complement strand
AATGCGCCGATCGCGGAGCGGCCGAGCTTCGGGGTGTTCCGGATGTGAGGCGAACGTACCCCTCCGTCAGCGCTGCGCGCTGCCACCTCCCCGAGACGAGCTCGGGGAGGAATTGGCGTTTCTCATGCCTCCCCGTGCTTGTCTCGGGGAGGGGGACCATCCGGCGCAGCCGGATGGTGGAGGGGCAGGCGCGCGCGGGCGGTCTCCACAACGTGGCGTATAACGCTTTCCAAATCCCGCAACACGTCGCGCGCCGCGATGCGCAGGGTCGCAACGCCCTCAGATGCGAGCCACGCATCGCGCGCCTTATCTCTTGCGGGGCGGTCGGCTCGCGCGTGCGCTTCCCCGTCCACCTCAATCGCGAGCTTCGCGTCGATGCAGTAGAAATCGAGGCTCAGCGCGTCACCGGTCGGTCGCTGCCGGCGGAACTTCAAACCAAAAGGTCGTTTTCGAAGCTCTTGCCAGAGCAACACTTCCGGCAAGCTCATTTCCTGGCGCAAGCGGCGCGACTGACGGATGGCGGCAGGCTTTCCCTTCGGTGCTGTGTCCTTGAACATCGCCCCATCCCCTCCGTCAGTGCTTCGCACTGCCACCTCCCCGAGACAAGCTCGGGGAGGAATTGAAAGGCTGACCATGCCCCTGACCTTCGCTCTCGCCCTACTCGCCCAAGTCACCCCGATGCAGCCGATGCCAAAGGGCACCGGCCTCCCCCCGCCCGCGAGCGAGGAAGGGCAAGTCATGGCCCCCGTCAACGCCGTCTTCGCAGCGATCGCCGCGAGCGACGGGGAGCGGTTGCGGCCGGTGGTGCGCGCCGACGGCAATCTGACGGTCGCGACCGAGGCAGCCGACGGCACGCGGAAAATCGTCCACCGCTCGATGACCGAGTTCATCACCGGCCTGAAACCCGGCGGGCCGCGGCTCGAGGAACGCCTGTACAATCCCGCGATCGAAATCGACGGCGACGTCGCGTTCGTGTGGGGCCGCTACACTTTCTCCATCGATGGCAAGCTGCACCATTGCGGCTTCGATCTGTTCGATCTGGTGCGCGAAGACGGCGCGTGGAAGATCGCCAACATCACCTATTCCAGCCGCACGACCGGCTGCGAAGCCTGACCAAAGACCCGAAAAAAACCGGACAACCGCCGGGAGGGGCGCAATGTATCAGGATCCACCACCGGCGCTCATGTCGCGCATCCTCCGCCGCGTGCTGCTGTGGTATTTCCGCTCGCGCGGCTGGACGATCGTCGGGGCGGCCCCTGCTGACCGGCGCTGCGTCATCATCGCGGTGCCGCACACGTCGAATTGGGATTTCGTCAATTATCTGGGCGTCATCGATGGCCTGGGGATCAAGGCGCACTTTATGGCGAAGCGTAGCCTGTTCCGTTGGCCGCTCAACCGTTTCATGACCGATATGGGCGGCGTCTGCGTCGATCAGTCGGGCGGCAAGAATTATGTCGAGGCGATGGTCGCCGAATTCGCACGCCGCAAGGAATTCATGCTGACGATCGCGCCCGAGGGCACGCGCGGGGCGGTCAAGCAATGGCGCACCGGCTTCTATCACATCGCGGTCGCGGCGGGGGTGCCGATCGTCTGCGGCATGATGGATTATGACAAGAAGACCGGCGGGCTTGGCCGCGCGATCATGCCGACGGGCGATTACGCTGCCGATATGAAACTGATCTTCGAAGCGTATCGCAACGTCCGCCCGCGCCACCCCGAACGCGCGATCACCGATCTGTCGGTGATGATGGCGGGCAAGCAATGATGCGCGATTGCGCCGACCGCATTTCCCTTTAGGCAAGAGCGATGACCCAGATTAAGCCGATAACCTCCCTGCTGATTGCCAACCGCGGCGAGATTGCGTGCCGCATCATCCGCACCGCGCGCGCGATGGGCGTGCGCACGGTTGCGGTCTATTCCGATGCCGATGCCAAGGCATTGCACGTGCGACAGGCCGACGAGGCGGTGCATATCGGACCGTCGCCAGCGCGCGAAAGCTATCTGGTGGGGGAGAAGATCATCGCCGCCGCCAAGGCTACGGCTGCGGAGGCGATCCATCCGGGCTATGGCTTCCTCTCCGAAAACGCCGATTTTGCGCAGAGCGTAATCGACGCCGGGATTATCTGGGTCGGCCCCAAGCCCGACAGCATCCGCGCGATGGGGCTGAAGGATGCCGCCAAGGAGCGGATGATCGCGGCGGGCGTGCCGGTCACGCCGGGCTATCTCGGTGCGGACCAATCGCCCGAACGGCTGGCGGCGGAGGCGGCGGCGGTCGGTTATCCCGTGCTGATCAAGGCCGTCGCGGGCGGTGGCGGCAAGGGGATGCGGCGGGTCGAGGGTCCGGCCGATTTCGCCGACGCGCTCGTTTCGTGCCAGCGCGAGGCGGCGTCCTCGTTCGGCAATACCGATGTGCTGATCGAGAAATACATCCTCTCGCCGCGCCATATCGAGGTGCAGGTGTTTGGCGACACCCACGGCAACGTCGTCCATCTGTTCGAGCGCGACTGCTCGCTCCAGCGCCGCCACCAGAAAGTGATCGAGGAAGCCCCCGCGCCGGGGATGGACGCGGCCACCCGCGAGGCGATCTGCGCGGCGGCGGTCAAGGCGGCAAAAGCGGTCGATTATGTCGGCGCGGGCACGATCGAATTCATCGCCGATGCGAGCGAAGGCCTCCGCGCCGACCGCATCTGGTTCATGGAAATGAACACGCGGTTGCAGGTCGAACATCCGGTGACCGAGGAAATCACAGGCGTCGATCTGGTCGAATGGCAGCTGCGCGTGGCGAGCGGGGAGGTGCTGCCGAAGCGGCAGGATGAGCTGAACATCAACGGCTGGGCGATGGAGGCTCGGTTGTATGCAGAGGATCCGGCGAAGGGGTTTTTGCCCAGCCCCGGCCTCGTTGATCGGTTGCTGTTCCATTGGCAGGCGCGGCTTGAAAGCGCCGTCGAAGAGGGTGATCGAGTCAGCACCTTCTACGATCCGATGATCGCCAAGGTGATCGCGACGGGTCAATGCCGTGACGAGGCGCGCACAAATCTGATGACGTATCTGAACGAGAGTTTTGTAGGGCCGTTGCGTACCAACAAGGCCTTTCTTTACGAGTGTCTCGCGCTGCCAGCATTTGTGGACGGGTTGATGGACACTGGTCTTATTGCTCGCAGCGGTGATGCGCTTATAGAACGCCGTCCCCCATCCGATCTCGTTCTCAAAACGGCTGGGCATCGGTTTCGTCGGGACTGGACGGACGACATCGACTGGGATCAGCGGAAGCTTGCTGAAGGACTCTTCGGCTTTCGGTTGAACAGCGCACCCCGAACCTCTGTCATGATCTTTGAGGGCGGAGGCGCCTATTCGGTGTCGGCCGAGAGCCGCGACACCAGCACCGGACTAAGCTCTGACCGGGAGAAGGACGGCACGCTGATTGTGACAGAGCGGGGCGAAACTTATTTCTTCACATCGCGTCCGGACGCGGGCACCGCCGCCGGAGCCGCCGCCGACGGCGCGATCATCTCGCCCATGCCCGGCCGGATCATCGCGGTCGAAGTTTCCGCAGGCGACAGCGTCACCAAGGGCCAGAAACTCGTTACACTCGAGGCGATGAAGATGGAGCATTCGCTCACCGCGCCGTTCGACGGGACCGTGGCCGAACTGACCGCCGTCGAGGGCGGGCAAGTCAGTGAGGGGGCGGTGTTGGTGCGCCTCACCGCCTCGGCTGCTGCGACCGACGCTGCCTGATATGACGACGGGCGCACTTGCCGGCATCAAGGTGCTCGATCTGTCGCGCGCGGATGGCACGGCGATGCGGGTTGTGGGGTTTCCGGCGAAATTGTCGGCGACGCCTGCCGAGTATCGGATCGCGCCGCCGAGGGCAGGGGTGGATACGCGGGCGGTGCTGGCGGAGGCGTTGGGGCTTTCTAGCGACGAGCTTGATGCGCTGGCTGCGGCGGGGGTTATCGCTTAACCTCCCCCTCCGCACTCCACCCCTTTGCTCCACCCCGGCGAAGGCCGGGGCCCAGTAGCGAGACGGGAGGAAGAGAGCGCTGTACTCCGTTACTTCGACCTGCGCGACTGGGCCCCGGCTTTCGCCGGGGTGGTTTCTATTCGCCGGGGTGGTGGAGTAGCTCAGCGCCCCTTGAATAACCCGCCCAGCACCCCGCGCACCAGCCCGCCGATAATCCCCGCGCCCGCCCCGCGCGACGATCCGAACACCGCCTTCGACACTTCGTTCGCCACCTGCCGCCCGACCGCCGAAGAAGCCGAGCGCGTCGCCGAGGTGATCGCGCGGTTCCAAGGGGAATTGGCGGCGGCCTTGGCTTCGGCGGCGGCCTGGCGCTCGGCGAGTTTGGCCTGACGGTCGGCCTCGCGCTGTGCCGCGATGCGCTGGCGTTCGGCTTCCTTGGCGGCAACCGCATCGGCCTTGGCTTGCGCGGCGGCTTGCTTCTCGGCTTCGGTCTTGGCGGCGGCTTCGGCAGCGGCGGCGCTCGCTTCCTGCGCCTTGCCCGCGAGGATTTCCTCGGCCGATTGGCGGTCGATCAGCGAGTCATATTTACTGCCGACCGGATCGGTCGAGATCATCACGCCGCGCTCGACCGGGGTAACCGGCCCGACGCGCGAGGCGGGCGGGGCGTTCAGCGTGCGCTCGACCGGGGAGGGCGATCCGTCGGGGAGCAGCAACGACACCAGCGCCTCGCCGACCTTCAATTCGGTGATCGCGGTTTCGACATTGACGCCGGGGTTGGCGCGGAACGTCGTTGCCGCCGCTTTAACCGCCGCCTGATCGCGCGGAGTGAAGGCGCGCAGCGCGTGCTGCACGCGGTTGCCGAGCTGCCCGGCGACGGTGTCGGGAATGTCGATCGGGTTCTGCGTGATGAAATAGATGCCGACGCCCTTCGAGCGGATCAGCCGCACGACTTGTTCGATCTTTTCGAGCAGCGCCTTGGGCGCATTGTCGAACAGCAGATGCGCTTCGTCGAAAAAGAAGCAGAGCTTGGGCTTGTCGGGATCACCCACTTCGGGGAGATGTTCGAACAATTCGCTCATCAGCCACAGCAGAAACGTCGCATACAGCTTTGGCGAGGCCATTAATTTATCGGCCGCCAGCACGTTGACGATCCCGCGGCCCTTATCGTCCACCCCAATGAAATCATCCATATCGAGCGCAGGTTCGCCGAAGAAATGCTCGCCGCCTTGGCTCCGCAACTGAAGCAGTGAACGCTGGATCGTGCCGATCGATTGCTTCGAGACGTTACCGTAGGTGGTGGTCAACTCATCGGCGCGTTCGCCACAGCTGACCAGCATCGCCTGCAAATCGTCGAGGTCGAGCAGCAGCAGCCCGTCCTTGTCGGCGACGTGGAAGGCGATCGTCAGCACGCCTTCCTGCACGTCGTTGAGGTCCATCAGCCGCGACAGCAGCAGCGGCCCCATTTCGGAAATGGTGGTGCGGATCGGGTGGCCCTGCTCGCCATACAGGTCCCAGAATTGCACCGGCGTATCGGCATAGGCCCACGCCTCGTCGCCAACTTCGCGCGCGCGGGCGGCGAAGATCTCATGGTTTTTCGCGGTGGGCGAGCCGGCCATCGCGAGGCCGGAGAGATCGCCCTTCACGTCGGCGACGAAGCACGCCACGCCGGCGGCGGAGAAGCCCTCGATGATGCCTTGGACGGTCACCGTCTTGCCGGTGCCGGTCGCGCCCGCGATCAGGCCGTGGCGATTGGCGCGCTTGAGTTCGAGCCGCTGCGGATTGGCACCGCCGGGGCCTGCGCCGATGAAGATGCTCGTCGTGTCGGTAATGTCGCCCCCGGTCGTTCGTCTCGAATCATATCGCGCGAAACGGGGGGCGGAGGAACAAAAAAATCCCTCCCCCGCTTAGGCGCGGAGGAGGGAGATGTGCTTACTTCTTCAGTTTGACACCGATGAAAAGCGCCGGCGCGCGGCCGCGGACGATTTGCAACGCGACTTGCGCGCGGCCAGCAGCTTTGGCCTGCGTAATGGCGGCACCAAGCGCCGCTGGCGTAGCAACGGGCACGCCATTGACGGAGACGATCACGTCGCCGCGCTTCAGGCCCTTCGATCCCGCATCGCTCGACGGATCAACATTGGCGATCACGACGCCTTGCACCGACGAATCGACATTGAAGTTGCGCGCGATCGGCGGGGTCAAGGTCTGTACCGTCACGCCGAGCGCGTTGGCGGCGGGCTGGCCGACCGACGGCGTGTCGCCATCATCGCCCATCTCGCTGCCGTCTTCGGGGTTGCCCAATGCGGCGAGTTGATCCTCCGGCGGACGCGTGCCGATGGCTGCGGTGATCGTCATCGGCTTGCCCTGCCGGACGATGTCGAGCGGGATGCGCGCGCCAGGCGCCACATTGGCGACCAGATAGCTGAGCGACTGATCTGGGGTGACCGGCTTGCCGCCGACGCGGAGCACGATGTCCCCTGCCTTCAACCCGGCTTTGTCGGCGGCCTGTCCCGGCTCGATCCGACCGATCAATTCACCCTGGTTCTTGGGAAGACCGAACGAGCCAGCAAGATCGTCGCTGAGCGGTTGCACGCCAACGCCGAGATACCCGCGCGCGATCGTCGTGCCCTTCATCAATTTGTCGATCACCGGCTTGGCGTCGACCGCCGGAATCGCGAAGCCGATCCCGATATTGCCGCCGCCCTGACTGCCCAGAATCTGCGAATTGATGCCGATCACGTTGCCCGAAAGATCGAACATCGGGCCGCCCGAATTGCCCTGGTTGATCGCGGCATCGGTCTGGATGAAGCGGTCATACGCGCCGCCGCCGGTAACGCGGTGGAGCGAGGAGACGATGCCCGCGGTCACGGTACCGCCCAGCCCGAACGGATTGCCGATCGCCAGCACCCAGTCACCGACGCGCGCGGCATCCGAATCGCCGAACTTCACGAATGGCAAATTCTTCGCATCGATCTTGAGCAAGGCAAGGTCGGAGGTCGGATCGCGCCCGATCAGCTTGGCGACATATTCCTTGCGGTCGATTAACGTGACGGTGATCGAATCGACCGTTGCACCCTTCACGCCGGCCGCTGGCGCGACGACGTGATTGTTGGTGACGACATAGCCGTCGGGCGAGATGATGAAGCCCGAGCCGAGCGAGGTCGCCTCGCGCGTGATCGGCGCGCCATTGCTGCCCTGGCCCTGTTGCTGGCCGAACATGCCTTCGAATGGCGTGCCCGCAAACGGGTTTGGCTGAGTCTGTTGCGTGATGCGCTGGCTGGTCGAAATGTTGACGACCGCGGGCTGCAATTTTGCCACGAGATCGGCAAAGCTCATCGGTGCACCGGGCTTGGGCGCAGTGGCGGCCATCATGGCGGGTTCGTTTTGCGCGGTCTGCGCACCCCCAACCGTTGGCAGGGCAATGGCAGCGGCGGTGCCGCTCAGGAGCAGGGCGGCGGTAATGGCGTAGGCGTAGCGCACGTGGATCGTTTCCTCTCGTCTACCAACTGGCAGCAACCGGATCGTAGATACGCATGGTTGCTGAACGGCGTTTGAATATGAACGGTTCGACAGCCTTTATGGGGCCACGGCTCAGCGCCGCCCCTGAAACTCCTTCAGATACGAATTGTCCGGCGACAGCACCAGCGAGGTTTGTCCCTTGGCATCGGCGCCAAAGGTCACGCGGTAGGACTGCATCGCACGATAGAAATCGTAAAAGGCAGGGTCCTTGTTGAACGCATCAGCATAGATTTGCGCGGCCTTCGCATCGGCTTGGGCGGCGATGATCTGCGCGGTCTGCTGGCCTTGGGCCTGGATCGTCAGTGCCTGTTGCTGGCGCGCGGTGCGCATCCGGGTCAGCGCGCTGTCGAACGGCGTCCCGCTCGGCAAATCGGCATGCTTGATCCGCACATCGATGATTTGCACGCCATATTGCGATGCGAGCCGTTGCAGGCCCGCGCGGATATTGCCCATGACTTGCGTGCGCTCGGGACTGAGCAAGGCCGCGAACGGCCGCTTGCTGAGTTCGTTGCGCAGCGCCGAGCTGAACAGCGGCTGGAGCTGGTTGCGCACCCGCTCTTCGGTGGTCGAGGTGCTGCCGGTCGAGATGACGGCCTTGAGCGGATCGACGATGCGGAAGCGCGCATAGGCATCGACTTCGAGCCGGTTCTGTTCGGTCGAGAGCACTTGCTGATTATCGAGCTCGACGTCGAGGATGCGCTTGTCGACCCAGATCAGCCGATCGAGGAACGGAATGCGCCAGGTGAGACCGGCACCGGTGCTGCCGAACACTTCATTGGGCTTATATTCGTTGATCGTGCGGATCGGGGTCTGCAGGCGCAGGACGACGGCCTGACGGGTTTCCGGCACAATGGCAAAGGTGCTGGCCGCAAGGATCAACAGCAGCAACGCGCCGACGCCGATCGTGATCGGATTGCGGAATATGGCGACGTTCACTGGGCTGCTCCCTGGCTCTGAGTGGCGGGGGCGACGGGTGTCGCATCCGGCCCGGTGCGCGTCACGCGCGGCAGCGGGAGATAGGGGACGACGCCCGGGGATTCGATGATGGTCTTGTCCGATTTGGACAGCACCTGCTCCATCGTATCATAATACATGCGGCGGCGCGTCACTTCGGGGGCGAGCTTATACTGCGCGTAGATCACGTCGAACGCGGCGGCCTCGCCCTGCGCCTTGGCGAGGACCTGCTGCGCATAGCCACGCGCCTTGCTGATGTCGCCCTGCGCCTTTTGCTGCGCGGCGGAGACTTCCTTGAAGGCGTCGGCGACTTGCGCCGGGGCCTGCGCGCCCTTGATCGCCACGCCCTGGATACGGATGCCGGCATTATAGCGATCGAGGATGTCCTGCATCGATTGCTGGACTTGCGCTTCCATCGCGTTGCGCCCCGAGCCGATCGCATCATCAAGCGTCGCGGTCGCGACCACCGCACGCATCGCGCTTTGCGCGGTGGCGCGCAGCGTCTCGCGGGGGTTGTCGATCTGGAACGCAAAGTCCTGCGGGTTCGCAATCTGCCAGCGCACCGAATAATCGAGATCGACGATGTTCTGGTCGCTGGTCAGCATCAATTTGTCATTGGGAGATTCGGTGCCGCTTTCGTCCGGGAAGCTGTCGGTGTTGATCGCCGCGACATCGACCTTCGCCACATCGACAAAGGGCGCGGGCAAGGTGAAGCGAATGCCGGGTTCGAGCGTGCCCGAATAGCGACCAAGCGTCGTTACCACGCCCCGTTGTTGCGGGCCGATCGAATGAAAGCTGGTCAGGCCGATCCACGCGACCAGCACGATGCCGACCCCGATCGCCCATAATTGCCCGGCACTGGGTGCGCCGGGGATGCGCGGGCGACCGCCGCTGCCAAAGCCGCCGCCGCCGCCCCCGCCACCGCGTGCGCGCTTCAGGAATTCGTCGAGCGCGCTCGGCCCGGCGCCCGTGCTGCGCGGCTTGCCGGCAGGCGGCTGCGCCCAGGGGTTGCGCGGACCGCCGGATTTGTCGTCATCGCCGCTGCCGCCTCCATTGCCGCCGCCGCCCCAGGGGCCTTTGCTATCTGCGTTCTGAATGGTGAAGCGAGGGAACCAGCCCGATAAGATCGTCATGGAACTAGTATAGGGAAGCGTTACGCCGAAAAACAGTGGCAAGCGTGACCGCTGCGCCTATCTGCGCATGATGAACACGCCAATTTCGCTCGATTCCACCCTCACTGCCGTCGCCGGGACCCGTGCGACCGGCCGAATCGAGGCGGGGCGTGCCAGTATCGTCGTCGATGTTAGCGGCCTCGATGAGGGCGCGCGAGAGACACTCGACGCGGCGGTGCGCGCAGCGGCGAGTGCGGTTCCCGGGGTCACCGCGGTGCGCGTTGCGCTGACCAGCCAACGCAGCGCCCGCATCGTGCTGGCGGTGGCGAGCGGGAAGGGTGGCGTCGGGAAATCGACGGTTTCCGCCAATCTCGCCATCGCGCTGGCGCGGGCCGGGCGACGTGTCGGGCTGGTTGATGCCGATATCTATGGCCCGTCGCAGCCACGCTTGATGGGCGTGACCGATGCCAAGCCGACCGCGCACAACAAGGTGCTCAATCCGGTGCCGACGCCGTACGGCGTCCCGCTTTTGTCGATGGGGATGCTCGTCGCCGCCGATCAGGCGATTGCCTGGCGCGGGCCGATGGCGGCAGGCGCGCTGACGCAAATGATGGATGCGAATTGGGGCGTGGCGGATACGCTGGTGCTCGATTTGCCGCCAGGCACGGGCGACGTGCAACTGACGATGGTGCAGAAATATCGCCCGAGTGGCGCGGTGATCGTCTCGACCCCACAGGATCTCGCGCTGATCGATGCGCGGCGCGCGATCGATTTTTTCGTGAAAGCGGGCGTGCCGATCATCGGGCTGATCGAAAATATGGCGGGCTATGCCTGCCCGTCCTGTGGCGAAATCTCCGATCCGTTCGGCACGGGCGGGGCCGAGGCGGCGGCGGCGGAGCTGGGCTTGCCGTTCCTCGGGCGCATCCCGCTCGACATTCGCGTGCGGATTGCCTCGGACGCGGGCACGCCGCCCGCCGCCGGGAACGGGCCCGAGGGTGCCGCGTTTCAAGGCGTGGCGGACAAGGTTGCCGCGTGGATCGAAGGAAATGCCTGATGCCGCTCACCACCGATGCCGAGATCAAGGCGCTGCTCGAGGAAACGCGCACGATTGCGCTGATCGGCGCATCGGATCGGCCCGATCGGCCGTCTAATCAGGTGATGCGGACCTTGCAGCACCACGGCTACCGCGTGATCCCGATCAATCCGCAAATCACCGGCGAGCATCTCCACGGCGAATTCGTGTTCCGCGACCTGAGCCAGATCGGCGATCCGATCGACCTGGTCGACATCTTCCGCAACTCCGCTGCCGCCGGCGATGCGGTCGATGAAGCGATTGCGGCGGGCGCGAAGGCGGTTTGGCTGCAACTCGGTGTCGTCAACGAAGCCGCCGCTGCGCGCGCCGAGGCGGCGGGACTGAAGGTGGTCATGGACCGTTGCCCGGCGATCGAAATTCCCCGATTGGGCGTCGCGCCGCGCGCCTGAAATCGGCCATGATTACAAGGCAGCTTGAAGGCCATGATCCTGCTGCTCCTCGCCGCGCAAGTCGCCCCGATCGAATCGGTACCCGCGCCCGTCGCTGCGCCAGCGCCGACACGCTTCTCGATCCTCGAGCCGATCGCGACCGAACCCTGTGTGCGGCGTGGCAAGGACGGCAAGACCAGCACCAACCCCGACGACATCGTCGTCTGCGGCAAGCCGATTCCGTCGCAGAAACTGCCGTATCCGGGTGAAGTGGTGCCCGACGGCCCCGTGCCGGTAAACCCGTATCTGCGCGGCACTGGCGCGCTGGATGCGGAAACCAATACGCCTTGCGCGGCGCGTCAGAAGGGCTGCACCACCGGGATCGACATCTTCGGCGGTGCCACGCAGATGGTTCGGACGATCCAGCGTGTCATCGCGCCCGACAGTTGTTGCGAGCGCCCGGGTGAGGCCACCAATATCTTCATGTTAGCCGGCGACATGGCGAAGGGCGTCGGCAAAGCGTTTCGCAAGAAACCCGACAAATCCAATCGCATCGCGATCGCACTCGATGCGCCCCCGCCGACGGGGACGATTCTGCCTTAGCGGTTCACTACATCCCCGTTCGGCCTGAGCCTGTCGAAGGGCTGCGTGCCACAGGTCCTGCACCGATTGTGGCACGCAGGGCTTCGACAGGCTCAGCCGGAACGGTTTAAGATAAAATATGCATCCACAGCGGCTGGCCGACGAGGCTCTGCGATCCGCGCAGCCGTTCGAGCGCTTGGGCCACGCTGCGCTCCGGCCCTTCGTGCGTGACGATCGCGACCAGCACCGATCCGTCCGCCCCGCCCTCATCATGGCTTGCGCCGCGCTGCATCAGGCTTTCGATCGAGACCCCGGCATCGCGCATCGCCGCGGCGATCTCGGCGAGCACGCCGACGCGGTCGGCAACGGTGAAGCGGACATAGGCGCGCCCGCGTCGCTCGCCGCTGTCGGCGGGGGCTTGTTCGATCAGCGCGTCGGCAGGCATCGCGAAGGCCGGGCCGAATTCGCCACGGGCAATGTCGATCAAATCGGCGACGACAGCGGAGGCGGTCGGCCCATCGCCTGCGCCCGGACCTTGGAACAGCAGCCGTCCGACGAAATTGCCCTCCGCCACCACCGCATTGGTCGCGCCGGTGACATGCGCGAGCGGATGATCGAGCGCCACGAGGTGCGGGTGGACGCGCTGGAACAGCCCGGCCGGGCCCGATTCGGCCAAGCCCAGCAGCCGCACGCGGTAGCCGAGCGCGGCCGCTTCAGCGATGTCGGCGGCGAGCACGTTGCGGATGCCGCTCGCCGCGACATCGGCAAAGGCGGGCTGCGTCCCGAAGGCGAGGCTCGCCAGCAGCGACAATTTGTGCGCGGCATCGACGCCGTCGATATCGAAGCGCGGATCGGCCTCGGCAAAGCCCAGCGCCTGCGCCTCGGCCAGCACATCGGCGAAATCGCGACCCTCCGCTTCCATCTTCGACAGGATGAAATTGCACGTGCCGTTGAGGATGCCGTAAACGCGCTCGATCTCGTTCGCCGCCGCACCCTCGCGCAGGCCCTTGATCACCGGTACGCCGCCGGCGACCGCCGCCTCGAATTTCAGCGCCACGCGCGCGGCCTCGGCGGCGCGCGCGAGTTCGAGCCCGTGATGCGCGAGCATAGCTTTGTTGGCGGTGACGAAGCTTTTGCCCGCCGCCAGCGTCGCGCGCGCGAGCGCAAGCGCCGGGCCGTCGGACCCACCGACCAGCTCGACCACCACATCGGCGTCAACGGTGGCGAGCGCGGTCGTATCATCGACCCATGCGAATCGCGACATATCGACCCCGCGATCCTTCGACCGGTCGCGCGCCGACACTGCGACGATCTCGATCGGCCGCCCCGCGCGTCTGGCGATCAACGCGCCATTGGTGTCGAGCAAGCGGATGACGCCGCCGCCCACAGTGCCGAGCCCGGCGAGCGCGATACGGAGTGGTTTGGTCATTAGCTTCCTTCCGTCACCCCGGCCTTGTGCCGGGGTCCACCGATCAACGAGCGCCGCGCTAGCGGAGGAGTGGACCCCGGCACAAGGCCGGGGTGACGCGTTTTTACGCCTTGACCAGCCCGATCTCGACCAGCCGCTCCTGCAGATAGTCATGCGCGGTGATCGGCGTGGGATAGCGGTTGGGCCGCTCGGCGGTGATCGTCGAGGGCAGCGTCTCGATCAGGAAATCGGGCGCGGGGTGGAGGAAGAAGGGCATCGAATAGCGCGAATGGCCGCGCCGTTCTGGCGCGGGATTGACGACGCGGTGCGTGGTCGAGGGCAGGACATGATTGGTCAGCCGCTGCAGCATGTCGCCGACATTGACGACCATCGCGCCCTCGGGCGGCTTGATCGCGAGCCATTCGCCATTCTTGTCGAGCAGTTCGAGCCCGGCTTCTTCGGCCCCCAATAGCAGCGTGATGAGGTTGATATCCTCGTGCGCCCCGGCGCGCACGCCCGGCGCATCGGCGGGGATCGGCGGATAATGCAGTAGCCGCAGCACCGAATTGCCATCGCGCACCGCATGATCGAACCAATCGGGCGCAAGGCCCAGATGCCGCGCGATCGCCGACAGCAGCCGGTCACCCGCTGTATCGAACGCCGCGAACAATTCGATGAACGTTTCGCGAAAACCTTCGGGCTGATCGGGCCAGACATTGGGCGCCATTTGCGCCTCGAAGCGGTGGCCCTTGGCCAGCTCGCGCCCGACGTGCCAGAATTCCTTCAAATCGACATGCGTCGCGCCCTTGGCGATCTCGGTCTTGAACGGCGTATAGCCGCGCGCCCCGC
This sequence comes from Sphingomonas sp., assembly GCF_040398505.1. Taxonomy (GTDB): domain Bacteria; phylum Pseudomonadota; class Alphaproteobacteria; order Sphingomonadales; family Sphingomonadaceae; genus Sphingomonas. Next base: position 2,965 of record NZ_JBBATX010000053.1, on the reverse strand, counting down.
CGCCGCCCGGCGCGAAATACGCGCGCTTGGTGTCCTCGGGCAGCGCGAAAAAGGCTTCGGTCATGGCCCAGGCGCGCGCAATCAAGTCGGCGGGGACGCCATGATCGGAGACGACCGCGAACCCAAAGCGTTCGAATGATCCGCCCAGCGCTGCGGCAAACGCTGCGGGGTCGGCGGCTTCGTCGTTGAGCGAAAGCGGTGGAACCTGCGCGGCCTTGGAAGGAGCGGTGGGGCTGTCGAGCATGATGGAACGTCCGTTACGCGTGAGAAAGCGCAACCGTACCGCCAAATGTGCCGCGCGCCCACCCCCGCGATACGCAGGCCTCGGTCATTCGATCAGGATGACGCCGTTCGACTTATTCGCACCGTCGGGGGTCAATTCCAGCGTGAAGGGCTTGTTCTCGTCGGTCGTGCCGGTCAGTCCATTGCCCTTGTCGCTGAGCTTGAAGCCTGCGGCATTCAACTTGCGCTTGAACCAGTCGCGCACCGTCGCGGGCGCGGCGGGGCTGGCGAAGGTGACGCGGACGCGACCGTCATTCCCGGTACCCGGCCGATCCTTCACATCGACGTTCATCCCGCTGATCGTCGATCCGGGATAGAGATGGACGCCGTTCATGTCGAAATTGTCGGCGTTGAGCTTGAGCTTGGGCAGCGTGACCTTGCCCTTGAAGAAGGGCGTGTCGATCGTCGCTTCGCCTGTGCCGTCGATGCTGGCACCCGAGGCGTTTCCGTCCGAATCCGAGCTGTTGATCGAGAAGGACGCGCCCTCCTTACCGTCGCCACAGGCCGCAAGCGGAACGAGCGCCAGCGCGCAAAGCAGGGTGCGAAGCTGAACGCGAAGCATGGGCAAGCCTTTCGTGTGGCATAGAGATAACACACTAAAGGCTTGCCGCTGCTTTCGTCAAGCGGTTACGAAGCGAGGTTCGCCATCACATGCTTGTGCAGCCAGATGTTCATCGTCGCGCTGTCCTCGATATCGCCGTCATAACCGAGTTCGTGCGCGAGCGAGACGCGGTTTTCGTGGCTCGGATCGAGATCGAGCACCTTCATGAGATCGACGATTGAGGTCTGCCAATTGAGCGGCTGGCCCTTTTCGGCGGCTTTCTGCGTCAGGATCGCGGTGACATCGATCGGCGCTTTCGGCGCGGCAGGCGCCGCTTCGGCAACAGGCGTGGGCGTGGCGGCGGCGGGTGCCGCAGCTTGAGGGGCGGGCGCTGCGGCGGCGGGTTCAGCCGGCTTGCCCCAGATCGCATCCTTGATCATCCCGAAAACGCTCATCGTAAAATCCTTTCCTGATGGGACTTGCAGAATGGTCCGCGATCACGACCGTTCCATGACAGTTGCGGCATCCGGCGCGGCGCGTGCACGTTTTGCGGGGTGACCTTCGCGCCGGGGTCGGGCATTGGCGCGGCATGTCTGCCCTCGATGCTCCCTCGATGCAGGATTCGCCGCCGATCCGGATGGTTGAATTCGTGCCACTGATCGCCGCGCTCATGTCGCTCGCCGCGCTCGGCATCGATACGATGTTGCCGGCCCTTCCCGATATCGCGCGGCGTTTGGGCGTCGATACGATTCGTCAGGGGCCGTTGATTCTGACGGTGTTCGTGATCGGGCTCGGCATCGGGCAGTTGATCCACGGGCCGCTGACCGATCGCTTCGGGCGGCGTCCGGTGCTGATCTGCGGGCTGATCGCTTACATCATCGGGAATTTGCTTGCCGGCTTGGCGGGGAACTTCACGCTGCTGCTGGTCGCGCGTTTCGCCAGCGGTCTGGCAATTGCCGCCAGCCGAGTCGTGACGATCGCGCTGATCCGGGACTGTTTTTCGGGCCGGGCGATGGCGCAGGTCACCAGCCTTGCCTTCATGGTGTTCATGGCCGTGCCGATCGTCGCGCCGAGCATCGGGCAGGCGATTCTGCTCGTCGGATCGTGGCGGCTGATTTTCGAGGTGATCGCCGGCGGTGGGCTGGTGTGCCTGATCTGGTTTGCGGCGCGGATGCCCGAAACGCTCAAGCCCGAAGACCGGCAGCTCTTGTCGATCCGCACGACGTTGGCGGGATGGCGCGCGACCGCGCAGGATCGCTATTCGCTCGGCTACACGATCGCGGCGATGGTGTGTCAGGGCGCGATCTTCGGCTATTTGTCGTCGATCCAGCCGATTATGGCGCAGGTCTTTCATCAGCCCGCCTGGCTCGGCGGGGTGTTCGCGGCGTCGGCGGGGACGATGGCGGCGGCGAATTTGCTCAATTCGCGGATCGTCATGCGCGTCGGGATGCGGCGCATCTCGCAGGCGGCGTTGGTGGTGATGATCGTGTCGTCCTCGACTGGGTTGATCGTCGGACGGCTGGGCGATGAGCCGCTGATCGTGTTCGTCGTCGTCCAGGCGATCACCATGGCCTGTTTCGGCCTCGCCACCTCCAACATGTCGGCGATGGCGATGGAGAATATGGGCGGGATCGCGGGGACCGCGTCGAGCGTGCAGGGCTTTGTCGGCATCACCTTTGGCGCAGTGATCGGCTGGGCGATCGGGCTGAGTTTCGATGGCACGACGGGGCCGATGCATGGCGGCTTCCTCATCGCCGGTCTGGTCGGCCTGACGATTGCCGCGATCGTCGAGCGCGGGCGGCTTTTCCGCCCCAGCTGATCGGAAATCTTGGGTGCGGCCGGGAACCGAAACGGTCGATCGCGGTTCGATGTTCACGCCGCCTCACGCAGCAAACCCGGCGGCGGGGAGACACAGGATGAGCATCGGTGGACATCAGGTTTCGGGCAGCGGCACTGGCGATGACGGCTTCGATGAAGACGGCTATGACGAGAGCCAGTGCGCCGAAATCCTCGAAGTAACGCGCGACGGACCGAGCGACGGGACATTGCTGACCGACATCGCCCCCGACATCGCCTCCGAGAACGATGATGACGACGAAGACGCGCTCGACATGGAAGACGATGATCTCGGCGAAGAGGATG
>NZ_JBBATX010000052.1:12027-18434 GCF_040398505.1 Sphingomonas sp. | reverse complement strand
TCAGACGTGTATCGCCTTCCCTCTCACCGCCATCGCCGCCTCCTTGATCGCCTCCGAGTGCGTCGGATGCGCATGGCAGGTGTACGCGATGTCCTCGCTGGTCGCGCCCATTTCCATCGCGAGCCCCGCCTCGGCGATCATCGTGCCGGCCGGGACCGCGATCGCCCAGACGCCCAGCACGCGATCGGACTTGGCGTCCGCAATGATCTTCACAAAGCCGTCGGGATCGTGATTGGTCTTGGCGCGGCTGTTGCCCGCCATCGGGAATTTGCCGACCTTGATCTCGCCTTTCGCCGCCGCCGCTTCCTCGGTCAGGCCGACGCCGGCGATTTCGGGCCAGGTGTAGACGACGAGCGGGATCACGTCGTGATTCACGATGCCGGTCAGGCCCGCGATATTCTCGGCGACGGCAATGCCTTCATCCTCGGCCTTGTGCGCGAGCATCGGGCCGGGAATGACGTCGCCGATCGCCCACACGCCAGGGACTTTGGTCTGGAAGCGGTGGTCGGTCTCGATCTGGCCGCGCGGATTGGCGCTGAGCCCGGCCTTGTCGAGCGCGAGGCCATCGGTATTGGGGCGGCGACCGATCGAGACGAGGACGCAATCGGCCTCGATCGTTTCGGCGGCACCGCCCGCGGCGGGTTCGACGGTGACGGTTGCCTTATCGCCGGTCACGGCGACGCCGGTGACCTTGGTCGACATCCGGAATTCGATGCCCTGCTTCTTGAACATCTTTTGCGATTCCTTGCGGATTTCGCCATCGAAGCCGGGCAGGATCTGGTCGAGATATTCGACGCAGGTCACCTTGGCACCAAGCCGACGCCACACGCTGCCAAGCTCGAGCCCGATCACGCCGCCGCCGATCACGACCATGTGGCCGGGGACCTTGTTGAGTTCGAGCGCGCCGGTCGAATCGACCACGATCTGCTTGTCATTATCGACCGTGACGCCGGGGAGCGGGGTGACCGAGGAGCCGGTGGCGATGACCACGTCCTTGGCGGTGACCGTCTGCTCGCCGATCTGCACGGTGTGCGCGTCGACGAACGCGCCGCGACCCTTCAGCCACGTCACCTTGTTCTTCTTGAACAGGAAGGCGATGCCGCCGGTGAGTTGCTTGACCGCATCGAGCCGCTGGCCGTGCATCGTCGGCAAATCGAGCTCGGGCGTGACCTTGATGCCGAGCTTGGCCATCGTGCCGTTGGCGGCGGCGTCGAAATATTCGGACGCGTGGAGCATCGCCTTGGACGGGATGCAGCCGACGTTGAGGCAGGTGCCGCCGAGCGTCTCGCGCGATTCGACGCAGGCGGTGCGCAGCCCGAGCTGCGCGGCGCGGATCGCCGCGACATAGCCGCCGGGGCCGGAGCCGATGATGAGGACGTCGTAATCGTAGGTCTGGTCAGCCATTAGGTGCTCCGATCGGCAGCGGCTTCGTGCGCTCGCCGTCCTGTGTGATAGTGATCATCTGGCCCGCCATGGTCCCGCGTTCAAGCACGGCAATCACACGATCGACCGTCACCGCCCATTCGCTATGCGGCAGCCGACTGAACAGGATGGCCAGCGGTGGGGGCAATCCCAGATTGAAGATCCAGTTTCCGAACCCCTTGTCGCCCGTGATGAAGATCAGCGAACCGATGTCCGGTCGCGCAAGAATTTCCGGATCGAACCGACCCGGCATCGTTTCGAGGATGAATTCGACGTCGTAGCCGGCCTCGCGCAACTGCAAAACGACTCGCCGATGCACATTCTGATCGGCCAGCAGCTTCACCGATTACGCCGCTTCCCGCCGCGCCGAATCGGCTTCCTTCATCATCAAGTGGTTTGAAAAGGCGATCGCGGCGCGGATATCGGCTTCGGTGAGGCTTGGATAGCCATCGATCACCTCCGCATGGCTCGCGCCTTCCGACAGATATTCCAGCACCAGCTCGACCGAAATACGCGTGCCGCGCACCACCGGCTTGCCCCCGAGAATGCCTGGGTCCGAATGGATATGCTTGCGCCAGTCGATCTCCACCATCGCCGTCCTCACAAATCGATCAAAATCCGCGTTGGGTCCTCGATAGCATTTTTGAGCGCGACGAGGAACGTCACCGCTTCGCGCCCGTCGATCAGGCGGTGATCGTAGCTGAGCGCGAGATACATCATCGGGCGGATCACGATCTGGCCATCGCGGACCACCGGGCGATCTTCGATACGGTGCAAGCCCAGCACGGCCGACTGGGGCGGGTTGATGATCGGGGTCGACATCAGCGAGCCGAACACGCCGCCATTGGAGATGGTGAAGGTGCCGCCCTTCATCTCTTCCATCTTGAGCGTGCCGTCCTTGGCGCGCTTGCCGAAATCGCCGATCGCCTTCTCGACTTGCGCCACCGACATCTGGTCGGCATCGCGCACCACCGGCACGACGAGACCGCCCGGCGACGATACTGCGACCGAGATATCGGCATAATCGTGATAGACGATCTCATCGCCCTCGATCGCGGCGTTGACGCTCGGAATGTCCTTCAGCGCAAGGCAGGCCGCCTTCACGAAGAAGCCCATGAAGCCGAGCCGGACGCCATGCTTCTTCTCGAACAGATCCTTATATTTGGCGCGCGCTTCGATGACGGCGGTCATGTCGACGTCGTTGAACGTCGTCAGCAGCGCCGCGGTATTCTGCGCTTCCTTCAGGCGCTTGGCGATCGTCTGACGCAGCCGCGTGATGCGTACGCGCTCTTCCTTGCGGCCAGTGGCCGCAGCGACCGAGGCGGCGACGGGCAGGGCTTCGCTCGGAGCCGGAGCCGGAGCCGGGGCCGGCGTTGCGGCGGCGGCGAGGACATCGTCCTTGGTCAGGCGGCCATCCTTGCCGGTGCCCTTGACGGTCGCGGGATCGACGCCGTGTTCGAGCACGGCGCGACGCACCGACGGGCTGAGCGCGGCGGGGGTATCGCTGACGGGCGCGGCGGGCGCAGGTACGGGCGATTCGAGCACGGCAGGCTGCGGCGCGGGGGCGCTGGCGGGGGCGGCGTCGCCAGCGTCGATCGTCGCGATCATTGCGCCGACCAGCACGGTATCGCCGACCTGCACCGCATGTTGCCCCATCACGCCGGCCACCGGCGAGGGCACTTCGATCGACACCTTGTCGGTTTCGAGGCTCGCGATCGGCTCATCGACCGCGACCTTGTCCCCCGGCTGTTTGAGCCATTCGCCGAGCGTGGCTTCGGTGATCGATTCGCCGAGTACCGGCACTGTTACTTCGGTTGCCATGTCAGCCTCTTTTTCCACCCCGGCGAAGGCCGGGGTCCAGTTGCGCAACGCTTGCCGATCAAGCGCCGCGCGAAATTACCTACGTCCCGCTACTGGGCCACGGCCTGCGCCGGGGTGATAGCGGGGCGAACGATCAAACCTTGCGTGTCCGCCGGATTTCCTCGCGGACATTGTGCCCGAGCGCCTCGGCGACGAGCGCCGCTTGCTCCATCTGGTGGCGCTTCATCAATCCGGTGGCAGGCGATGCCGAGGCAGCGCGCCCGGCATATTTCGCACGCGACACGCTACCCCCGACCGTCGCCAGCGCATCCTCGATGAACGGATCGACGAAGCTCCACGCGCCATTGTTCTTCGGTTCTTCCTGCGCCCACACGACCGTTTCGAGGTTGGTCATCCGCTGGAGCCGCGCGACCAGCGGCTCGCCCGGGAAGGGGTAGAGCTGTTCGAGCCGGACGATCGCGGTGTTGGTGTCGCCTGCCGCGTCACGCGCTTCGATCAGATCATAGGCGACCTTGCCGGTGCACAAGACGAGACGGCGGACATCGGCATCGGCCGGCGCCGACGGATCGCTCAGGATCCGCATGAAATGGCTCTCGCCCTGGAAATCGGCGGCTTTCGACACCGCCAATTTGTGCCGCAGCAGCGATTTGGGCGTGAACACGATCAGCGGTTTGCGGAACGGCCGATGCATCTGCCGCCGCAGCAGGTGATAATAATTGGCGGGGGTGGTGCAATTGGCGACCTGCATATTGTCCTGCGCGCACAGTTGCAGGAAGCGTTCGGGCCGCGCCGAGCTATGCTCGGGCCCCTGCCCTTCATAGCCGTGCGGCAGCAGCATCACGAGGCCGTTGGCGCGCAGCCACTTGGCCTCGCCCGACGCGATGAACTGATCGATCATGATCTGCGCGCCGTTCATAAAGTCGCCGAACTGCGCCTCCCACAGCACCAGCGTCTTCGGGTCGGCGAGCGCATAGCCATATTCGAAACCGAGCACGCCATATTCGCTCAAAGGTGAATCGAGCACTTCGACCGTGCCATGCTCGATTTGCGCGAGCGGCAGATATTTGTGTTCGTCGGTCTGATCGACCCACACCGCATGGCGCTGGCTGAAGGTGCCGCGGCCCGAATCCTGGCCCGACAGACGCACGCCATAGCCTTCCGACAGAAGCGACCCGAAAGCGAGCGCTTCGCCGGTCGCCCAATCGAAATTGCTGCCCGATTTGAACATCTCGCGCTTGGCATCGAGCACGCGGTTGAGCGTTTTGTGGACGGTCAGCCCCGCGGGGATCGTCGTCAGCGTGCGCCCGAGCGAATCGAACAATTTGGGTTCGATCCCGGTGATCACCCCGCGCCGCTCGGTCTCGGAATCGGCCGGCGCGTGCAGCCCCGACCAGCGGCCCGCAAACCAATCGGCCTTGTTGGGCTTGTACGCCGCGCCTGCTTCGAATTCGCCTTCAAGCAGGGTGGTGAATTGCTTGATATTCTCGTCGATCCAGGCGCGGTCGACCACGCCCTGCTCGGTCAATTTCTTGCCGTAGATTTCGCTGACCGGCGGATGCTGGCGGATGCGGTCGTACATCAGCGGCTGGGTGAAGCTCGGCTCGTCGCCTTCGTTATGACCAAAGCGGCGATAGCACCACATGTCGATCACGACATCGCGGTGGAATTTCTGGCGATATTCGATCGCCATCTTGGTGGCGAAGGTCACCGCTTCGGGATCATCGCCATTGACGTGGAAGATTGGTGCCTGGACGCCCTTGGCAACATCGCTCGGATAGGGCGAGCTGCGCGCGAATTGCGGGCTGGTTGTGAAACCGATCTGGTTATTGATCACGAAATGGACGCAGCCGCCGGTATTATAACCGCGGATGCCCGAAAAGCCCAAGCATTCCCACACGATCCCCTGCCCCGCAAACGCGGCATCGCCATGGATCAACACCGGCAGCGAGCGGCTATGTTCTTCGAGATCGCCCGCGATCGTCTGAATCGCACGGACCTTGCCGAGCACGACGGGGTCTTCCGCCTCAAGGTGCGAGGGGTTGGCGACGAGCGACATGTGGACGCTGATCCCGTCGAATTCGCGATCGGTCGAGGTGCCGAGATGGTATTTCACGTCCCCCGAACCGGCGACATCGTCGGGATTGTCCGAACCGCCGCCAAATTCGTGGAAGATGATGCGGAAGGGCTTGGCCATCACATTGGTGAGGACGTTCAGCCGCCCGCGATGCGCCATGCCGAAAACGATGTCGTTGACGCCCATCGCGCCGCCATATTTGATCACGCTTTCGAGCGCGGGGATCATGCTTTCGCCGCCGTCGAGCCCGAAGCGCTTGGTCCCGACATATTTCTTGCCGCAGAATTTCTCCCACTGCTCGGCTTCGATCACCTTGTTGAGGATCGCCTTTTTGCCGAGCGGGGTGAACTCGATCGCCTTGTCCTTGCCCTCCATCCGCTCCTGCAGAAAGCGGCGTTCCTCGACATCGGCGATGTGCATATATTCGAGGCCGACATTGCCGCAATAATTGGCGCGCAGTGTGTCGACCAGCTCGCGCACCGTCGTCCATTGCAGCCCCATCGTGCCGCCGAGATAGATTGGCCGGTCGAGGTCGGCATCGGAAAAGCCGTGATATTCGGTCGACAGATCGTCGGGCCGCGGATGCTTTGACAGGCCGAGCGGATCGAGATTGGCGGCGAGATGGCCCCTGACCCGATAGGTGCGGATCAGCATCATCGCGCGGATCGAATCGCTCGCGGCGCGGATGATCGCATCCTGCGACGGCGCCGCAGCCACAGGCTTGGGCGCGCCGCCCTTGGCGGGTTTGGGCGCTGGCTCCATCTGGGTCGGGTCGAGTGCGGCGGTCAGGTCATCGGTTGACGATAGCGGCCAGTTGGGCTGCTGCCACGATGCGCCTTCGGTGGAACCCTCAAGCCCCTCGAACCAGGAGCGCCACGACGATTCGACGCTGTCGGGCGACGCTTTGAAGCGCGCGTACAGCGTCTCGATGAAGGCCGGGCTTACGCCGCCGGCCACATCCGCGAAATCCTGATTCTCAAAGCCCATCCAACTTCTCCCTCGCCCCTCCCCGAGGGGAGAGGGATGCGAAGACTTGGGTCGCGTTCTTCACGCGGCCCTAGTCGTAGCTGGGAGAGGGGTGTGCGGTCGC
>NZ_JBBATX010000052.1:0-11927 GCF_040398505.1 Sphingomonas sp. | reverse complement strand
GGGTCGCGTTCTTCACGCGGCCCTAGTCGTAGCTGGGAGAGGGGTGTGCGGTCGCTTGCGACCGCGCGGCCCGATGGGCCACATCGCCCCTCTCCCTACCTTCGCTAGGCGGCCAGGGCCCCATCAAAGTAAACTTTGATGGGGACCCGAAGCCGCCAAGCTTCGGTACCCTCTCCCCATACGGGGAGAGGGTGAATGTTTAACCCTTCAATACCGCCAACAACGTCTCGCCCAGCTCGCTCGGGGAGGCCGAAACCCGGATCCCCGCCGCTTCCATCGCCGCGATCTTGCTCTCGGCGTCGCCCTTGCCTCCGCTTACTATAGCACCGGCATGGCCCATGCGGCGTCCCGGGGGTGCCGTGCGGCCCGCGATGAAGCCGGCCATCGGCTTGCTGCGGCCGCGTTTTGCCTCGTCGATCAGGAATTGCGCGGCCTGCTCCTCGGCGTCGCCGCCGATTTCGCCAATCATGATGATCGCCTTGGTCGCCTCGTCCGCGAGGAACAGTTCGAGCACGTCGATGAAGTTGGTCCCGTTGACCGGATCGCCACCAATACCGACTGCCGTCGTCTGGCCAAGGCCAGCGTTCGAGGTCTGGAACACCGCTTCATAGGTGAGCGTGCCCGAGCGCGAGACAACGCCGACCGAACCGACCTTGAAGATGCTGCCGGGCATGATCCCGATCTTGCACTGGTTGGGGGTGAGCACGCCGGGGCAGTTCGGCCCGATCAGGCGCGACTTGCTGCCCGACAAAGCGCGCTTGACCTTGACCATGTCGAGCACCGGGATGCCTTCGGTGATGCACACGATCAGCGGCACGTTCGCGTCGATCGCCTCGAGGATCGAATCGGCGGCGAAGGGTGGCGGGACGTACACGACCGATGCGGTCGCGCCGGTGGCGTGCACGGCTTCTGCCACCGTGTTGTAGTTCGGCAGGCCGAGGTGCGTCGTGCCGCCTTTGCCAGGGGTCACGCCCGCAACCATCTGCGTCCCGTAATCGAGCGCGGCCTGGGTGTGGAAGCTGCCGGTATTGCCGGTCATCCCTTGCGTGATGACCTTGGTGTGCTTGTCGACGAGGATGCTCATCTATTTTCCATTCCTACCACCCCGGCGGAGGCCGGGGCCCAGTTGGGAAACGTTCAAGGTTGCGCGATACGATCGTACAGGTCGTCCCAATCCGGGTTGAGCCCTTCGATTTCTCGCAACTTCCAGGCGCGCTTCCATCCTTTCATCTGCAGCTCGCGCTGCCGGGCGGCTTCCCAGCTGCCAACCAACTCGTACCAAACGAGCAGTTTGCAGCCATACTTCTTCGTGAACCCTTCGACGACGCCGTTGCGATGTTCCCAAACGCGCTTCGGTAGATTCACCGCCGAGCCGAGATACAAGGTACCGTTTCTCGCGCTCGCCATGATGTAAACGTGGGCCTGATCTTCCATCGCAGCGGCCCGCTACTGGGCCCCGGCCTTCGCCGGGGTGGTTTAATATGTTTACGCCAACGAGCCGTCGATCGCCTTGCACGCCACCAGCAGTTCCTTCACCGCATCGACCGACACGGCGAGGTTCGCCTTGGCTTCATCATCGAGCGCGATTTCGACGATCTGTTCGACACCGCCCGCACCAATCACCACCGGCACGCCGACATAGAGATTATCCAAGCCGTATTGACCGCTGACATGCGCCGCGGCGGGCAGGACGCGCTTCTGGTCGTAGAGATAGGCCTCGGCCATCGCGATGCCGCTGGTGGCGGGGGCGTAATAGGCCGAGCCGGTCTTGAGCAAAGCGACGATCTCGCCGCCGCCGCTGCGGGTGCGCGCTACGATCGCATCGATCTTTTCCTGCGTCGAGCGGCCCATCTTGATCAGATCGGGGATCGGAATGCCCGAGACGGTCGAATAGGAAATCACCGGGACCATCGTGTCGCCATGCCCGCCGAGCACGAAGCTCGTCACGTCCTTGACCGACACTGCAAATTCCTCGGCGAGGAAATGGCTGAAGCGCGACGAATCGAGCACGCCGGCCATGCCGACGACCATGTGATGCGGGAGGCCGGAGAATTCACGCAGCGCCCACACCATCGCATCGAGCGGGTTGGTGATGCAGATGACGAACGCATTCGGCGCGTGGGTCTTGATGCCCTCACCCACGGCCTTCATCACCTTGAGGTTGATGCCGAGCAGATCGTCGCGGCTCATGCCGGGCTTGCGCGCGACCCCGGCGGTGACGATGATCACGTCGGCCCCGGCGATGTCATTGTAATCGTTGGAGCCGGTGATCTTGGCGTCGAAGCCCTCGACCGGCGAGCACTGGCTGAGATCGAGCGCCTTGCCCTGCGGAATGCCCTCGGCCACGTCGAACAGGACGATGTCGCCAAGGCCCTTGAGCGCCGCGAGATGGGCGAGCGTGCCGCCAATGTTACCGGCACCGATCAGCGCGATCTTCTTGCGAGCCATGAGCACTCCTTGCGTAGCGTGAGCGCGCAGACGAGCGCGCGAGACGCGACGGCGCTTAGGCGCTTCGCTTCTGTGGCGCAACCGCTAAAGGCGCCGGGTTAACATCTTGAATTGCACATCATTCGCAAGAGCAATAAGCGGCTCTGCTTGGCGCGGGGATCGGTTTGATGGGATGGTCGGGGTGCCCCATACACCCGATTTTAAGAACAAGCTGCGATTGCCGCATTATGGCAGGGGGCAACAAGGGCACGATCGCTGCGATCGATCTGACGCGCTTCCTGTGCGCCCTGATGGTCCTCGCGCATCATTATGCCGCGATGTTCGCGCTCAGACCGGATACGTTTCTGCATCTGGCGGGCCCCGACGTGACGCTGGCGCGCGACTGGGCCTGGTGGAGTTGGCCGGGTTGGGTGGGTGTCGAACTGTTCTTCGTGATCTCGGGATACGTGATCGCAATGTCGGCGGCGAACAGCCGCCCGCGCGCTTTTCTGAAGCGCCGGTTGCTGCGGCTGGCCCCGGTCGCCTGGATCTGTAGCAGCCTGACCGCAGTGGTATTGGCAACGACGGCGGTATGGCCGATCCACGAAGTCGCGGTGCGGTGGCTGACCTCGCTGCTGTTCTGGCCCAGCCAGCCACAGATTGACGGATCGTACTGGTCGCTGGGGCTTGAAGTGAATTTCTATCTGCTGATCGCGCTTCAACTCGGCTGGCGCGGCGGTGGCGCGCGCGCGGTCGAGCGAACCGGCATAATGCTGGCGATCGTCGGCGCGGTCTATTGGCTGCTGCGGATCGACGGGCTTCTGCCGCCGTCGGACCGTACCGTCGACTTGCTGTTGCTCCCTTATGGCGGGTTCTTCGCGACGGGGATCGCGCTGTCGGGGCTGCACGCGAGCGGCTGGACAAAGCTGCGCGGGTCGATGCTGTTGCTCGGGCTGGCGAGCAGCACCGCGGAGATTCTCTCGCAATCCGAATTCTTTACGCGCGGCCTCGGACTATCGCCGCAACCGTGGCTGCCGCTCTCCATCTTCGCGGTCGGCGTCGCGGCAATCGGGGCGGCCGGATGGCTGCAGGCACCGTTGACGCGCGTCTTTGGGATCCGGCTGATCGCCTTTGCCGGGCTGATGACCTATCCGCTCTACCTGATCCATCATTACATGGGCGCCGTGCTGATCGTCGCGCTGCTCCGGCGCGGGGTCGAGGACCATGTCGCGATGGTCTCGGCCGCGGCGGTGATGCTGGTGCTCGCCGGGGCGATCACCGGGCTAGCGGAACGGCCGGCGCGGCGAGCGCTTGACCGCTTGATCAGCCGCCGTGTTGCGGGGCACGACGGGCCCCCTGGGACACCTCTTCCGACGAGCTGACCACCTTCCCGATCAGCCAAGGATCTCGCCCCAAGCAACGCGATGTTCGGTGATCGCGACGTCCTACGCCTCGCCGTGGCCCATCGCCAGATAGTCTTCGGAGCGCATTTCCTCGAGCCGACTGATTGTGCGTTCGAATTCGAAGCGGCCATCGCCGGCTTCGTAAAGCGCGGCGGGTTGCGCGTCGGCGGCGGCGAGCAGCTTGACCTTATGTTCGTACAGCGCGTCGATCAGCGCGACAAAGCGCGCGGCTTCGTTGCGCATGTCGGGGCCGAGCCTGGGCACGCCGACCAGAATGACGGTGTGGAAGCGCCGCGCGATGGCGAGGTAATCGGCGGCCCCGCGCGCCTCTCCGCACAAGCGTTTGAAGCTGAACACCGCAACGCCCTTCAGCGATTTGGGCACATGGAGCGAGCGCCCCTGCACCACGATATCCTCGCTCGGCACGTGCGCGCGGTCCTCGGGCGGGTAATCGGTCAGGCGGAAGAAATCGCCCGACAGCATGGCGGTCGCCTCCGCGCCGTTGGGGACGAGCCAGGTATCGACCGCACCGAGCCGATCGCGGCGATAATCGGTCGGGCCGTTGAGCGCGACCACGTCCATCTTCGCTTCGATCAGCGCGATGAACGGCAGGAAATGCTCGCGATTGAGGCCGTTTTTGTAGAGATCGGCGGGCGGGCGGTTGGAGGTCGTGACGACCGTCACGCCCTCGACCAGCAACTGCGTGAACAGCCGCGACAGGATCATCGCATCGGGGCTGTTGGTGACCATCATCTCGTCGAAAGCGAGCAGCCGCGTTTCCTCGGCGATCGCCTTGGCCAGCGGCGGGATCGGGTCGCCGAGTTCCTTCGCGCGCTCGGCGGCGAGGCGTTGGTGCACTTCGAGCATGAATTCGCCGAAATGGACGCGGCGTTTCAGCGGAATGGCGAGGCAGCTGAAGAACAAGTCCATCAGCATCGACTTGCCGCGCCCGACCCCGCCCCACAGATACACGCCGCGCGGGGGCTCGGGCTTGCGCCCCAACGCGCGCCACAGGATCGACCCGCGCTTGGGAGTCGCTTCGAGCGCGGTCGCGAGATCGGCGAGCCGCTGCGCGGCGCCGGCCTGTTCGGGATCGGCGCGGAGTTCGCCAGCGGTGATGAGCCGGTTGTAGGCGGCGAGGATGCTAGTCATGCCGCAAACTCCGTTCGTGCTGAGCTTGTCGAAGCACTGCCCTCCCCTCGCACGGTCACTCGGGTGGAGGGCAGCCCTTCGACAGGCTCAGGGCGAACGGGGAAATACCTGTCGATCATACCAAAGCGGGCGGCGTCGATTTCCGCAGCGTGCCCGTAAAACTCGCGATCGTCGGCACGCCTTCCTGCACGATCAGCCCGCGCAGAAACAGCATCCGCTGGGTTTCGCGCAGCAATTCGACATGCGCTTCAAGCGGCACGCCGATCGCGCCGCCGCCGATGAACTGCGCCGACAAATCGAGCGTCACCGCGCCGCCGGCCTGCAACACGCCGAAACCGCGCGCGGCGGCGAACAGCGCCACGTCCATAAAGCCGAGCAGTGCCCCGCCATGCACATCGCCGCGCATATTCGAATGTTGATGCTGCGGCAGCATCCGCACGCGTGCGATGCTGCCCTCCAGCTTCACCGCCAGTGGCTCGATAAAGCTGTTAAACCGCGTCGGATCGCGAAACTGCCAGCGTTTCCACCCCGGCAAATCGGGATCGTCGTCATAGGTGAAGGGGGAAGACGAAGTGTCGGGCAAGACCGGCTTTCACGGATGAAGTTCATCCGCTCTTACCGGCATGACCAAACGGCACAATGGCTATTGTCGCGTTGGCCCCTGGCGGATCGCCGTCCGCCTTGCGAATGCGGCGATCCGGGATCGCGTCGAGGCTATTTCTTCTGCGTCCAAGTTATCTGAGCTGTCGCGCCCTGATACACGACGCCTACAGTAACCGTTAAGCAGCAAATCCTGCGGGCCGCTTCCTGAGCGGTCTGGGTGATCTCGCCCAGCGGTCGGCCCGAAACATCGCCGGGCAGCGCCCGCAATATATTTGCCTGGATAGCGCGCGTTTCATCCGAGGTGACGGGTTTCCCATCCTTTTCGAAGGTGATTGACCGTAACCATCCGTCGCGCGGCCGATCGGGAAAGGTGGGAAAGGTGGGCAAGGTGGGCGTAATGATCGGCGGAATCAGCCCACCCGTTTTCGGTGGAATCCTAGCCTCTTGTGCGCTGATCGGCGTAACCAGACAGCACATTGCACCCAATGCGGCGATCCTCGCCAGTCGATCGAAGGTCATCTTGACTCTCCCCCACGCGGCGCCTGATCGAGGCTCGATCCTCATCGCTCGCATCCGCAGCAGGCAATGGATAGCGTCGTGTGGCCAATTGCCAGCCGATCAACATCCGTCATGGATGATCGCGTGCGCGGACCAGCTTTTGAAGCGAGTTTTTGAGGCGCAACACGCCGCTCCGGGTCACCGCCGAAACGGATCAGACAATCCGCTCGACTTCCATCTTCTTGATCTCCGCGATCGCCTTGGCCGGGTTGAGACCCTTGGGGCAGACGTTGGCGCAGTTCATGATCGTGTGGCAGCGATACAGCCGGAACGGATCCTCAAGCTCGTCGAGCCGCTCGCCGGTCATCTCGTCGCGGCTGTCGGCGAGCCAGCGATAGGCTTGCAACAGGATCGCCGGGCCGAGGAACTTGTCCGAATTCCACCAATAGCTCGGGCAGGCGGTCGAGCAGCACGCGCACAGGATGCATTCGTACAGGCCGTCGAGCTTTTCGCGGTCAGCGGGCGACTGCAGCCGTTCCTTGCCCGCGGGCGGCGGGGTGACCGTCTGGAGCCACGGCTTGATCGAGCTGTATTGCGCGTAGAAGTGCGTGAAATCGGGGACGAGGTCCTTGATCACTTCCATATGCGGCAAGGGGGTGATGCGGATATCGCCCTTCACATCCTCGATTGCCGTCGTGCAAGCGAGGCCGTTCTTGCCGTCGATGTTCATCGAACACGATCCGCAAATCCCCTCGCGGCACGAGCGGCGGAAGGTGAGCGAGGAATCTTGTTCCGACTTCATCTTGATCAGCGCGTCGAGCACCATCGGGCCGCAATCGTCGAGATCGACCTGAAACGTGTCGTAATGCGGGTTGGCGCCCGAATCGGGATCGTAGCGATAGATTTTGAAATTCTTGACGTGTTTGGCCTCGGGCGCGGCTTTGTGCGTCTTGCCGGTCGGCTTGATCTTGCTGTTCGCGGGGAGAGAGAATTCAGCCATCGCTTGCTTCGCGCTTTCGAGCTCTGAGGGCGGCACACCGCCGGACGTGAGATAGGCCGTACACAAGCGCGGGGCGGCTCGCAAACCCTCAGCGCGTGTTTTCCCCGCAAGCGCGATTGCGTGGCGTGACACATTCCCGCACCTGACCTGAATGCGGCACCGAAGAACATCGCGCAGACAGCGCTGATCGACGGCGACGCCGGCGTCTCGATCTGATGCACGAGAGCGGTGCCGGACACGACCCCGGCACCGCCCTGACGCTATGCCTCGGTTACTGCCTCGCGTCCGCCCCAATCGAGCCCGCGCGTGAGGTACATCACCGCCGCCAGCGCCGCGAAGAGCAGCAGCGAGCCGATCAGCAGCGACAGATCCTCAAGGCTGAGCAGCACATAGAGCACGCCGTAGAGCGCGGTGAGCAGCCCCGCGATCAGCCCGCCGCGCCGCCAGCTGCGCAACACCGCCGAGGAATACGCGGTGAGCAAGGCGATGATCGCGCCGCCCGCGACGCAGTATGCGAGGCTGAACCCGATCACTTCGGCGAACGCCAGCAGCATCACGAAGAACAGCACCAGCCCGGCACCCACGAGGCCATATTCGATCGGCGAGACCTTCACCCCGCCGATCAGATCGAACAGCAGCAGCGCCATGAAGGTGAAGCCGATGAACAGGAAACCGTATTTCACGCTGCGATTGACCTGTGCGTAAAGATCGACCGGGGTGACGAGATCGACGCGCGCTTCGGCGCTGCTACTTTGCAGGCCGCGCCCCTCGACCACCGCTTGCGCCGTGGCTTCGGGACGCTCGTCGGTCGAGATCAGCGTGCGACCGAGCGCGAGATTGCCGACGCGCCACGTCGCTTTGAAGCCGTTGGCGGCGACCGTGCGCTCCGAGGGGAGGAAGCCGCCCTGGAAACTGGGATTGGCCCAGCTTGAGACAACCGTCCAGCGCGTGTCGCCACCCTGCGGCAACAGCGCGATCGATCCGTTGCCGCGCACCGCATAGTCGAAGGTTACGCGCAGCGGCTTGGCACCGAGCGCGCGGGCGTCGAGCGCGGTGAAGAAGCCCGAGCCGCCGGTCTCACTCGGCCCCTTGCCCGGTTGCAGTTCGAGCGCGGTGCCGTCGGCGGCAACGACGGGCGGCGCGCCGAACAGCCCGCGCGCGTCGGATATGCCAAAGCGCAGTTCGGCGCGGTCGAGCGCGAGCGCAGCCCGCGTCGTGCCCCAGCGCGACAGATCGGCGGGGAGCACGAAACGCGCCGCGCCTTTGTTGCGCGCCGCATAGACCACCGCTTCGTAGATCGAGCGTTTGCGCACATCGGGTTTTACGTCGGAGCGGATATCGGCCGTGTCGGGCGACAGCGTCAGTTCGTGCCACGCGGTGGTGGTCTTGACGGTCTGCTTGCCGTTCTCGGTCACCGTCTCGTTGCTGGTCGCGGCATAGGGGATGACCAGCACCGGCCCGGAGATCGACTGCGGCCCACCCCATCCTTCGGCGATCGACCGCTGCGCGGTCTGCGACTGGTTCTGGCGGTCGTACACCAGCAGATAGACGGTGAAGAGCGGGATCGCGAGGAATGTCGCGATCAGCAGCGCGAACAGCAATTTGATGCCGGGTGTGCGCGGTGGACGGGGTTCGGACATGGTCGGGCCTCCCTGATGGTGGAGGCTGTTCTTTTAAGCAGGCGCGTCCGGCGCGGCCAAAGGGGGTTGGGTGGATACGCAGTGCAGAGCGGGTGCAGGTCTCCTTATCTCCCCTCCCGCTCGCGGGAGGGGCTGAGGGTGGGTCGGCTCGTTGTCGAACGCCGTCCGTGACCCACACCGACCCACCCCCGGCCCCTCCCGCTTGCGGGAGGGGATATCTATCAAATCACATCGAGCACCAGCCCCAGCGCGCGCGCTTCTTCCGCCTCGATATACCAATTCGACGGTGCCTTTTCCCGCAAATCCTCGAAAGCGACGCGGCTATCCTTCACGATATCGCGGAAACCCTCTTCCTCGATCAGGATCGAATGTTCGACCTCGTGCAAGGCGGCCTTGATCGACGCGATGACCATCCGCAGCGGGCCGTTGAGGTTGATTTGCTTCGAGATCGTCCGCTCATGGATCATCAGCCGCGTGTGCCGCGTCAGGAAGCGCCGACCGACCGGAAACGCCGCCATAAAGGTCGCGCCCGCCGAATAGACCGCGACCTTGCCCAGAAACAGCATCTCGCGCCCGTCATGATCCTCGAGCAAGCGGATGTCGTCGGCCATCGTCCGCGCCACTTCGGGATCGCCGCCGAGCGTCGTCAGCGCGATCACCAGCGTCCCCTCCGCCGGGCAGGCATCGAGCTGCTGGCGGAAGCTTGCATACATGCATTGATCGACCGGACCCGACAGGCGGATGTGCGGCTTGGCGAGCAACGGATAGCGGACAGCGTTCATGCGCGGCCAAACCGGCGAGACGCGGCGTTGTTCCGCTCAGCGTGCGTCCGATGACTGGCCGTCGAGCAAGCTGATCGCCGGACGTCCGACCGGTTTCGTCGCGGCAGGCGGCACGCGCTTGTCGAGCACGTCCAGCCAAGTCCCGGCGCGTGCGCCGATCGCAATTTGCGGCCCCGAGGGCACGAGGTCGCCGCGCGCCTCCCACGCCGCGATCAGCGCGCGCGCCTCGGCGTCGGCGGCGGCCAGCGGCTGGGCCTTGCGCAGCGCGGTGTTGATCAGCGCATCGCCGAAGAAGGTCCAGTCGCTATCGGCCTGACACCCGAACGACGTGCGGTCCGACGATGCGGCAGTGATGATGACGCCGTCATCGCTGGCGAGTGGGTCGACGAACACGCCCGAATAGCACGCGCTGATCATCACCAACCGCCGCTTGATGCCGAGCGTTTCGAGCATGTCGGCGAGGCGCACGGGCGACATCGCGCCAAACCCCTGATCGCCGTCATTGTAGAGGATGCCGAGCGGCGCGCCGTGGCTGGTGGTATAGAGGATCAGCACGTTCTCCTTTTTGTCCATCACTTCGGCCACGCGGGCAAGCGCAGCGGCGATGTTGCCCGGGCTGCCGCGCGGCAAGTCGCTCGGCGCGCGTCCGTCGGTTCCGGCGAGCACGATCGTCCGCCCCTCCGCACCATAACGCCGCGCGAGCACCCGGCCCGCCTCGCGCGCCTCGCGCCCGAACACCGCATCGCTGTCGAGTCCGACCGCGACGACATAGGCATCGATCACGCCCTTGCGCTGCGGCGCGACGCGGGCGAGCGCGCGGGCGAGGCGGCGATGCTCGGCCAGCTCGTTCTGCGGGGTGCGGTCGCGCTGGATTTCGATGCCGTTATTGGCCTGGACGACGGTGTCTTCGTCGCTGCGGCCGAGCGGCGGGGCGGGCTGGGTGTGGTGGGGGGGATCGTATTGGGCGAGAGCGGGGGCAACGAGAGCGGCAAGCGCAAAGGCGATAATACCCGGAACGATTCGCCGCATTCTTGTGCCCCTTAGAGATGGCATCATCCTGTGCGCTGTACGATCGGTGTCAAGCCAATGGGTGACAAGCCCCCTTTTGGGATATATTTTATACCATAAATACTCTATTGGTGCGGTCATGTTTGAATTCGATCCGGCCAAGAGCGCGGCAAACAAGGCCAAGCACGGCATCGATTTCGTGGAAGCGCAGGCGCTCTGGGACGACCAGCGCGTCCTCGAATTGGGTATTGTGATGTATGAGCGAGAAGAGAGACGCCTTTACGTCGGAGACATCGACGGATGCCGCTGGACGGCGGTCGTCACCCACCGCGACGGGCACATCCGAATCATCTCGGTCCGTCGTGCGCGAGCCCGTGAAGAAATGGCCTATGACGGCTGAAGAACTCGACCGGATGTTCGACGATGGCGAGGATATCGATCATCTGATCGACTGGGCGAGCGCGAAGCAACCCAATCTCGAACCGCAGCGGGTGAATGTCGATTTCCCGAAATGGATGGTCCAGCAGCTCGACCGACACGCCAACCACCGCGGCGTGACGCGACAGGCGCTGATCAAGATGTGGCTGGCGGATCGGCTGGAGGGGGCGGGTTAAGTTTAAAGGCTGCCGCCATCGGGCCAGTGAGACCAGTGCGTATTGCCGAGCTTAACCTTATAGAGACCCACGTTGCCGGACACGAGCACTTCCGCCAAGTCGACAAAGGTTTGCGATCGGTTCGGCAAGCACGCCGGATCGACAACGTCTGGATGGAGCCAGTCGTCCAGCATTAAAAGCTCGGTCATCGTATCAGTGAGATTGATGCGCCGCTCCTCGCTAGATGCCAGCACTGCATCGCGACGACACGCAGCCAGAGCACGCGACATTTCCGCGACCGACCAAGCCCCTTCCACGGTCCGCTCAACCCCCGCCGTCCGATAGTCTGCATCCGCCGGTAACGGGATCGCGCGGCCCCGAAGGGTCAAGGAACTCGCAGCTATATCAACCATTTCTTGCTCGTCCTGATCGATCCAACCGTCGTCCTCGATGGGAAAAAAGATTTCCTGCTGCCAGTCGCGGTTGTTCACGAGAAAGGCCTGATAAGCATCCTCGCTGACAAAATCGGACGCGCTTTTTCTGCAAATCACCGCGCTCCCGAACGTCGTCACACTCAAGTCAGGCACACCAGCGCGCGGAGAATAGCCGAATATTTCAAACGTCATTGCCCAGTCAATATCTGACCTAAATAGGGCGAGGCGCGACGCAGCCAGATATACATAGCCATTGTCTAGCATTGGGAACACGAACGCGCGGGCGCCCGCGTCCAAAACTTCCAGAATGCCGTCTCGCGACAGCATCCTGCTCAATAAACCCGCTTCTTCGGCTTGATATACTCCACATCATCGGTGAGCGTGTAA
>NZ_JBBATX010000051.1:0-19067 GCF_040398505.1 Sphingomonas sp. | reverse complement strand
TTCGCGTGCCACCTCCCCCTGGCGGGGGAGGATTGCGCGGGATCAGATGTCCGCTCCCCACAACCACTTCCAGACAATGGCGCGCCTCTTATCGTCACCCCGGCCGCTTCGACGCAGTTCGGGACAGCCTCGTGCCGGGGGCCACCGGGCGGCGGGGAAGTCCGTGGTAATAGGTCAATTTACCTGACCCCGTTCGGGCTGAGCTTGTCGAAGCCCCGCCTGCCATACACGAGCTCATGCTTGTTGAAAGCAGCCCTTCGACATGCTCAGGGCGAACGGCGATGGGGTTGGTGCCACAGCCGAGGAGCCCAACGTTCAAGCCAGCGGTGTCAAAGAACCCGCCCGTTATGCCCGATCAGCCGCGTGTAGGACAGTCGCCGCCTGCGTCAGCGGCGGCGCGACCACCAGAGCAACGCCGCCCCGACCGCCGCGATGCCGAGGCCGTAGACCACCCACACCCGCGCCGCGAGCATGAAGCTCGACGCGGGCCACATGATGATGCCCGAGCCTTGGCCTGCAAACAGCAGGCCGAAGGCGAGCAGGATCACGCCCGCGATGAGCGCGACGGTTTTCACGACCGCGCTTCCAGTCCGACATAATCGCGCTGCGTCGGGCCGGTGTAGAGCTGGCGCGGACGGCCGATCTTCTGCTCCGGATCGCCGATCATCTCATTCCACTGCGCGACCCAGCCGACGGTGCGGGCGAGCGCGAAGAGCGCGGTGAACATCGTCGTCGGGAAGCCGATCGCCGAGAGGATCACGCCCGAATAGAAATCGACGTTGGGGAACAGCTTCTTTTCGATGAAATACGGGTCGCTGAGCGCCATTTCCTCAAGCTGAATCGCAACATCGAACACCGGATCGGTGACGCCCAATTCGCCAAGCACTTCGCGCACGGTCTGCTGCATCACGGTCGCGCGCGGGTCATAATTCTTATACACGCGGTGACCGAAGCCCATCAGGCGGAACGGGTCGTTCTTGTCTTTCGCGCGCGCGATATACTCCGAGATGCGATCGGGCGTGCCGATCTCGCGCAGCATGTTGAGCGCGGCCTCATTGGCACCGCCATGCGCCGGGCCCCACAGGCACGCGATCCCCGCCGCGATGCACGCGAACGGGTTGGCCCCCGACGAACCGGCGAGCCGCACGGTCGAGGTCGAGGCATTCTGCTCATGATCGGCGTGGAGGATGAAGATGCGGTCCATCGCCTTTTCGACGATCGGGTTCACGACATAGGGCTCGGCGGGGACGCCGAAGGTCATGCGCAGGAAATTGCCGGTGTAGCTGAGCGAGTTATCCGGATAGAGGAACGGCTGACCGATCGAATATTTGTACGCCATCGCTGCGATCGTCGGCATCTTGGCGATGAGACGGTGGCTGGCGATCATGCGCTGCTGCGGATCGGTGATGTCGGCGCTGTCGTGATAGAAAGCGCTGAGCGCGCCGACCACGCCGCACATGATCGCCATTGGATGCGCATCGCGACGGAAGCCGCGGTAGAAGGTCGCGAGCTGTTCGTGCAGCATCGTGTGGCGGCTGATCGTATAGCTGAACTTGTCGAGCTCGGCCTTGGAGGGCAGCTCGCCATTGAGCAGCAGGTACGAGACTTCCATGAAGCTCGACTGTTCGGCCAATTGCCCGATCGGGTAACCGCGGTGGAGCAGCACGCCCTCATCGCCGTCGATATAGGTGATCGCGCTGTCGCAGCTTGCGGTCGAGGTGAAACCGGGATCGTAAGTGAACATGCCGGTTTGGGCGTACAGCTTGCGGATGTCGATCACGTCCGGCCCGACGCTGCCTGACAGGACCTTGAGGTCGAGATCCTTGCCAGCGGCCTTCAGCGTGACGGGGTCGGTCATCGGAATCGTCCTTTCGTAAGTCTTCACGCGGCCATCTGGTCGGCAACGCGGCCGAGGCTCTCGTCGCGCCCGAGCAGATCGAGCACATCGAAAATCCCCGGCGAGGTCTTGCGACCGGTCAAGGCGGCGCGAAGGGGTTGCGCGACTTGACCGAGTTTGACCCCGGACGTTTCCGCGACCGACCGTACCGCCGCTTCGAGCGCCTCCGTATCCCAGCCGTCGAGCGCGTCAAGCGCCGCGTGGAGCCGGGCGAGCAAGGCGGGTGCTTCCCCGGCCAGTAGCGATGCTGCATCGGGCGCGATGTCGAGCGGGCGCGTGGCGAACAGGAAGTCGGTGCCGCGTGTCAGTTCGTTGAGATTCGCCGCGCGTGGCTTGAGCGAGGCCATCGCACGGACGAGCACGTCGCTTTGTGCGTCGCTCGGTTCGAACGGCAAGCGCGCGGTGACCAGTTCGGCCAGGCGCGCGTCCGCCGCCTCGCGGATATAAATGCCGTTGAGGTTTTCGAGCTTCTTCAAATCGAACCGTGACGGGGATTTGCCGACGCCGTCGAGGTCGAACCATTCGATGGCTTGGTCGCGGCGGATGACTTCGTCGTCGCCGTGGCCCCAGCCGAGCCGGAGCAGGTAATTCTCCAGCGCTTCGGGCAGGATGCCGAGTTCGTCGCGGTAAAATTCGACGCCGACCGCGCCGTGGCGCTTCGACAGCTTGGCACCGTCCGAGCCGTGGATCAGCGGGATATGGGCGTAGACCGGATCGGGCCAGCCGCCCTCAATGGCGTGCATCGCGCGGATGATGGGGAGCTGACGGAAGGCGTTGTTAAGGTGATCGTCGCCGCGGATGACGTGGCTGACGCCCATGTCGTGATCGTCGACCACCACCGCGAGCATATAGGTCGGCGTGCCGTCGGAGCGGAGCAGGACGAGATCGTCGAGCTCGGCATTCTGGACGGTGACGCTGCCCTGAACGCGGTCCTCGATCGTGGCTGCGCCGTCGAGCGGGGCCTTCAGGCGCACCACGAACGGTTTGTCGCCACCCCCTGCCGGATCGAGGTCGCGCCACGGGCTGCGGATGCGCAGCGGCTTCTTGGCGGCTTGGGCCTCGGCGCGCATCGCGTCGAGCTCTGCGCTGGTCAGGAAGCAGCGATAGGCATGGCCGTGCGCGACCATCGCATGGGCGACCTCGGCATGGCGTGCGGCGCGCGAAAACTGATAGACTTCGGGCTCATCCCAATCCAGCCCGAGCCAGCGCATCGAGGTCAGGATCGCGTCGATCGCGGGCTGAGTCGAGCGGGCGCGATCGGTATCCTCGATCCGCAGCAGGAATTTGCCTTTATTGTGGCGCGCGTAGAGCCAGTTGAACAACGCGGTGCGCGCGCCGCCGATGTGCAGAAACCCGGTCGGCGAGGGCGCGAACCGGGTGACAACCTGTGTGGTGGTGGCGCCGGCGGCGGGGGCCGCGGCGGGATCAGATATTGCGCTCAATCGCGCATGCTCCCAGACTATAGGTGGATGGCCGCATCAGCCTCGAGCGCCCCTAGCACGCACCTTGCTGCGCTTCAAATCGGCGTTGGCATTTTGCGCGGCTTGAACCCGAGCCTTGAGCGCTGGCTCGAGGTGGAGCGCGATCAACTTGCCTTGTGGTTGCCGGTGGCGCTGGGCGGCGGGATCGCCCTTTGGTTCGTGCTGCCCGATGCGCGCGCGTGGTAGGAGGCGGGGCTGGCGGCGCTTGCGGTGGCGCTTAGCGGTGTGGCGGCGGGGCGATACGGACGCGCGGCACGTGCGGTTGCGGTGGGGGCGACGGCGGTGGCGCTGGGTCTTGGGCTGATCTGGTGGCGGGCGGAGCATGTCGCGCAAGGGGTGCTGGTGCGCCCGACGATTGCGACCTTCACGGCACGGGTGGAGCGGATCGAGCCGCTGCCGGCGCGTGACCTGGTGCGGCTGCGGCTGGCACCGATTCAAGTACTAGCGGTGCCCGAGACGCGTAGCCCCGCCCGGCCCTTGCCGATTTTGCCGCCGCGCATTCGGGTCAATCTGGCGACGCTCGATGCGCCGGTCGGGCTGGTCCCGGGGGTGACGCTGCGGCTGTCGGCGCGACTGATGCCGCCGCCAGAGCCGGCGGTGCCCGGTGCCTATGATTATGCGCGGACCGCGTGGTTCGACGGGATTGGCGCGACCGGGCGCGGATTTGGGCCGGTTAGCGTGATTGCGGGCGGCGGATCGCGCGACGCTGGCCTCCGCGTGCGCTTGTCGCAGCATATTCAGGCGAGCGCGGGCGGCGGCGGGGCTGGCGGGATCGCGGCGGCGCTGGCGACGGGTGATCAGGGCGGGATACCGGCCGAAGATAACGAGGCGATGCGGCGTTCGGGTCTGGCGCATCTGCTGTCGGTGAGCGGACTCCATATCACGGCGGCGGTCGCAGCGGTGATGCTGCTGGTGACGCGGCTGCTCGCGCTCAGCCCGTGGATGGCGTTGCGCTGGCGCATTCCGCTGATCGCGGCCGGGGCAGGGGCGCTGGCGGCGATCGGCTATACCTGGCTGACCGGATCGGAAGTGCCGACGATCCGGTCGTGCGTGGCGGCGCTGTTCGTGCTGGTGGCGCTGGTGCTGGGGCGCGAGGCGTTGACCTTGCGGCTGGTCGCGGCGGGGGCGGTGATTGTGCTGTTGCTGTACCCGGAAGCGCTGGCTGGCCCGAGCTTCCAGCTGTCGTTCGCGGCGGTCGCGTCGATCATTGCGCTCAACGAACATCCCGCGGTGCGCCGCTGGTTCGGCCCGCGCGAGCAATCGCGCGCGGCGGCGGTTGCGCGCAGGACGGCGGGGTTGCTGCTGACCGGCATCGTCGTCGAGCTGGCGCTGATCCCGATCTCGTTGTTCCATTTCCACAAAGCCGGCGTGTATGGCGCGGTCGCCAACATCGTCGCGATCCCGCTGACGACCTTCTTGACGATGCCGCTCGAGGCGCTGGCCTTGCTGTTCGATACGGTGGGGGCGGGGGCGCCGTTCTGGTGGCTGACCGCGCGCTCGCTCGATCTGTTGCTGTGGATCGCGCGGACGACCGCGGCGATTCCGGGGGCGGTCGCGCCGCTGCCGGCGATGCCGGGCGGGGCGTATGCGCTGATGGTCGCGGGCGGTCTGTGGATCGCGCTGTGGCGGACGCGGTGGCGGCGGTTGGGGGTGATCCCGCTCGCGGTCGGTGCGGTGTGGGCGCTGGCGACGCCTGCGCCTGATCTGCTGGTGACGGGCGACGGGCGGCATCTGGCGATCCGGACCGCGCGCGGCGATCTGGCGCTGCTGCGCGACCGAACGGGGGACTATACCGCCGACATGCTGGCGGAAAATGGCGGGATCGACGGGCTGCCGGTGCTGCTGTCCGAACAAAGCGGCGCGCGTTGCAGTCGTGACCTGTGCCTGATGACGCGCCATGCGGGCGGGCGCGACTGGCGGGTGCTGGCGACGCGCAGTGCCTATTTGGTGCCGGTCGCCGCGGTGATTGCAGCGTGCCGCAGTGCTGACATCGTCGTCAGCGAGCGGCGATTGCCGCGGGCGTGCGCGCCGCGCTGGTTGCGGCTCGATCGGCCGACGCTGGCGCGGACCGGCGGGGTGGCGATCACGTTCGGTTCGGGCGCGGTAAGGACGGTCCGGCACGTCGGCGACGCGCATCCGTGGATCGCCGCGCCGCTCCCGCCGGAGCGCCGCCGCCGCGATTGGAGGCGGCTGGCAAATCGTCCGTTCTTGGGCGAAATGGGCAAATGAGCGCGCCACTCGATTCGCCCAGAAATCCGCTGGAGCGCCTTCCGACGTTCGCCGTGCGCGACGCGATGCTGTCGGCCGATGATTTTGCCGAACTTCTCGCCTTTGCGGCGGCATCCGAAGCGCATTTCGTACCGACAGGGGTTGGCGACGGGAGCGGAGCTGGGGAATTCAACCCGACATACCGTCGTTCTCGCGCGCTGCCGCCACGGCATCTACAGCCCTGGCGCGACCGGATCACGGCAATCGTCGCGCCGCTGCTTCCCGATATTCTGCGCGAAATCGGGATCAGGCCGTTCGACGTGGCACGTTATGAAGTGCAACTGGTTCGTCACAATGACGGAGACTTCTACCAGCGTCACATCGACACCCACACGGGCCCGTCCGACAAGGCGCGGCGTGCGGTCAGCCTGGTCTATTACTTCCATGCCGAACCCAAGGCGTTCACGGGCGGGGCGCTGCGCCTCTATGCGCTACGCCGCAACGATATTTTCGTCGATGTCGAGCCCGTACAGAATCGCCTGGTCGCCTTTGCATCGTGGGTACCGCACGAAGTGCTGCCGATCTCCTGCCCGTCCGGGCGGTTCCTCGACTCACGCTTTGCCATCAATTGCTGGGTCCGGATGTCGCCGCCGACGCAGCCGAAAGATCAGTCGTAGCGGCGCAGAATTCCGGCGAGCTTGCCCTGCACCCGCACTTGCGCGGGGGCATAGCGTTGCGGGTCGTATGCGCGGTTGGCGGGATCGAGCCGGATCATCGCGCCTTCACGGCGGAAGAATTTGAGCGTTGCTTCGCTTTCTTCGATCAGCGCCACGACGATTTCGCCGTCGCGCGCCACGTCCTGACGTTTGATCAGCGCATAATCGCCATCGAGAATGCCTGCCTCGACCATCGAATCGCCCGACACTTCAAGCGCGTAATGTTCGCCACTGCCGAGCAAGGCGGCGGGGACAGCGAGCATCGACGCGCCTTCGAACGCTTCGATCGGCACGCCCGCCGCGATGCGGCCGTGCAGCGGGATTTCGATCACGTCGTTGGCGGGTTCGGGAAGGTGACGCACGGTGCTCGCGGCTGCGATGGCGGCGGTGACCTTCGCCGACGGCTTGTTGCCGCGTTCGGGCATCTTGAGCACTTCGAGCGCGCGCGCACGGTTGGGCAAGCGGCGGATGAACTGGCGTTCCTCAAGTGCGCTGATCAGGCGGTGGACCCCCGATTTGGATTTCAGGTCGAGCGCCTCCTTCATTTCCTCGAACGACGGAGAGACGCCGGTCTCGTCGAGCCGGTCGTTGATGAAGCAAATCAACTCATGCTGCTTGCGGGTAAGCATCGCCCAGGCCCTTTCATCGGAACAGACGACGAACCTATACGGAACGAAAAATCGCCCGTCAAGCGCGGCGGTTAGCCGAGCAGCAGGACTTCCACCGAGTCGCCGGGCGCGGCGGGGGGCGCGTGGGGCGCGCGGACGATCAGACAGTCGGCAACGGCGAGCGTCCGCACCATCGAGGAATCCTGGCGATCGGCCGGGGCAACGCGGCCATCGTGGGTCGCCGCGCGCAAATAGTCTTGCCGGTGGTCGTTTGCGGGCAGCGCTGCGCCAAGGATGGCATAGCGCGGCACCGGCAGCGGGTCTGCTGCGCCGGCCAAATGCGCGATCAGCGGACGGAGAAAGATCGTCGCCGTGACGAACGCCGAAACCGGATTTCCGGGGAGACCGAGCACGACGCTGTCGCGCAACCGGCCCGCCAGCATCGGCTTGCCGGGCCGCAGCGCGATCCGCCAGAAATCGAGTGTGCCGCCCGCCGCCTGGAGTGCCGGGCGGATCAAGTCATGGTCACCGACCGAGGCACCGCCAGTGGTGACCAGGATATCGGCATCGACTTGCGCGAAGGCAGCGACGATCGCGTCGAGCCGGTCGGGCAGGATGCCGAGATCAATCACCTCGACCGGTAGATCCGCGAGCAAGGCGGCGAGCATCACGCCGTTCGATTCGGGTAGCGCATCTGCGGTCAGCGCAGCGCCGGGCGCGACGAGTTCGTCGCCGCTCGCCATGATCGCGACGCGGAGTCGCCGCCGCACCGCTAGCGTGCCGTGTCCAGCGATAGCGGCGAGCGCAATCCGTGCCGCGGTGAGCCGATCGCCCGTGGCGACGAGCGTTTCGCCTGCGCTGAAATCGAGGCCCTTGCGACGCACATTGCCGCCGCGCACCGGGCCCTCGCCCGACAGGCTTACGACATCGCCGTCGCGCACGGCTTCTTCCTGCACGAGCACGCTGTCTGCGCCACCGGGCATCGCGGCACCGGTAAAGATGCGGATCGCCTGGCCGGGCGCGAGCGTGTGCGCGAAGCTGCGCCCCGCAGCGCTTTCGCCGATGACGGCAAGCGGTCCGGGAAGATCGTCAAAGCGCACCGCATAGCCATCCATCGCCGAGAGATTGGCCGTGGGTTGCGTGCGCAGCGCCGTGACATCGAATGCTGCCCAGCGACCAGCGGCTTCGCGGAGCGCCACGGTCTCGACCGGGACGGGGGCGGCGAGCGCGAACAGGCGGGTTTGCGCGTCGGTGACCGACAGGAAAGGTGGGGGCATGGCGTTGCTCTATCGCGTTCGCGGGGGGTGCGTCGAGGGGCGGCTGCGGATCGGGATGCTTCGGGCCGGGCAGCGCGGTTCGGCGCCCAGCACGCATGACCCAAAAGCCACAGTCGGGAAGAATCCACCTGCGGATTCACACTGTCATCATAAAGACTTAAACTCGGACTAACGCGCGGTGGCTGGCGGCATTTCACCCAGATGAGGGTCGCCCAACAGGATGCAGCGCAGGGGTCGGGAGTACCCTGCGCGCAAATTTTTACAGTTGCAGATCCTTCAAAAAAGTGGGGAACCCTCATGTCCAAGTCGCTTGCCGCCAAGTCCGCGCTCCTGTTCGGCACTGCCTTTTCCGCGCTTTGGGCCACCGCCGCCAGCGCGCAGGACGTGCCCGCCGCCGCGCCTGCCGCCGCAGCGGTACAGAGTGCCGACAGCGATAGCCTGAACGACATCGTCGTGACGGCCGAGCGCCGCAGCGAAAATCTGCAGAAGGTCCCGCTTTCGGTCGGCGTGCTGCAAGGCGGCGATTTGCGCAATTATACGGCAGGCGGCAGCGACACGTTGCTTGAGCTCGCCAACCGCGTGCCCGGCCTTTACGTCGAATCGACCACTGGCCGCATCTTCCCGCGTTTTTACATTCGCGGCCTCGGCAACGTCGATTTCTACCTCGGCGCATCGCAGCCAGTGTCGATCATCCAGGACGATGTCGTGCTCGAGCATGTCGTGCTCAAATCGAACCCGGTGTTCGACGTGCGCCAGATCGAAGTGCTGCGCGGTCCGCAAGGCACGCTGTTCGGCCGCAACACGACGGCGGGCATCATCAAGTTCGACACCAACCGCCCGACCAATGAGTTTGAGGGCCGCGCCACCGCATCGTACGGCAGCTACAACACGATCAGCCTCGACGCCGGCATTGGCGGGCCGCTTGTCAAGGACGTGTTGTCGTTCCGCGTTTCGGCGCTCTACCAGCATCGCGACAATTGGATCGACAACACCTTCAACGGCGTCAGCGATGACGGCACCGTCGGCGGCAAGAACGTGCTTGGCCGCTTCGACGAAAAGGACGTCCGCATCCAGTTGATGCTGACGCCGCCGGGAACCGGCTTCACCGGTATCCTGTCGGCGCATGCGCGCGATTATAGCGGGACGGCCACGCTGTTCCATCGCGGCGCGATCAAGCTCGGGTCGAACGATGTGAGCGCCGAACCGCGCGACAGCGTCGGGAATGACGAGGCGCTCAACAGCCCGCAGGCGTACAAGACCTATGGGGCGTCGTTCAACGCGAAGAACGATTTTGGTGGCGTCACGCTGACCTCGATCACGGCATATGAAACGACCTCGGGTTCGAGCCGCGGCGATACCGACGGTGGCATCGCCACCAACTTCGCCGGCGGCCGCTTCTATGGCCAGAGCCGGGGCCGGGTGCGCGATCTCGACCAGTTGAGCGAGGAAGTGCGGTTGGCGAACAATGGCAACGGGCGCTTCAAATGGCAGATCGGCGGCATCTATTTCGAGTCGCGCGATACGACCGAGTTCGCGCAGCGCGGCTTCTTCCTGCTCGACAATTCGTTCGGCACGACGCCCAACCCCAACAATTTCGTCGTCCTGCGCAATATCAACACCTCCTATGCGGGCTTCGGTCAGGCGAGCTACGAGATCCTGCCCAAGCTGACGCTGACCGGCGGCGTGCGCGTGACCTATGATGAGCGGACGACGAGCCTGATCACCCCGCCGCGCAACGTTGCGGGCGTGGTGACCTTCCCGGCGGCGGCCGCGACCTATGTCCGGCTCGCCGACACACAGCCGAGCTGGGAGGGCAGCCTGCGCTATGAGGTGAACCCGGACGTCAATGTGTTCGCGCGCGTCTCGCACGGTTTCCGCGGGCCGACGATCCAGGGCCGCAACGCGGTGTTCAGCTCGGCCTTCGTGACGGCGACCTCGGAGACGATCACGTCGTATGAGGCGGGCTTCAAGTCGAACCTGCTGGGCAACACGCTGCGCCTCAACGCGACGGGGTTCTATTACAAGGTCAAGAACATCCAGTTGAACGGCAATGATTCGAACAATAACGGCTTGTTGTTCAACGCCAACCAGGCGCAGGCATGGGGCGGTGAAGCGGAGCTGACGTGGCGTCCGATCCGCGACCTGACGCTGGGTCTGGGTGGCAGCGTGCTGCACACCGAGGTCAATGACACGCGCGTCTATACGCCGGTGTGCAAGCTGAACGGGGTGGTCACCTGCACCGTGCTCAACCCGACGATCAACGTGGGCACCGCGACGCTCACGCAGATCAACGGCAATGCGCTTCCCAATGCGCCGAAATATCAGGTCGACGGCAATGCGCGCTACGATTTGCCGCTCGGCAATGGCGGGAAGCTGTTCCTGGCAGGCGACGTGACGCTGCAGGGCTATACCAGCTTCGTGCCGTACAAGACGATCGAATACACCTCCAACGGCACGTTCGAAGCCGGTCTGAAGGCAGGCTATGCCGGGCCGGACAACATGTATGAGATCGCGGTCTATGTGCGCAATGTGACCAATGAGAAGAACCTCAAGGGCGTGCTCGACAATTACAACGCTGCCGTGTTCAACGACCCGCGCATCATCGGCGTGTCGCTGAGCGGGAAGTTCTGATTGTAACAGGATTGGGCCGCTCTGTCGTCGCAGGGCGGCCCTTCCTCCGTTCTCCACCCCGGCGTAGGCCGGGGCCCAGTAGCAATGGCGGAGGTAAAGGAGCGCGGCGCTCCGTTACTGCGGCCTTCGTAACTGGGCCCCGGCCTCCGCCGGGGAAGCGCTCATTAGTGGAAGCGGCAGCGCAGCCTACCGCGCCCAATCCCCCGATTTGCCGCCAGATTTTGTCAGCAGGCACACGCCGCCGATGATCATGCCCTTGTCGATCGCCTTGCCCATGTCATAAATTGTCAGCAGCGTGACCGAGACGGCGGTAAGCGCTTCCATTTCCACGCCGGTTTTGCCCGCAGTCGCGGCGGTCGCGGTGGCGGTGACGCCGGTTTCGTCGACCACCAGATCGATCGCCACGCGCGTCAGTGGGAGCGGGTGGCAGAGCGGGATCAGCTCGGCGGTGCGTTTTGCCGCCATGATCCCGGCAACGCGTGCGACGGCGAGGACGTCGCCTTTCAGCGCGGTGCCGTCGCGGATTGCGCGCGCGGCGTCTTTGCTCATGGCGATCCGCCCGGTCGCCACCGCTTCGCGGCGGGTGTCGGGCTTGGCGCCGACATCGACCATGTGCGCGGCGCCGGTGGCGTCGAGGTGAGTGAGGTCCGTCACGCCTTTCCCCCCTCCCTGAAAGGGAGGGGGTGGGTTGGCCCGTTACCGAACGCCGTCCCCAGCCCCACACCGACCCACCCTCGGCCCAG
This sequence comes from Sphingomonas sp., assembly GCF_040398505.1. Taxonomy (GTDB): domain Bacteria; phylum Pseudomonadota; class Alphaproteobacteria; order Sphingomonadales; family Sphingomonadaceae; genus Sphingomonas. The sequence goes on along the minus strand of NZ_JBBATX010000051.1, from coordinate 7,506 downwards.
TGTCGGGTCGGCCCTGCCCCCGGCAGGGCCTGAACAGCGCGGGGCGCTGTTCACCCGACACTCTTCCAGGGAGGGGAGATAGAAGAAGAAGGACGCCCCGCTGCTCAACCCACCAGCACCCGCGTTGCCGCCTCGATATCGGGCGCGCGCATCAGGGCTTCGCCGATCAGGAAACACTTAATGTCGTGCTCCGCCATCGCGTCGAGATCGGCGCGCGTCATCAGCCCGCTTTCGGCGACGAAGGTACAATCCTTGGGGGCCTTCGACACGAGTTCATAGGTGCGGGCAAAATCGACCGTGAAATCGCGCAAATCGCGGTTGTTGACGCCGATCAGGCGGGACTTGAGCTTCATCGCACGGTCCATCTCGGCCTGCGAATGGACTTCGACCAGCACGTCCATGCCGCATTCGAGCGCGCTCGATTCGATCTCGGCGAGCAGGCCATCGTCGATCGCGGCCATGATCAGCAGGATTGCGTCGGCACCGATGCTGCGCGATTCGGGAACTTGCCACGGATCGACCATGAAATCCTTGCGCAGCACGGGCAAGTCGCAGACGTTGCGGGCTTCCTCCAGATAGGCGTCGGCACCCTGAAACCACGCTTCGTCGGTCAGGACCGACAGGCACGTCGCGCCGCCCGCCTGATAGGCGCGGGCGTGGGCTGCGGGATCGAAATCCTCGCGAATGATGCCCTTGGACGGGCTGGCTTTCTTGACCTCGGCGACCAGCGCGTAGCCGCTGTCAGCGCGCGCATCGAGTGCCGCGCGAAAGCCGCGCGGCGGCGATTGGCGCGCGATGCGAGCATCGAGTTCGCTCATCGGAACCGTCGCCTTGCGGGCGGCGACTTCGGCGCGCTTGGTTTCGAGGATGCGGGTGAGAATGTCGGTCATGAATAAGCGATCCAGCGATCGAGCAGGGTGGCGGCGGTATTGCTGTCGATCGCTTCAGCCGCGATCTGCGCGCCATCGACAAGGTCTTGCGTGCGGCCGGCGACGACCAAGGCGGCGGCGGCGTTGAGCAACACCGCATCGCGATACGCGCCGGTCTCGCCCTGTAGCAAGCGCCTGAGTGCGGCGGCATTGTGTGCCGGGTCGCCGCCACGGATCGCGCTAAGCGGGTAGCGCGGCAGCCCGGCATCCTCGGGCGTGATGCTGGCGGGTAGCGCTACTTGCCCGACGCTGAGCGCCACGCTTGGCCCTGCGCTCGACAGTTCATCAAGGCCTTCCTCGCCCGATACGACCAAAGCCGCCTCGGTGCCGAGCTGTTCCAGCGCGGCGGCATAGGTCGCGGTATAATCGGGGCGGGCGATGCCGATCAGTTGCCGCGTGACGCCGGCCGGATTGGCGAGCGGGCCCATCAGGTTGAAGATCGTGCGGCGCCCGAGCTTCTGGCGAATCGGCGTGATGCGCTTCATTGCGGGATGGTGGTTGGCGGCGAACAGGAAGGCGATGCCGATATCGCGCAAGCTCGCCTCGGCGTTCAGCCCGGCGCGGTGCATGTCGAGGCCGAGCGCCTCAAGCGTATCGGCGGCACCCGCCTTGGACGAAGCGGCGCGGTTGCCGTGCTTGGCGACCGGGACGCCGGTGCTGGCGACGACGATCGAGACAGCGGTGGAGACGTTTAGCGTGTGATGCCCGTCGCCGCCCGTGCCGCACACGTCGATCGCGCCGGCGGGGGCGGCGATCGGAATCAAACGGCTGCGCATCGCGCGCGCGGCTTCGGCGATTTCGATGCTGGTCTCACCGCGTGTTGTGAGGCCGATCAGGAAGGTGGCGATTTCCTCTTCCGAGGTGCGCGCGTCGAGCAGGTCGGCAAAGGCCTGCGCGGCGGTTTCGCGCGACAGCGGCGAGGCGGTGTCGGGGAGGCGGGTGAGGGTGGTCAAATTCCCCTCCCGCTTGCGGGAGGGGTTAGGGGAGGGAATGTTGAGGCCTGCCCGCGATTAACAGGCCCTCCCCCAGCCCCTCCCGCAAGCGGGAGGGGAGTGACGCCCGCCGCCGCCAGGAAATTGGCGAGCAGTGCGTGGCCATGTTCGGTCGCGATGCTTTCGGGGTGGAACTGCACGCCGTGGATCGGCAGCGACACGTGGCGTACGCCCATCACCGAGCCATCATCGGCACGCGCGTTGACGATGAGATCGGCGGGCAGATCCTCGACGATCAGCGAATGGTAGCGCGTTGCGGTGAAGGGCGAGGGCAGCCCGGCAAACACGCCCGTCCCGTCATGCGTAACCGGCGAGGTCTTGCCGTGCATCAGCCCGCCGCGCACGACCGACCCGCCGAAATGCTGGCCGATCGCCTGATGCCCGAGGCACACGCCGAGCAGCGGCCGTCCCGCCGCCGCACAGGCGGCGACGAGATCAAGCGAAATCCCCGCCTCGCTCGGCGTTTTCGGCCCCGGCGAAATCAGGAAGCCTTGCGCATTGCTCGCCAGCGCCTCGGCCGCGGTGAGCGCGTCGTTGCGCACGACCTTCACCTCCGCGCCCAATTCCATCAGATAATGGACGAGGTTCCAGGTGAAGCTGTCGTAATTGTCGATCACGAGTATCATAGCGGGCCGCTACCGTGTTTGCGGGGGCGCGACAATCTTCGTGATAGGAGCGTCCTGATTCGGGCGTCCTGATCCGGTTCGTTCAGGCTGGATCAACCTGCGCTGCCGGACGTTGATGCACCTTAAGGAGACTCCCCATGCTGCGTACCCTGACCGTCGCCGTCCTGCTTGCCGCGATTCCGGGTGCCGGGACCGCCCAGACCCAAACCACGCCCGTGACGACGACCGAATCGCAACAGGCCGAATCGGGCAAGCCGCCGCAGCGAATCCGCTCGATCACGCTGACCGGGAATGAGAAGTGCCCGCAATCGTCAAACCCCGACGACGAGATCGTCGTGTGCGCGCGTGTCGGCGAGCCGTATCGAATCCCGAAGGAGTTGCGCAACGACAAGCCGATCCCGGCGCAGAATCAGAGCTGGGTCAATCGCGCGGCGCTGGCCGACGAGGTCGGGCGGCGCGCGGCGGGTCTGCCCGATACATGCTCGCCGACCGGCTCTGGCGGACAGACCGGGTGCGCGCGGTTGCGCGCGGAGCAGTTTGCGGCGGAACGCGCAGAGGCCCGCCGCGTGCAGGCGGCAATCCCGTAACGCTTATTGCCCGAACCCGACCGTCGCCGCTCGCGCGATCGCCTCGCGCGCGGCGGCGAGCAGGGCACCGGCCTTGGCTTCGCATTCGCGCTGTTCATATTCGGCGACCGAATCGGCGACGATCCCCGCACCCGCCTGAACGTGCATGACGCCGTCCTTCACCACGGCGGTGCGCAGCACGATGCATGAATCCATCGATCCGTCGGGCGAGAAATAGCCGACGCCGCCAGCGTATGGCCCGCGCACGGCATCTTCGAGCTCGGCGATGATCTCGCACGCGCGCACCTTTGGCGCGCCACTGACAGTGCCCGCCGGGAAGCCGGCAAACAGCGCGTCGAGCGCGTCATGCTCGGGGCTTAGCCGCCCGACGACGTTCGAGACGATGTGCATGACATGGCTGTAAAATTCGGTCGTGTAGCTGGCCGTGACCGTGACGCTGCCCGCTTCGGCAACGCGCCCGACATCGTTGCGCCCGAGATCGAGCAGCATCAGATGCTCGGCGCGTTCTTTGGGATCGGCGAGCAGGCTGGCGCGATGTGCCTCGTCTTCGGCGGCAGTCTTGCCGCGTGGGCGGGTTCCGGCGATCGGGCGGATCGTCACGTCGCCGTCGCGGACGCGAACGAGAATTTCGGGGCTCGACCCCGTCAGCGCGAAACCCGGCAGATCGAGATGATACAGGAAGGGCGAGGGGTTGATCCGCCGCAGTGCGCGGTAGAGTTCGAACGGCGGCAGCGTGAAGGGCGCGGTGAAGCGCTGCGACAGCACGACCTGAAAAATGTCGCCCGCGACGATATAGTCCTTCGCCGCCGCGACCATTTCGGCATAGCGACCGGGCGCGAGCGTTGGTTGAAGCGTGATCTCCGCGGCCGCATCGCCGCGCACCGGGGCGGGCAGGGGCGCGGTGGCGAGGCGCGCGGCGGTCGCGTCGATCTGGTCGATACCGTCCGCGACGATCGCCTCGGGCGACCGCGTCGCATCGGGCCAGACGGGTGCGACCAAGAACAGCGCATCGGCGAGCCGGTCGAAGATCAGGATCACCGTCGGCCGCACGAACATCATGTCGGGCAAGCCCAGCGCGCTGGTTTCGGGGCGCGGCAAGCGCTCGACCAGGCCGATCGTCTCATAGCCGAAATAGCCGACGAGACAGGCGAGCGCGCGGGGGAGTTCGGGCGGCACGTCCATGCGGCACGCGGCAACCAGCGTGCGCAAAGCGCCGAGCGTCGGTTCAGCGCACGGCTCGAACGCGGCGCGGTCGGTCAGCCAGTGCGGGTTGATCGCGGCGTGATTGCCCTCGGCGCGGAAGACGAGGTCGGGCGCGAGGCCGATCAGGCTGTGGCGCCCACGCGTTTCCCCGCCCTCGACCGATTCGAGCAGGAAATCGCCGCGCCCCGGCTCGATCAGCTTCAGCGCGGCGGCGACGGGGGTTTCGGTATCGGCGACTTGCCGCTGCCACAGCAAGGCCGGACGACCGGCCGCGAGCGCGGTCAGCGCCGCCGAACCACCGGCGCGATCAGGGCTGATCGGTCGCACTCGCGCCGCCGAGCAGATCGGCCTTGAGCTTGGCAATCGCCGCGGCATTACGCTTGACGCCGATCGCGCGTTGCACTGCCTTGCCGAACTGCGCGGCATATTCGCGACCGATCATCTTGCCGATATCCGACCGGGTGCCGGCAATCACTTGTGGCTTGCCGCGTGCATCGCCGGGCACGATCGTATCGAGATGGATGACGAAGAACCCGGCATTTTCGGGGGCTTCGAGCAGCTTGGTGGTGTTCTGTGCCATTGCGAACAGCAAGGCGAGCGGCGGCAGAACCGCGCGCGGGTTCGCCAGCAATTGCGCGCGTGGGCCCGCAATCGGGCGGAGCGGCGGCAGTTTCAGACCCGTAGCGCCAAGTGCCTGCGCAAGCGGCGTGCCCTTGCTGGCGGCGGCGACCACCGTGGCGGCGACCTGGCGCGCGGCGCGCTGCGACCGCTCGATCGTGAAATCGCGCGCGACGATGTCGCGGATCTGCGCGAGCGGGCGCGGGGCGGCGGCGACGATCTTGTCGAGTTGCGCCAGCGCGAAGCTGCCGTCGGTGCCGAGCGGGATGGTCTGCGCTTCATCGCCGGCTTGCGCGGCAAAGCCCGCCGCGACGATTTGCGCGAGCGCCGAATCGGGCTTGGCGGTCGGCGCATCGGGGTCCGCGCCATTGGCTAGCAAGGCCGGGGTGCGTAGCGCGGTCAGCTTGTTCTTGGCGACGAGCCCGTCGAAATGATCGCGCGCCAGCGCATCATCGAAGCGCGCGCGGAGCGTGCCGAGCACCGTTCCGGTCTTTTGCGTGAGCACCGCAGCCTTGAGTTCGGGGGTCGCCTCGGCGAGCGTCTTGGCCGCTTGCGTGCGCTGCTTTTCGATCTTGAGCACGACGAAGCCGAGCGGCGCGCGCAAGGGGCCGACGACATCGCCGACCTTGCCGGCAAAGGCGGCATTGGCGATTTCGACCGAGCTTTGCGTGCCATAAGCGGCTTTTTGCACATCGCTCGCGGTGATCGGTTCGAGTCCCGCCGCACGCGCGGCGGCTTCGATCGGTGTCCCGCTGCGCACCTTGGCGGCAAGCGCGGTGGCGGCGGCCTGATCGGCCAGCACGACCTGCACGATCGTGCGGAGGTCGGCGGGGGCGTATTTCGCGGACTGCGCCTTATACGCTGCGGCGATTTCGGCCTCGGTCGGCGTGACTTGCGCGGCTACGGTGGCGGGGTTGACCAGCGCATAGCGCAGGATCCGCCGCTCGGGCACGCGGTAGCGCGATACGTTGCGGGTGTAATATGTGGTCAGCTCGGCATCGGTCGGGGCCGGGCCAGCGGGGACCGCCTGCGTCGGGATGAAGCCGATCAGCCCGCGCCGCTGTTCCAGCAACAGGCTCGAATAGGGCAAAGCGAGCTGCACCGGGACTTGCGTCGCGCCGACCGTCGGGATGACGAGATGACGCGTGACGATCTGGTCGGTCAGATCCTCGCGGACTTGCGCATCGCTCGATCCGATCTGCTGCAACGCCGCTTCATATTTCTTCGGGTCGAACTTGCCGTCGATCCCGGCGAGGCTCGGTTGGCTGGCGATGATGCCGTCGACCGACTTTTTGCTGACGATCATGCCTTGCTGCTTGGCATAGGCGCGGAAGGCAGCCGAATCGATCATCCGCTCGACCGTCGCCTCGAACCCGCCGCCCGCGACGAACCCGGCCATGTCGAGCTGCGGGTTTTGCTGGCGATATTGATCGACGTCGCGCTGCGCCGCTGCGCGCAGCTCGGCAACGGTGATCGTCTTGTTGCCGACGGTGACCGCGACATCGCCCCGCGCGGCGCTGCTGCCGCTGCCTGACAGGCCGGCCCGGTCGGACAGAACGAAGATCAACCCCATCAACGCGACGAAGCCGAGCGCGACCGTCGCCCCGATCGGATTGGTGATGAAGCGGCGAATGAAACTGATCATGGTCGGATAAGGCCGATCTTTTGAAGGCGGGTTGCGCGCTGCTTTAGGGGGGAGGCGTGGCGGCTTCAAGCTTGCGTGCGCGCGGGGCGGCGTTATCGCGTCGGCAACAGGACCGTGAGGGGTAACGCATGACACGACGCAAGCTGGTGGCGGGCAATTGGAAAATGAATGGCGACCGCGCGGCGCTGGGCGAGCTGGTAGCGATTGCGGCGGCCGGTACGGGGACGATCGAGGTGGCGGTGGCGGTACCGGCGACGCTGATCGCGCCGGCGGTTGCTTTGGTGCCGGGCTTTGCGATCGGGGGCGAGGATGTCCACCCGGCCGACACGGGTCCGCATACCGGATGCCTGTCCGCCGCGATGCTCAAGGAAGCAGGCGCCGGCTTCTGTATCGTCGGGCATAGCGAGCGCCGCGCCGATTGCCACGAGACCGACGCCGAGGTGAAGGCCAAGGCCGAGGCGCTGCACCGCCACGCGATGCGCGCGATCCTGTGCGTCGGCGAAACGCTGGCCGAGCGCGATGCGGGCCGGGCCGAGGCGGTGGTGACAGCGCAGATCGCCGGATCGCTACCCGGGGGTGCGGCGGCGGACTGGCTGTCGATCGCCTATGAGCCGGTCTGGGCGATCGGCACCGGGCGCACGCCGACGGTGGACGACGTGGCGGCGATGCACGGCGCGATCCGCGCGAAGCTGCGCGCGTTGATCGGTGCGGAGGCGGATGCGATGCGGATTTTGTACGGCGGATCGGTGACGGCGGAGAATGCGGCAGCGCTGTTGCACGCGGGCGATGTCGACGGCGCCCTGGTCGGCGGTGCCAGCCTGACCGCGGCGAAGTTCGTGCCGATTATTGAGGCGGCGTAGGCGCGGATGGCGCGGCATGGTGCGGCGGGCAATCCGGCGCTCGCGA
>NZ_JBBATX010000050.1:0-19261 GCF_040398505.1 Sphingomonas sp. | reverse complement strand
GGAGCTTCTACCTCCTCGGTCGGGGGTTCGACTCCCTCCGGGCGCACCATTTTCCAGAATGCTCAGACGGTTACGCGACGGTTACGCCCTTCCAGAACGCAAACCGATCTTTGATCTCGGCGGCCTTTGGCTTGGGGTCGGGATAGTACCAGGCGGCGTCGGGGTTGCGCTTGCCGTCGACGACGATCGTCTTGTAACTCGCCTCGCCCTTCCACGGGCAGTGCGAATGCGTCGCGCTGGCCTCGAAATATTCGGACACGATGCTGTCGGCGGGGAAATAGTGATTGCCCTCAACGATCACGGTGTCGTCGGACTGGGCGATGACGGCGCCGTTCCAGCGTGCGGTCGGCATGATCGTGTCTCCTAACGGTTGAAGGCGGATACATAGGTATCCGGCTTGAACCCCGCCAGCAGCACCTCGCCTGATTCGACCACCGGGCGTTTGATCGTCGAGGGGTTGGCGAGCATGATCGCGATCGCCTTTTCGGCGTTGAGATCGGTTTTATCGGAATCGGGCAGCGCGCGAAAGGTCGTGCCGGCGCGATTGAGCAGCACTTCCCATCCCAGCCGATCGACCCAGCGACGCAACGCCGCCGCATCGACCCCTGCCTTTTTATACTCGTGAAACGCATAGTCGATGTCGTGCGCGGCAAGCCAGGTCCGTGCCTTTTTGACCGTGTCGCAATTGGGGATGCCGTACAGAGTCGTCATGCGGATGTTCCTGCGTTTGCCGGGGACGCGTTTACCACCGCCCGCAAAAATTTCACGCCCCTGTCGACACGCCCCTGTCGACACGTCTTTGTCGAAATGTCGCGCGCTCGAATATCGTGGCGTCGGGCAACCCACCGCCATCAGATTGACCAAGGACGAGGTCGTGCGCGCCCGTCTGCGCGGCGTCGCAGCTCGAACACCGAGCTGCAGACACCCATGCGCCAAGGCGGCACCAGTGCGCCCGATCTGCCCCTTGCGAGACGGCGTTGATGCGCCCAAGTTGCCACCGCGGCGTCAGAAAATACCGACGCGGGGTCGAAGGGACGGAGTGATGGGGGACCTGCCTTCACACGATGACGCGCGGTACCGTGTGCGGTTGCTCGGGTCGTTCGGAATTTTCGCGCCCGATGGCACGCGACTTCCGATCACCAGCCGCAAGAGTATCGCGCTGCTCGCTTTGGTCGCGCTGGCGCGCTCGGGCGAGCGATCGCGGACGTGGCTGCAATCGCAATTATGGGGTTCGCGTGAGCCCGATCAGGCGCGCGCGAGCTTGCGCCGTGAGCTTTCCAATTTGCGGCTCGCGATCAACCCAGCACAGGGAGCACCGCTGCTGATCGCAGACTCGCGACGCGTGCGGCTCGATCTCGCGCGGCTCGATATCGATGTTCGCGAGCTGAACGCCGATGTCGCCAATGCGCGGCGCGCCTCGCTCACCGATCCAGGTGCGCTGCTCGAAGGGCTCGACGTGCCGGGTGAGGAAGGGTTTGAGGATTGGCTACGCGAACAGCGCCAGCATGTCGCCGGGCTGATCGCGCAGCTCCAGATTCAGGATTGGGAACGCGTCGCACTCGCCGATCCAGCGGACGACCCGGCGAATGGCGGTGCGACACCGCCAGGACGGAAGCCTTCGGTCGGCGTGGTCGCCTTCACACTGCGCACGAACGATCAGGACGACCGCGCGATTGCCGACGGGATGACCGACGAGATCGGCGATGCCCTGTCGCGATTTTCGACGCTGTTCGTGGCGCTGGCGGGTCCGCGTCCCGAACGACCGCTCGATCATAGCGCGCTGTGCCGCGAACTCGGCGTGCGGTATCTGCTCGAGGGCAGCATCGCGCGCGACCGCGACACGATTCGAATCCAGGTCCGGCTGACCGATGGCGTGGTGCGCGAGCAAATTTGGGCGCAGCGCTTCGATGCGACCCTCGCCGAGCTGTTCGCGGTCCAGTCAGAGATCGCGCAGACCGTTGCGCAGCAAATCGATTCCTTCGTCGAAATCGCCGAACGCACCAGGGCGGTGACGCAGCGCGTGACGACCCCCGACGCCTATCACCTCTACTGGCGCGCCAACGCGCTATTTCGGCAGTGGGAGCGGGGCCCCATGTTGGAGGCGATCGCGACGGCGCAGCAAGTGCTCGAGCTCGAGCCGCACAATGCCTGGGCGAGCGCGCTTGCCGCCTTCTGCCACTCGATCGTCTATAGCTTCGGCTGGGCGGACGACCCTGCCACCACGCGCGCTGCTGCGCTCAGCCATTACGAACATTGCCTGCGGCACGGCGAGAACGACCCGTTCGTGCTCGGCTATGCTGCCGGTACGCTGGTCGGGATCGGCGGCGATGTCGAGATTGCCGACCAGTTATCGACCGTGCGCTGGCAATCCACCCCGCCTCGGGCGCGAGCCTGTTCTGGGGTGGCTGGGTCGATCTGGCCTGTAGCAAGCCCGCGCGGGCGATCATGCGGTTCGAATCGGCGCTCCGCATGAATCCGCGCTCGGCGGTGCGGCCGCTCGCCATGACCGGGATCGGGATCGGACAGCTCGCGCTGGGTGAAATGGGGGCTGCGCGCGCCGCGCTGCGCGAGGCGGTGCAGTACATGCCGCATTCCCCCGTCACACTCGCTGGTTTGATCCTGGTCTATGCGCTTGATGGGGATCACGCGGCGGCAGCGCCCTTCGTTGCGCGACTGAATGCCCTGGGCGGCGGCCATGCGGTCCGTGCGGCGATCCGCGATCCGGGATTGCGCGCGACGCTCGACGCGATCCTTGCGCGTTACGCCAATCCCCAGGCCGACAAGGCATCGCTGCGGATCGTGTCGCGCATGGCCGGCGACAGCAGCCGGTAACGCGCCGCACGCCAGCGCCCGGCGCGCGTGGTCGGATCGGCGGGCGATCCGAAATCGCGTGCCACGCGAGTGCTGGTGATGACGCCCTGCTTTCCCCAATGCTGGCTGAACCGGATCGCGGCGCGCTCAAGCGCCAGCGCGACGTTGCGCGCGGCGTCAGAGCTGTTGAGCGTGCGGAGCCCGTCCATGTTGATCACGACGGTATCGTCGAAGCGCGTGAACGCCATCAGCCCCGCCGCCTTCGTTACGAAGCGCAGCGTGAAAACCTGATGGCCGCCGCCATTGCTGTGAAACGCATCGAGCATCGTCTTGAGCGTCGTCGTCAAATGCTGCCGCTCGATCGCATAGGCGGCATTGTACAATTCGATGTCCCAGCCGAGAATTTCCTGCCGGACGTGCGGCCCGTTGGCCTTCCCCCACGTCATCCGACGGGGCGGCGCACCGGCAACGGGTTCCGGATGAAACTCCTGCGCGACCAGCCACGCGACGGCTTGCGGCAGGGGCAGCAACAGATCCTGCTCAGGCTGCGCGGACAGCGCCTTGGCCAGCAGATTGAGCGTCTCATGCGCAGCTTCGCTCACCGCCGCTCCGGTTGTCGCCAGGCTGCGCGTTACGGCGCGATCGGGTTCACGTTTGTAGAACAAGGTAATCAGCGCATTGTGCGCCGCGCCGCGATAGCCGGCATAAGGATGAAACGGGTCGAGGATGACCTCGATATAATAGGGTTCCTCGCGGCTGGGTGCCCACACTTCGCGCGCGAAGGCGGCAAAATCGCCGTTTTCGAGCAGACCGATCGACGCCGCGGTCAGCGGGTGCTTCACGCGCACGACATCGACGACATAGCCCGGTGCCGCCTCGATCAGCACGGCGTTGATAATGCCCAGACCACCGAGATGCACGAGCGCTGCATCGAACAGATCGGGTTCGAGCACGACATGGTTGGCCAGCGCCGCCGCGGTCGCGCTGGCCAGCCACGGCATCGGCCCGCGCTCGATCCACCACGATTCGCCGGGACCGGTGACAATGTGAACCCCGCGGACATGGTTCTGGAAACCGCCATAGCGCAGCACCGATCCGTGCACCCCGGTGCCGAGCATACCCCCCACCATCTGCCCGTCATGCGCGCCCGTCGTGATCAGCGACAGATCGGGTTCGAGAAACGCATTGAGTTCGTGGATCGTCGTCCCGGCATGCACCAACACCATCCGGTCGCGATGCACCGCCGCCGGGCCGAGATCGGTCGCATCGACGTGCCAGATATGCTGCGCGAGGCCCGTGTGCAGCAGGCAACCGTTATTCTTGGTGATATCGCTGAACGACCAGGCCGAACCGAGTGCGGTCAGCGGTACCTTCTGCCGCGCCGCGCTTGCCAGGACGAAGCCGAACTGCGCCGCAGTCTGGCGCAGGGCGGAAATCGCGCCGAGCGGGGCACCATTCGGAACGAGCTTCGCGGTGTCAACTTGGACCCGGTCCTGCGTCCGGTGGTAATTGCGCCAATGAGGCGTCTTCGACCAATTGAGTGCGGGCACGCGGCGGGTCCTTCGCAAGGCCTACGGAGAAACCTTGCCGCCTGCCTGTCCGAAATACGTGAAAACGGTGCCGTGCCGTGTGTTTTACGCGAACTTATCCGCGCGCCGCCGCCCCACCATCAGCCCCCGTTCCAACCGCACGCACAGCGCCGCATAATAGTCGCTCAGGAATTCGCGGTCGTCGGGGTCATCGGCGATCCCGGCCTTGCGGCGGATCGTCGCGGCAACGGTGGCGATGGCATCGTCGCGCCCGCTACGCAGCACGTCTTCGAGCGTTTGCAGTTCGTAGACGCCATACAGGCTGAGCGCAGCGTCACTGAACACGCGCCGTTCCCGCGTGATCGCGGTGGCCAGGTCGGAGCCGAGTTCGCTGCGTACCGTCCGCACCACCCATGTGCCCGCCAGCACGTCGCCGATCCGCAGCCGGTCGCGGTTGAACAGCGGAAAAAACAGGAAAATCCCGCTCCAGCACAAAGCGAAGATCGTGAGAAAACTGTCGGCCAGCCCTTGTGCCGTTTGGGCAGCGAGGAAGCTGAGCGGCAGGAAAACTTCAATCTCGCGCATCGCGTTGCGCGTGATCACCGCGCCCCCGGTCAGCCGCGCGCCGTCACGCGCGACAACGCGCAGGCCCATCACCCGCTTCCCCGGTGTCGCGCCGCGCCCGCCCATTTCGAACAGCGTGAACCAGCCATTCCGCAACACGAAAAAGCCTATCAGCCACAAAATCCCGAACGCTGTCTCCTTGCTCGCCACGAGCAGCAAGGCGATCACGATCGTCGCGATGATCAGCAAGATCAGCATCGCCAGCGCATCGAGCATGAACGCCGCCGCGCGCACCCCCGCCCCGCCGAGTTCGATCTGCAGATCGACCCCCTCGGGCGTGACGAAGCTCCGCCGCAGCGACGGCGGGCCCTTGGGCCGCTTGCCGTCGCGGTTACGCCTGAACCACGCCATTGCGGCTCCTCGGCAAATAGAAATAGAGCAACCACGCCACCAGCATCGTCAGCCCGATGCCATAGCGGCTGAGATCGTCGAGCACGGTCTGCCGCCCGATCCCCTCGAGCAACCCGGCGACCGCCAGCATGAGCACCGCGCCACCCATCGCGGTCGCGCCGGTCCGGCCCGCCTGCACCGCCGAATCGCTGCGCGCCTGCCGACCGGGGAAGGCGATCGCGGTGCCGATCCTGATCCCCGCAGCACCCGCGATGATGATCGCGAATAATTCGGTCGTGCCATGGATCATGATCCAGCCGGTGAAATTGTAACCGAGCCCCTTGGGCACGAACACCGCCATGAACGCACCGAGCATCAACCCATTATACACGATCAGAAAAACCGTCGGCACGGCGAAGGCAAAACCCAGCGCGAAGGCGAAGATCGCGATCTGGGCGTTATGCGTGAAAAGATAGGCGGCAAAGGTGGCGAGCATGTCTTCATGCTTACCGTACAGCGTCTGGCGCAGCGTCTCGACCGACGCGGACGGGTCGCGGCCCTGCGCCATGCCGTCGCCGACAATACCGAAAAACCAGCTCGGATCGCCGCGCACCAGCACATACCCGACGATCGCGGCCGCAACCGTCAACAGAAACGCAACCAGCGTCTCGCGCCACAGCGCCTGCATCGCGGCCGGCCAGCCATGGACAAAGAAGCGCCCCAATTGACTGAGCGCGGAGGTCGGGACGCCGTAGAGCTGGAAATAGGCGCGCGTGCAGAGCTGTTCGAGATAGACAATCAACGAACGATCGAGCGACGTCTCGCGCGCCACCGACAGCGACGACAAAGCCGACCGGTAAAGCAGCGGCAAGGCCAGCAAATCGTCATCGTTCAAGGCCCGAATCGAGCGCTTCTCGATTCGGCTGATCAGCCGTTCGAGCCGCTCCCATTCGGCCGCATGCGCGGCGCGGAAGCGGCTGGCATTGACCAGCATCGGCTGTGCCGGGGCAAGCGCCGTGGCCATTACAGCAAATTCCTCCGCTTGAGATCGACATAGCCCTGCACCAGCCGCTCGCCGACGCGGTCATGCTCGCTTTCGATCACATGCACGCCGAGATGCTGCAGCCGCGTCAACACCAGCTTGCGATCGCGCAGCAAAGCAGCGGCGGTGACAGCGCGCGTCACATCCTCGCTGGTCGCAGGGGCGCGGTCGGCGATGCGCTCGACCTCCTCGTCGCGCAGGATCACGACGAGCAACAAATGCGTGTTCACGATTCGGGCAGCGGCGCGGACCATGAAATCCGCCGAGGTAAGATCGGTGAATTCGGTGAACAACACGATCATCGAGCGCCGCGTCAGCCGCGTCGCCAGCGTGGTGAGCGCGAAAGTATAGTTGGTCTCCTCGCCGCTATACTCAATCTGCGCGGCGAGCCGCTGCAAGCTGGCAAAGGCGGGCACGCCCGATACCAGGCCGCTGGCGATGCGTGGCCGCGAATCGAACGCGTGGAGCGCCACGCGATCACCGAGCTTCAGCGCAATCCACGCCGTCAGCAGCATCGCCGACACGGCCCGATCGACCCGCGGCAACCCAGCGACCGGCTCGCACATTTGCCGCCCGGCATCGACCGCGAAGACGATCTGGTTGTTGCGTTCGGTCCGGAATTCCTTGGCGTGGAGCTTCCTGTGCCGCGCCGACTGTTTCCAATCGAGCGCGCGCCGGTCCATGCCGGAGCGAAATTCGACCAACGCATCGAAATCGGTGCCGTCGCCGCGGTCGATTTGCGTCAACAAGCCTTGGAGGGCATGGCGCTGGAAGATCTGCGCGCCGCGCTCATGCACCGCGCGAATATCGGGCAGAATCGGCAAGGCGGCGTCGGTCGCAACGGTGCGCTGGTGCCACGCCAGCCCCAGGCTCCCGCGCCAGCGCAACCACAGCGTCTCGATCCGCGCCGTCCCGCGCCGGAGCGTGGTCACCGGCAGCAGCACCGCGCCACGCCCGCCCGCCAGCGCGACCCAGGCGCGCCCGTCATTCTCGACAGCGAGCAGCGGGCTCGCGCCGAGCGCCACTTCGGCGCTGACGGGCGGACGCGCGCCTTCGATCACGACGCGCAAGGTCGCGTCGATCGTCGCACCGACCGCGGCATTGGGTGGCAGCGCGAGCGTCACAGTCCCGGCGCGCAACCCGTTCAACGCATCGAACAGCGTCAGCGCAAGCACGGCAACCGGCCAAGCGAGCCCGACGAACCAGCGATCGGGGAGCGCCACGGCCACCAGCAAAGCCACCGGTGCTCCCGCCGCCGCCGCCAGCACAGCCATGCGCGTGGGGTAGATCATGCCCGCAACCGCTTCCCCGGCGAAGGCCGGGGCCCAGTTGCGCGGCGATCATTGTCGAACGCCGCGCCATGCCAACAAAGACGGCACAACTGGGCCCCGACCTTCGCCGGGGAAGCGTGTAAGAGTGGTAGAGAGACGGTAAATCCCCTCACCGCGGCGCCTCGATCGTCTCGATAATGCTCGTCACCACATCCTCGATCGCGCGGCCGTCGATCTCGGCAGCGGGCGACAGGATCAGCCGGTGGCGCAGCAACGCCGGCGCGAGCGCCTTCACATCGTCGGGGATCACGAAATCGCGCCCATCGAGCGCCGCCCGCGCCCGCGCCGCCCCCGCCAGCATCGCCCCGGCCCGCGGGCTCGCGCCGCTTTCCAGATCGGCGACATCGCGCGTACCGCGGATCAGCGCGGCGATATAATCGATCACCTCATCGACCAGCCGGACCTGCGCGACGGCAGCGATCGCTTCGCCGATCACGCTCGCATTGGCGATAACCTCCACCCCCCACTCCGCGGGCGCCATCGCATTGCCGTGCGATCCGTGCGCCGCGATGATGCGGCGTTCCTCGGCCGCGCTCGGATAATCGACCGTCTGTTTGAACAGGAAGCGGTCGAGCTGCGCCTCGGGCAGCGGATAGACGCCCTGCTGCTCGATCGGATTTTGCGTCGCCACCACCATGAAGCGCTCGCCAAGCGCCAGGCTTTCGCCGTCGATCGTCACGGTGCGCTCCTGCATCGCCTCGAGCAGCGCCGCTTGCGTCTTGGGCGGGGTGCGGTTGATTTCGTCGGCGAGCAGCAAATCGGTGAAGATCGGCCCGCGCGTCAGCGTGAAGGTGCTGGTCTGGAAGTTGAACAGATTCGCGCCGATAATGTCGCCCGGCATCAGATCGGGCGTGAACTGGATCCGCCCGAAATCGAGCCCGATCACGCGCGCGAAACTGCGCGCGAGCAGCGTCTTGGCGGTGCCCGGCGGGCCTTCGAGCAGCACATGCCCGCCCGCGAACAAGGCGACGAGCAGGATGTCGACCGTTGCCTCCTGCCCGACCACGGCCTTGCCGATCTCAGCGCGAATATCCTCGGCGAGCGCCTTGACGTTTTCTACGGTCACCGTGACTTCTCCCATAACCAGTGGTGCAGCGCTTGCGCCGCGTGCAGCATCGCGCGCGGATCGGTGGCGACCCGCGCTTGTTCAGCCAAATCAGAAAAGCGCGCCCGCCCGCCCAGCCGGTCGAGATAGGCGTCATACGCCTGATCGCGCAGCCGTGACGGCACGCCGAACACGGTCCGCGCCCGCTCGCGCACCAGATCGAGATAGCGCGGGCCGAGCGTACCGTGCCGCCCGGCCTTGCGCACCAGCGCGGCCGTATTGTCGATCAGCGCCGTCTTGCCGAAGGCGATCGCGCGCGCGCGCCGCCGCGTGGCACCGAAGCGCGCGGTCGCCTGAATCCCCGCCAGCAACACCGCGATCGCGATCGCCAGCGTCATGGCGAGAAACGGCGGATCGAACGCCAGTTTCAACGGGCTGGCGCCATGCCCGAAGCCGTTGAGCGTCACGTCGAAAACAATCGATTTCGCGCCCGTCGCGTTGAGGAAATCGAGCAGTTCCAGCGCGGCGCGCGCCTGCCCCGCATCGCGCATCCCGATGTTCGACAGCAAATCGGGATCGGCCAGCACGTAGAACGGCTGCTCGCCAATCTGGGCGAGCACGATGTGCCGCTGATCGTCGGTGATGAGCGGCGTCAGGTCCGGACCCGAAATCGTCTGGACCGGCTTGGGTCCACGAAAACGAATCGCGGCCGGCAGCCAGGACACGCCGACCAGCGGCCGCCCGCCACTCGAATAGCGCCGCGTCTTCAACACGTTTTTAAGGGCGAGCACGCCGTCAGGCTCCGAAATGCTCTTCAAATCCACGAACCGGACCCAGCCGGGGTGAAAGCGATCCGCGACAGTCTCCCATTTCGGCAGGATCACCAGCGTCGGTTTGCCCTGCCGGATCTCAATCATCTTGGTCATGTCGGTAGCGGCCGCCTCCGGCGTCAGTACGACGAGATCTTCCGTATCGAGCTTGCGCGGGTCGCGGACGATTTGCGGGTTGCGTCCCGTCGCCTCGGCCAGGCGCACGATCCCGCTATAGCCGATCGCGGCATTCGACAGCGCATGCGCCCCGCCATTGCGGCCCGAGCGCAAATCGGGCGCATAGGCCCCGAGCACGAGCATCCCGACGAAGGTCAAGATGCCGACCGCGATCAGGATCGCAACGGTCCGCGTCGTGAATGCGCCGCCGCTGCTCGCACCCGATGGCGCTGCGATCGCGACGTCGCTCATGCGCGCCACGTGCCCGGCAGCGCGAAATCACTATAGGCCGCCCGCGCGCCGCTCCAGTCGGTGGCATCGACCGGGCGCCCGCCGAACAAGCTGCGCTCGACCAGTCGGGCGATCCCGGCGAACAAGTCGCGCGCCGGGGGTGGCAACGCGTCGGAAGCGCTCAGCTCACGGCTGGTCAGCGCAGGACGCACCAGTCTCGGCCGCCGCCGGGCGATGTCCTCGATCGAGCGGAACAGCAAATGGTGCACCGCCTCGGCATAGCGCCCGGCCGCCGCCATCGCATCGGCCTCACGCAGCCATTCGCGCACCGGCGCGGCATCGGGCACCCACGCTTCCTCGTCCTGCACAACCGCGGTCGCGCGCAGCCGGATACGGCGCGGCAAGCGCCATTCGCCATAGCGGATGCGTTGATACACCCCCCACGCCACCAGCGCGACGACGACCGCCAGCACGCTCCACAGGAAAATGCGCGCGTACGGCCAGTGCGGAAAAAAACTGTCGATCCAGGCGAAGAACCGCCCTACCGGCTCGAAAACGCGCTCGAGCCATTTCAGGAACGGTTCGAGCCAGGCCGGCGGTGGTGCGGGCGGCGGCGCGCGTTGCAGCGTGAACTGAACGGTCGAATCGGCCTTCAACGCGGCATGGGCAGCGGCGAACCGGTCGGTAGCGGTCGCTACCTGCTGCGCTGTCGCCCCGCTCACCTGAATTTCCCCTGGCAGCATGTGTCGCTACGCGTCTGAGATTAAAGCAACTCCGCGCCCACGCAATCGCCAAAATGCGCTGGACAGCGGCGAAGCGCACCGTCAAACCGTTAAGCCAGAGACCGGGGGGACTTACTATGGCCAGCATTGCAGAAATGGCGGATCGCCGCATGTCGATTGGCCGCGTGTTCAGTCGCGCCTTCGGAACGATCGGCGCGCAGCCGGTGCTGATGTTCGGAATCGCCTTCCTGTTCGGCGCGCTGCCCGGCCTGTTGGTGAACGTCGCCGTTCAGGGGGCCAGGATCACCCAAGCCACGCCGCTCAGCCCGGCCAGCATCGCGCTGTCGCTGGGCGTCGGGGTGCTTGCGATCGCCTTTTCGATCCTCGCACAGGGCGCGCTGGTGCGCGTAACGGTGGCCTATAGCGACGGTGAATCGGTCGCGTTCGGCGATGCTGCCCTGGCCGGTCTGCGCAAAATCGTGCCATTGTTCGTCCTCGTCCTGCTGATGGCGATTGCGATCGGCTTCGCGGCGTTGCTGCTGCTTGTCCCGGGGATGATCCTCTATGTCGTCTGGTCGGTCGCGGCACCGGTATTGGTGGCGGAGAATACCGGTGTTTTCGGCGCGCTCGGGCGCAGTGCCGAACTGACCAAGGGGGCACGCTGGAGCATTTTCGGTCTCCAGCTGATCCTGCTTTTGGTGCTGTACGCGATCGTTGCGGTCGCGGGGATCGTGGCCATTTTCGCGGCAGGCGGCGTACAGAATTTGGCTGCGGCACAAGCGTCGGGTCCGGGGACCATTTCGACGATCCTGTCAGCGGCGTTCAACACCGTGTCGATCACCTTTGCCGCGGCGATCCAGACCGCGCTGTATGTAGAACTGCGCGATTGGAAGGACGGCCCTGCGACCGCCGCGCTCGGCGAGATTTTCGGCTGAGCCACCGTGGCTTCATTCCCCGTTCAGCGGCAATCCGCGAAAGCGCGCGGCCTTGCGGCCTATGGTTCCATTACGGCCCTAACCTGGTTTAAAGGGCCCGTCATGATTCGTTTCGCCCCCGGTACGCGCGCCTGCGTCGCGACGCTCTTTCTGGCCACGCTGCCGCTCTGCCCGGTGTCGGCCGGTCAATCGAGCGGCGTGCTGCACGTCGCGGTCGATAATGTGCGGGATCGCACCGGTCGCGTGCATGTCGATTTGTGCACGCAAAAGCAGTTCCTGAACGATTGCCCGGTCGCCGCCGATGCCCCGGCGCGAATCGGCCAATCTACGGTGACGCTCACCGGCCTCAAGCCCGGCCGTTATGCCGCGCAAGTGTTTTACGACCAAAATGGCAATGGCAAGGTCGATCGCGCGTTGTTCGGCATTCCCAAGGAAGGGGTCGGCTTCTCGAACGACGCCAGGATTCGCCTCGGCCCTCCTAAATGGGAAGAGGCGTTCTTCGATTATGACGGGCAAGAGCGCACGATCCGGTTGCGCTTGCGCTATTTCACCGGCCCGGATGCACCGGCGGCAACCGCCGCACGGTGATCGCACGCGCGCTCCAGCAGCTCGTCGCACTCGGCGTGCGGCGGCCTTTCGCGGTGCTGGCTGCGTGCCTCGCGCTGGTGGCGGGCGCGACGCTGTTCGCGTCCAGCCACTTTGCGATGACCACCGATACCGCCGCTTTGATCTCGCCCGGGATTGAGTGGCGCAAGAACGAACAGGCTGTCGAAACCGCCTTCCCGCAATTGCGCGATGTGTTGCTGGTGATCGTCGACGGCACGACGCCCGAACTGGCCGAAGCGGCGACGGTCAAGCTCTCCGCCGCCCTCGCCGCCGACACCGCGCATTTCCGCAGCGTGCAGCGTCCCGATGGCGGCGCGTTCTTCGATCGTGAAGGGCTGCTGTTCGGGTCGACCGCCGAAGTCCGCGCATCGACCAAAGCGCTGATCGACGCGCAGCCGCTGCTCGGCCCACTGGCGAGCGACCCGTCGCTGCGCGGCGTGGCGGACGCTTTCGCAACGATGCTGACCGGGGTCGAGCGCGGCTACATCGCGCTGTCGCGGATCGATCGCCCGATGCGCACAATGGCCGGCGCGCTCGATGCTTCGGCGCAGGGCAAGCCGGCCTATTTCTCATGGCAGGAGCTGTTCGCCGTGCCCGGCTCCGGCACCGCCGCCCCGCGCCGTCGCCTGATCCTCGCGCAACCCAAGCTCGATTATGGCGCGCTCCAGCCGGGGGAGGACGCGGTTGCGGCGATCACCGCGCAGGTCAAGGCGCTCGGTCTCGACGCGGCGCACGGCATCAGCGTGCGCACGACCGGCGAAGTCCCGCTCGCAGACGAAGAGTTCGCGACGCTTGAGGAGAATATCGGCTTTGTCGGGCTGGTGATGGCCGCCGCAATGCTGGTGACGCTGTGGTTCGCGACGCGCTCGGCGAAGATCGTTGCGGCGATTGTAGTGACGATCGTGGCGGGGCTGGTGGTGACCACCGCGCTCGGGCTGATGGCGGTCGGTGCGCTCAACCTCATTTCGGTGGCGTTCATTCCGTTGTTCGTCGGGCTTGGCGTCGATTTCGGGATCCAGATCGCAGTGCGCTTCAATGCCGAGCGGCTCGATGGTGGGGCGACCGGACCGGCACTGGAACGTGCGGCGGTTGCGCTCGGCGCGCCGCTGGCGCTCGCGGCGGGGGCGGTGTTCCTCGGGTTCGGGGCGTTCCTGCCGACCGATTATATCGGGATCGCCGAACTCGGCATCATCGCCGGCCTCGGCATGATCGTGGCGCTGGTCGCGAGCGTAACCGTATTGCCCGCGATGCTGATGCTGCTCCAACCCGGCACGCCACAACGCGAGGTGGGTTTTCGCGAAGCGGCACCGCTCGATCGCTGGCTTGGCACGCATCGCAAAGCGGTGTTGTGGGCGTTCGGCCTGTCGATGGCGGGGAGCATCGCGTTGCTCCCGCTCGTCCAGTTCGATTTCAACCCGCTGCATTTGCGCGCGAAGGACGGCCCGGCGATGGTCGCACTGATGGATTTGATGCGCGATCCGCTGCGCACCCCCAACACGATCAACGTGCTGACCGCGAACCCGCAAGCCGCGCGCGCGCTGACCACGAAACTCTCGGCGCTGCCCGAGGTCGCCGAAGCGGTTTCGGTCGACAGCTTCGTGCTTGCGGATCAAGCGGCCAAGCTGGCGGTCGTCCAGGACGCCGCGCTGCTGCTCGATGCAACGGTCAACCCGTTCGACCTGACCCCACCACCGAGCGACGCGGCGAATGCGGCGGCGCTGGCGCGCGTCGCGCGTCACCTTCGCACGGTTGCCGGGCAGAGCAAGGATCCGGCAGCACCCACAGCTTTGCGCCTGGCTACCGCCTTCGATCGGCTGGCAAAGGCCGCTCCGGCAGAACGCGACAAAGCGAGCACCCTGCTCGTCACCCCGCTCGGCACGATGCTCGATCAAATCCGCTCGGCGTTGCAGGCCGAGGCGGTAACGCGCGAGACGCTGCCGCCCGAAATCGCCGAAAACTGGGTCGCCAAGGACGGTCGCGCGCTGGTGCAGGTGTTCCCCAAGGGCGACAGCAATGACAATGCCGTGCTGCGCCGCTTCACCAAGGCCGTCCGCGCCGTTGCGCCGAATGCGAGTGGCCTGCCCGTCGCGACGCAGGAGGCGGCGGGAACCGTCGCCTGGGCGTTCGTTCAAGCCGGTATCATCGCGCTCGCTTTGGTCAGCGGCTTGCTGTTCCTCGTGCTGCGCGACGTGAAGGAAGTCGCCTTCACGCTCGCCCCCGTCGTCCTGTCGGGGTTCCTGACGCTGGACAGTTGCGTCTTGATCGGGCAACCAATCAACTTCGCCAACATCATCGCCTTTCCGTTGCTGTTCGGCGTCGGCGTCGCGTTCCACATCTATTTCGTGATGGCATGGCGCGCGGGCGCGACCGACTTGCTGCAATCGAGCCTCGCCCGCGCGGTGCTGTTCAGCGCGCTTGCGACCGGCAGCGCGTTTGGCAGCCTGTGGCTGTCGCAGCATCCCGGCACCGCGAGCATGGGCAAGATCCTGATGATCTCGCTCGCCTGGACTTTGGTCTGCGCGTTGATCTTCGAGCCCGCCTTGCTCGGCCCGCCTCGGAAAAAAAAGGTTTAGGGCGCAGGCGGCGTCGGCGCCGGTACTGGTTCGACCGGGGGTGCCGGGTCGGCGGGAAAATCATCGGCCGGCGCAGACGTCGCGGCGGGGGCCGCGCCGCCGGGATCGGTCAACGGATCGTCGAGCGGGCTCACCGCGCGCTTGGTGCGGTGACGCAGTTCGTCAATCTCAAACGCGCGATCCTGCAGATAGGCCGATCTTAGCGTCGCATAGGGATCAATCGCGCTACCCAGCAACGCCTTCAGCGCATCGTCCGATTCGACACGCAGGTCGAGCCCGGTGAGGACGGTTTCCGACACGCGATACTCGGCGCGGTCGAACGGCGTGCCGATCGTCAAGGGGATCACCTGCCCCTCGGCAATGCCTGCGCCAAGGTCGCGCAATGTGCTCGGCCCGACCAGTGGCAGAAAGATATACGGCCCCGGCCCGACGCCGTAGCGGCCAAGCGTATCGCCAAAACTATTGTCATGATGTGGCAAACGGAAATCCTGCGTCTTGGCCACATCGAGCACCCCGCCAATGCCGACGGTCGAATTGATCAGGAAACGCCCGAAGGTCTTCACCGCGCGCTTCGGTTTCAGCTGCAGCACATCATTGGCGAACACCAGCGGCTCGCCGATATTCGAGAAAAAGTGCCGGATGCCTTTGCGCACGACCTTTGGCACGACCGTCTTATACGCCATCGCCACGGGCCGGAAAAAGAGTCGATCAAGCGTTTGGTGGATCGAGAACATCGCCCGGTTGAAGCCCTCGAGCGAATCCCCAATGGCATGGCGACGCCGCGGGCGTGGCCCCGCCTCGACCGATGCGGCCGCGGGCGGGTTTGCCTGCGCGGCAACCGCCGCCGGCGCGGGCGCAGCTTCCTGGCCCAGCGCCGGCACACTCGTCAGCGCAATCGTGAGCGCCAGCGCGACGCTCCCCCCCCGGGTCCGCATCGCCTTTAGCGTCCGCTTTTCGCGGCGAGCGCGTCGATGTGCGAAATCAACGCCTTCGCCCCGCCTTTGGCAAAGATGCTCTCGAAATCGGCCCGCCGCGTCGCCAACTGGCTGATCGCGTTACGGTAGTACACATCGACGATCCGCCATTTTCCGCCGCTCTGGCGCAAGCGATAGCCGATCGCGACACTGTCGTCCTTTGGTGCGGACAGCGTCGTGCGCACGAGCTTGTCCGCGCCACGCGCTTCGATCTTGGGGTCGATCGTAAAGATCTGACCCGAATAGCTGCTAAAATTCGCCGCATATTGTGCCACCGTCAGACGGCGCATGCCGGCCACGAGCGCCGTCTGATCGGCGGGCGCGACCTCCACCCAATCCGGCCCGACCGACAGCCGCGTGATCAAGCCGATGTCGAAGGTCTGGTCGACCACCGGGCCGATCTTCGCCGCGCGCCCGGCCGCACCGAGGCCGCTACCGCACTTCATGATCGCCAGCAAGCCATCGTCAAGCATTTGCACGGGTGCGCGGGCCGGATCGGCCTGCGCCAGTGCCGGGCCAGCGGCCGACAGCGCGACCACGACCAGACTTGCGCGCAGGGAAATATGACTGGGAAACGTCATCGAAAACTCCTTTGGGATATTCGGCGATGCCCTTCTTGCTTTAGCGGGGCGGTATCACCGCAGATGCGATAGCACAAACCGCTGTCGCGCCGATGAACCGCGCTCCGCTGGCAGTTAAGAGCCGAGGCGACGGATGCGGGTGCTGAGAAGACGCGTTTTCGCGCTTCCTTTATGGTGCGATGCGGCTAGAATATCTCCCCGGGAGGCACAGATGCCGCTTGCTCGGCGACGCTGTATAGCGTTGCTTGGTGGCGGCGGCATTGGAGCGCACGGAAGGGACTTTGCTTGCAGGTAATTCTGGCCAACCCGCGCGGTTTTTGCGCCGGGGTCGTTCGCGCGATCGAGATCGTCGAGCGCGCGATCGATCGCTATGGCGCGCCGGTCTATGTTCGGCACGAGATCGTCCATAACCGCCATGTCGTCGATACGCTGCGCGCCAAGGGAGCGGTGTTCGTCGAAGAACTGTCGGACGTGCCCGATGGCGCAATGACGGTGTTCAGCGCCCACGGCGTCGCGCGCACGGTCGAGGAAGAAGCGCGCGCGCGCGGCTTGCCCGTGTTCGACGCGACCTGCCCGCTGGTCACCAAGGTCCATCTTCAGGGCCGCCGCTATGCCAAGGCCGGGCGCACGTTGGTGATGATCGGGCATGAGGGCCATGCCGAAGTCGTCGGTACGCGGGGTCAAGTCGATGCGCCGGTCCTGCTCGTCTCGACCGAGGCCGATGTTGCAGCACTCGATCTGCCCGACGATGCCCCGGTCGCCTATATCACCCAGACGACCTTGAGCGTCGACGACACCAAGAGCGTGATCGCGGCGCTTGCCAAGCGCTTCGTCAACCTGATTGGCCCGGACGTGTCGGAGATTTGCTACGCCACGCAGAACCGCCAGACCGCAGTGCGCGACCTGTGCAAGGTCGCCGATCTGCTGCTCGTCGTCGGCTCGGAAAACAGCTCGAACTCGAGCCGCCTGCGCGATCTTGGCGCGGATGAAGGTTTGCCGAGCTACCTCGTCGCCGATGGCAGCGCGATCGATCCGGCCTGGTTTGAAGGCATAGCGCGCGTCGGCCTGACGGCGGGTGCATCTGCCCCCGACGAACTTGTCGACAGCGTCATCGATGCGTTGCGCAAGCTCGGCCCGGTTGAAGTGACGCAGCTCGCCGGGGTTGAGGAATCGCTCGAATTCGGGTTGCCGCGTGAATTGCGCGGTGCCCCGGCCAAAGCCGCCTCTACCAAATTCGCCACGATCGGCGCATAGGAACAGCCATGACGCTCCCCCTCGCCCCCCTCATGCGCATCGGCGCCTACACGCTCAAAAACCAGCTCAAAGGCGGCAAATACCCGCTTGTGCTGATGCTCGAGCCACTGTTGCGCTGCAATCTCGCTTGCCCCGGCTGCGGCAAGATCGATTATCCCGACGCGATCCTCAACCAGCGGCTGAGCTATGAGCAGTGCATGGAGGCGATCGACGAATGCGGCGCGCCCGCCGTCTCGATCGCGGGTGGCGAGCCGTTGCTCCACCGCGACATGCCGCGCATCGTGCAAGGCTATCTCGCGAAAAAGAAGTTCGTGATCTTCTGCACCAATGCGCTGCTGCTCAAAAAGAAGATCGACGATTACAAGCCGTCGCCCTTCTTCACCTGGTCGATCCATCTCGACGGCGACAAAGGCATGCACGATCACGCGGTCGATCAGGATGGCACGTACGAGGTTGCGATCGAGGCGATCGAGCTGGCCAAGTCAAAGGGCTTCCGCGTGCAGGTCAATTGCACCGTGTTTGACGGCGCCTCGTCCGAGCGGCTCGCTGCCTTTTTCGACGAAATGGAGAAGCGCGGCGTCGAGATCACCATCTCGCCCGGCTATTCCTACGAACGCGCCGCCGATCAGGAGCATTTTCTCACGCGCGAGCGCACGAAGAATTTCTTCCGCGATGTGTTCAAGCGCGGCGATGGCGCGCGCGCCTGGACCTTCACCAATTCGCCGCTGTTTCTCGATTTCCTGGCCGGCAACCAGACCTATGAATGCACGCCGTGGTCGATGCCGCTGCGCACCGTCTTCGGCTGGCAAAAGCCGTGTTACCTCGTCGGCGAAGGCTATGTGCCGACCTTCGCCGAGCTGATGGAGGGAACCGATTGGGACCAGTATGGCGTCGGCAAATATGAGAAATGCTCGAACTGCATGGTGCATTGCGGGTTTGAAGGCACGGCGGCGGCGGATGCCGTGCGGAACCCGCTAAAAATGTTCACCGTCGGCCGCCGCGGCATCCGCACCGAAGGCCCGATGGCACCCGACATCGACTTGAGCCACGCGCGCCCAGCCGAAGACGTGCACTCAACGCATGTCGAGGCCGCGCTCGCCAAGATCAAGGCGGCGGATCCCGAGGGCTTCAAGCGCACCCAGCGCGCGGCCTAGACTGCGGAACGCCGCGCCGGCATCGCGCCCGGTGCGGATCAAGGCGGGCAATTGGCGCGGATCGCGCGCCAGCGACGCCAGCACTGCGCCGAGCGCGACGCCGCCATCGGGTTTCATGCCGACCAGTGCGGCAGCTGGTAGGGCATGATCGGCGGTGTCGGAGATCGTCCTGAGGATCGCGAAGGGTAGGGTGTGCCGGTCCGCCACGCGAGCGGCGATGTGCGATTCCATGTCGACGGCAATCGCGCCGGTCGCAGCGTGCAGCGCGGCTTTCTCGGCGACCGAGGCGATGATCGCGTCTGCGCCGAGGACAGTGCCGCAATGTGCGTGGGGGAGGTTTTGGGCGAGCCATGCCACCAAAGCGCTTCCCCGGCGAGGGCCGGGGCCCAGTTGCGTAGGTGGCTGGGATGAAGCGCTGCGCGCAGCAACAGCCGAAGTCTCTACTGGGCTCCGGCCTTCCCCGGGGAAGCGTATCGGGGGGGAAAGCTCGCCGACCACGACATCCCCCGCCCGCAACCGAGGATCGAGCGCCC
>NZ_JBBATX010000049.1:0-19410 GCF_040398505.1 Sphingomonas sp. | reverse complement strand
CGCTCGCGCAGCAGGCGAACTCGGCCGCTTGACCGATTCCTATAATGATCCGCCTTGCCGATCATCCGGTCCGGCAGTTTGAAGAGCTGCGCGCCATCATGTCGATCCCGACATCGGGCCTTGCGCAGCCAAGTGCGCTGCGACCTGGGCTTGGGCTACGCGGCCCGGCAGTATCAGATTTCTGCCGGTCAAAGCGCGCCATGTGCCGCGGACCGGTCTACCGGCGTTATCGGCGGCTGATCGCCGAGCACGCGATGGGGCCGGACTTTGTGACAGTCTCCGCGAGACGTCCAGCACGCGACGCTTTCTGGACGCCCCTAGGCCGGCAGTCCCGCTCCGGGCCGCCGACTAGGCTGGCGACGCCAGCCGAAGTGGCCCCGGCCCGCCCGCGGCGGGATCCGAATAGGACGCCTTGCCATCCTCGACACGGCCCGCCGTCCGCCACGCCTGCCCGCCGGCCGTAAAGTTGCGATCATACCACCCATGGCTTTTGTACAGATCAAGCGGGATGCTGCGCGTGGCACCCGCCGCAAGCATGATCGAAGCCGGCGCGACGCCATAGGCCATGTCGGTCATTTCGATCGAGAGCGCGGCGGCGGTAAGATTTTCCACGCGAAGTGCAGGAGGACCAGCGCCGCGGGCCACGATGCTGATCGAAAAAACATCGCTTCGCCCGCGCAACCGGCGATGAAAGCCGTTGGGTCCCACAATGAACAGGTCCACGCCCGCGCCTGCCGCCGGCAGCGTATGGGCCAGCACTTGCCCGGCCCCGACGGTATAACGTGCCGGGACCTCGTCCAGGCGCGTCACGTCATAGACATGGAAGACCGCAGCGCGCAGCGCCGAATGGTTGGCAAAGACCAAGGTGCCGCTGTCCCCCGCGACCCGCAACCGGGCGTCGAGATCGTACGGGGTCGCCCGCCGCCGCCGGATCCCGGTTTCCTGGACGGGCGCGACCGTCGCAACCGGCAGCGGCGGCTGGCTCTCCTTCAACTGCGCCGCGCGCGCCGACAAAGCGGCGGTACCCGGCAGCGTCGTCATAAAATCAACGGTGTCGGGCGCGCTGAAATCGAAACAGGAGGTCAGGTCGCCGCAGACCGCGCGCCGCCACGCGCTGATATTGGGTTCGTGGACGCCGAAGCGCGTTTCGAGGAAGCGCAAGATGCTGGTGTGGTCGAACACTTCGGACGCGACATGCCCGCCCTTGCTCCACGGCGAAATGACATAAAGCGGAACGCGCGGGCCAAGCCCGTACGGCCGGTCCAGATAGGCCGCATCGTCGGGCTTTTGGCTGTGGACGTGATATTCGTCATCCGCCGCAATCGTCGTCGCGCCAACCATCCGCCCCGCCACGCGTGCAGGGGGAGCGGGCGGCGGGACATGGTCGAACAAGCCGTCATTCTCGTCGAAATTGAGCAGCAGCACGGTGCGCGCCCACACCTCGGGATTGGCGGTGAGCGCATCGAGCACGCGCGCGGTATAATCGCCGCCTTGCAGCGGGGTGGAAACGCTCGGATGTTCCGACAGCGCTTCGGGCGCGATGATCCACGAAACCGGCGGCAAGCGCTTGTCGCGCACGTCCGCGCGCAAATCGTCGAGCGTGCGCGTCGTCATCGTCCGGCGCGCGAGCAGGCCCGCGGCGTCCGCGCTTTGCTCCTGGCGATAGCGCTGGAAGCCGACCAGCGGGTTGTCGGTAAAATTGTCGGCCATGTCCTGATAGATTTGGAAGCCGATCCCGGCCGCCATCAACCGCTCGGGATAGGTCGTCCAGCGATAGCCGCCGTGCTTCAGCGGATCGGCACCGATGCTGTCATAGCCATTGTCGATCGCCGGGCCATTGCCCTTGCCCAGGGGATCGTGCGTCCCGGTCCAGACATAGAGCCGGTTGGGGTTGGTGCACAGGTGCATCGCGCTGTGATAGGCGTCGCACAGCGTGAAGGCCTCAGCCAGCGCATATTGGAAGGGCAGATCCTCGCGCGTGAAATGCGCCATGGCGTGATTGTGCTTGTGCTGCGGCCACGCGCCCATCCGGCCATTGTCCCATGCGGCCTGGCTGTCGGTGAAGCCATGCGGCGTGCCCGGCGGACGATAGCGGCGGAAATCGACCGAAGTATCGAGCCGAAACGGCGCGATGAACGCCGGGTCGGCGCCGGGATGTTCGTTGGGCTGGAGCAAAACGGTGCGCCCCGGCGCGCCTGCGAGCGGCGGGGCGGGAATGGCGAAACGGTCACCAAAGCCGCGCACGCCGCGCATCGCGCCGAAATAATGGTCGAACGAGCGGTTCTCCTGCGTGAGGATCACGACATGCTCGACGTCCTGAATCGTGCCGGTGCGGCGATCGGCCGAAATTTCCAGCGCGCGCGCGATCGCGGGCGTAAAGCTCGCCGCCGCCCCCGCCGTCGCCATCATCGCGCGGATGAAACTGCGTCGATCCTGCATCGTCACCATCATTAAGCTCCCGGCATTAAGCTCGCGGTCGACCTGGCGCCAACCCGACGCGGGCGTCGCCGCGATCACCGCGCGAGACAGGCCTCATCATGCTTACAGGTCTAGACCATCGATATGGCGATTGCATGACGGTGAAACGTGCGCGGGGACCGATGCCGCGCGCGCCGCAACCGCACGGCGTTCCGACCCGCGTTTCAGCAGAAAAGTGTGATCGAGAATCATTTTCTCCGCGATTGTCACAGAGTTGACGCGACATTCTGCGCAAGGGCGTCTGGTTCATACCAGGTGGCGGGGGCATTTCATGATTACCAACAATGCGATTCGGGGCCAACGCCCCAACTATAAGAGTCTGTTACTGGCGACGGTTGCCGTGGTGGTCGCGCTCGCGTTTCCGCGCGTCGCGCTCGCGCAAGTCGCGGTCGATCCACCAGCGACCACCACCCAGGACGCCGAGATCGTCGTGACCGGCTACCGCAAATCGCTGCGCGACGCGCGCACGATCAAGCGCGAAGCGGTGATCCAGAAGGATGTGATCGTCGCCGAAGACATCGCCAAATTTCCCGAACTCAACCTCGCCGAGTCGCTCCAGCGCTTGCCGGGCGTGCAAATCACGCGTGAAGCCGGCGAGGGTCGGCGGATCTCCTTGCGCGGGCTTGGCGCGGATTTCTCGCGCGTGCAGCTCAACGGCATGGAAGTGCTGGGCAACGTCGATTCGGCGCAAGACAGCCGCGGCCAGCGTTCACGCGACCGCGCGTTCGATTTCAACATTTTCGCCTCGGAACTGTTCTCCAAGGTCGAAGTCGAAAAAACCTTCCAGGCGGCCCAGAATGAAGGCGGGATGGCCGGCACGGTCGGGCTGTTCACCGGCAAGCCGTTCGATGCCAAGCCGGGCCTGACCGGCGCGATCTCGGGCAAGCTCGGGACCAATCAATATACCAAGGATGCGCAGCCGCGCCTCGTCGGCTTCCTCAGCCAGAATTGGGACAACCGCTTCGGCGTCGCCGTGTCGGTCGCCTATTCCAAGCGCAAGACCACCGAGCAAGGCCATAATACCTATAATTATGCGCATCTCGGCAAGACCGAAATGGTCAATGGCGTTGCAACGGGCGATGCCGTCAATCTGGTCAATGCCGGGCTCGACATTTCGCACCTCTCTACCGCGAAGCAAACCAGGTTCCTCGCCGGCGACCTCTATTTCGCCGACGGCAACCGCATCTCCTCATGGAATGCGGATATGGAGCGGCTCGGCGTCACCGCCGCAGTGCAGTGGAATCCAGCCGACAATCTGCTGCTGACGCTCGATGTGCTGCATAGCGAATTCACCACGCACCGTGACGAACTGCACCTCGCGACGCGACCGCTCAACGGCTTCGGCTCGACCACGCTCGACACCGCGAAGGGCAGCCCGTGGCCGTCGCAGTTCCAGAAGGCGACGATCCTCAACGACTTTACGGTCGACGGCAGCAATTATGTAACCCGCACCGATGCCAGCAACGTCACGCTCGGCAGCGAGCATCGCCGCGAGTTGAACAAGAACAAGTTCAACCAGGCTGTGCTGACCGGCAAGTGGAACGTGACCGACCGCCTCACGATCGACGGGCATGGCGGCTACGAAAAATCGACCTACGACACGCCCTATGACGACAAATTCTACATGCGCGCCAAGGGCAATCTGGTTGCCGATTACGGCGCTGACGGCCGCTCGGCTACGTTCTCCTATCCGGGTACCGATCTCACCAACCCGGCCAATTACGCGATGGACAATTTCTACTATCGCGCCTTCTACAATGCGTCGGAACTGCAAGAGGGCGTGCTCAACGCGACGTACAAGGTCAATGACGTGTGGGCGTTGCGCGCCGGTGCCGCCTATCACCGCTTCTGGCAGGACGGGGCGAGCTATTATTATGATGGCGGGGCAAACGGCACCACCGCGATAACGCGCGGCACGTCGGTCGCCGACATCACCGATGTGTTTACGAACAATTCGGGGTCGTGGCTGGTCGGCAATTACGACAAGGGCTTTGCGAAGTACAAAGAGTATCACCGCCTCGCGCCCAAAGCCGACGGAACCGGCGGCGCGCTGCAGGACATTGAGAACGTCTACACCACCACCGAAACCACCTTTTCCGGCTATTTGCAGGCCGATTGGGATAGCCACCTGTTCGGCAACCGCTTCCGCGGCAATATCGGCGTGCGCGGCTATCATACCAAGACGCACAGCACCGGCTGGATCCAGGGCGACAGCTATGCCTATCTCGGCACGACCGACGTGGCCGGCAGCTATACGGGCGTCTTGCCGGCGTTGAACGCAGTGTTCGACCTGACGCCGGATGTGCTGGTGCGCTTCGCCGCGTCCGAAAACATCAACCGCCCGAGCCTCGATTCGATTGCCGCCAAGGGCAGTGCGTTCGCGGAGAATGGCAAGATCACGGCATCGCGCGGCAACCCCAACCTAAAGCCGTTCAAGGATAAATCGCTCGATCTGGCGGTGGAATATTATTTCGGCAAGGTCGGCTTGCTGTCGGTCAGCGTGTTCCAGAAATGGGTGACGAACTTCATCAGTTCGGAAACGCTGACGAACATCCCGTTCAGCCAGACCGGGGTTCCATCGAGCACGATTCCGGGTGCGACGGCCAACACCAATGTCGCGGAATTCTCGATGCCGATCAATATCGCGGGCACGAAGACGTTGAAAGGCGTCGAACTCTCGGCACAGGCGCAGTTTTCGTTCCTGCCGGCACCGTTCGACAATTTCGGCATGACCGGCAACTTCACCTATGTCGATACGCCCAAGGAGATCACCGGCTTTTCGAAGACGAGCTACAATGCGACGCTCTATTACGATACCAGTCTGTGGGGCGTGCGCGGATCGCTCAGCCACCGCAGCCGCTGGTTCACCGGCACCAGCACCGACCCGATGAGCGCCGATACCCGCGGCTTCGAGGCGAGCACCTATATCGATGCCGCGGCTTTCGTGAAGGTCACCGATAAGCTCCAAATTACCTTCAACGCGATCAACCTCACGAACCAGAAAGACACGCAGTTCTGGGGGCAGAACCGCTATCTTTACAACCAGACGCAAAGCGGCACGACGTATATGGCCGGGTTCGGCTTTAAGTTCTGATACGACGGCATTTAGGGCACCTCGCCTCGCCACGAGGCGGAGTGCCCTACCGATGCCACCAAGCGGAGTGCGACACAGCGTGATCATCTCCCATCACCACCGCTTCCTGTTCGCAGCGGTGCCGAAAACGGGGACTCATGCCGTGCGGCAAGCGCTGCGCGAGCACCTTGTCGACGGGGATCTCGAGCAGGTCGGGCTGTTCGTCGACAAGCGCTTCCCGTGGCCCGCGCTGGCGGCGATCCGGCATGGCCACCTGTCGCTGCAACAGGTACGCCCCTATCTGGGGGAGGCGGCTTTTGGCGACTATTTCAAATTCGCGTTCGTGCGCAATCCGTACGACCGCTTCGTTTCCTATTGTGCCTTCATGCTGCGCGGCGGCGACGATTTTCAGCGGCGGCCGCGCGCGGTGATGCACCACTTCTTGTTCGAGCAACCGCCCGAGCAGCATATCCTGTTCCAGCCGCAAGCCGCGCTGCTGCTGGGCGCGGATGGCGCGACGCTGTCGACCGACCTGATCGGGCGGGTCGAGGACATGCAGCACTCTTACGACGCGATCTGCGCGCGGATCGGAATCCCTGCGCGCGCGCTCGACCGCGTCAATGACAGTCGCCACGGCGACTATCGCAGCTATTATGACGAAGCCTTGATGGCCGGCGTCGCCGCGCGCTACGCACAGGATCTCGCGCTGTTCGGCTACGGCTTCGACGGGGTGCGATGACCCCCCTCCCTGCCACCGCCCGCCCCGCCGCCAACCCGCGCAAAACCACGGCGGTCCGCGCGCTTGGCCGCGTCGACATCGGCGCGCTGCGCACCGCCGTGCTGGCGATCCCGGAGGCGATATGGGATGCGGAGAATGCGGCCAAGCCGAACAAGTTCGAAGCGCTCGACCGGACGCGCCACATCGTCTTTCGCTTCATCGACCATCCGCACGATTGGCGCGGCTCGCACGATCGCCCCGCGTGGCGGGACTGGCGCACCGTGCTCGAGCCGGTGCTGGCGCAAGCCGTGCGCGATTATGGTTATGCCCGCGGGGTGTTTCCGCGCGTGATGCTGGCGCGGATGCCGGCCGGCGGGGTGATCCACCCCCATATCGATGCCAATCCCGCCGCCAAATGGCCGCACAAAATCCACGTCCCGATCCTCACGAATCCCGCGGTGGTTTCGAACTTTGGCGGACAAGACCTCCATTTTGCGGCCGGCGAGGCGGTAGAGGTCGCAAATCTAAGTCCGCATTGGGTGCGCAACGGCGGGTCGAGCGATCGGGTGCATCTGGTGTTCGAATATTATGATGCCGACCAGCCCGACCCCGAGTGGCTGGAGCCGTTCCTGCGGCACGGCGCGGCGCGGTGACCGCCCCTGATGGCCTGGGCGATCGCGATGCGCTGTTAGAGCAAGCGCGCGAGCAGCGCGGGCGCAACCGCCTGCCCGAAGCGCTGGCGACACTGGCGCGGCTGGAGGCGCTGCATCCGCAGTTCAGCCGTCTGCATCAGGAACGCGGCCAGTGCTTCGTCCTGTTGCGCGATGCGCCGCGCGCCATCGCCGCGCTGCACGAAGCGGTGCGCCTCAACCCGACGCTACCGGCAAGCTGGGACATGCTCGAACAGCTATACCGTATGGGCGGCGACACCGCCCAGGCGGCAACCGCGGCGCAGCATCTGGCAACGCTGCGGCAGCTGCCTGCGGCGATCGTGGCGGCGAACAGCTTGATTGCGGATGGCGCTGCAGCGCCCGCCGAGGCGATCCTGCGCGACTATCTGCACAAAGATGCGGGCAATGTCGGCGCGCAGCGCTTGTTGGCGCGGCTCTGCTCGGATCGCGGCGCGATCGAAGAGGCCGAGGCGTTGCTGCGCGCGATGCTCGATCGCGCGCCGGACTATGACGCGGCGCGGCTCGATTATGCGATGCTGCTCCTGCACCAGCAAAAACACTGCGCGGCGCGGCAGGAGGCTGAGCATTTGCTCCGCCACGATTCGGAGAACCGCGCCTACCTCAAGCTCTATGGCGCGGCGTGTGTCGGCCTGGGTGACCATGAGGCCGTGATCGATCTGTATGCGCGGCTGCTCGCCGACCCGCCGAAATCGGCAACCGAAATCGCCGAATTGCGGCTGTGGCGGGCCAATGCGCTGAAGATTGTCGGGCGGCGCGACGAAGCGATTGCGAACTACCATGCCGCGCTGGCGGCGCGCAGCGACTATGGCGTTGCGTGGTTCGGGCTCGCCAATTTGAAGACGTATCGTTTCAGCGACACGGAGGTTGCGCGGCTGCGCGCGGCGGAGGCGGCGCCCGATGTTGCGGAGCTCGACTGCATCTATCTGTGTTTCGCGCTGGGCAAGGCCCTTGAGGATCGCGCCGATTTCGCCGAATCCTGGGCCTATTACGCGCGCGGCAACGCGCTGCGCCGCCGCACCAGCCGCTATCGCCCGCACGCCGCGCACGCGTGCGCGCAGCGCATGACCCAGACCTTAACCGTCGATTTCTTCGCCGCGCGCGCCGGCTGGGGCGTGGCCGATCCCGCGCCGATCTTCCTGGTCGGGTTGCCGCGCTCGGGCTCGACCCTGATCGAGCAAATCCTGGCATCGCATTCGCACGTCGAGGGCACGCAGGAACTCACCGAAATTAGCCGATACGCGGCCGAATTGTGCGGCAGCGACCCGGAGAGCGGCCTGCCGCTGCACGCGGAGGCGCTGGAGCGCTTGACCGCAGCCGATGCCAGCGCGCTCGGCGCGCGCTTCCTGTCCGACACCGGCGCCTATCGCCGGACGGACCGGCCGTTCTTCATCGACAAGATGCCCAACAATTTCTGGCAGATCGGGTTGATCCACCTGATCCTGCCGAATGCGACGATCATCGATGTGCGGCGCGAACCGTTGGCGTGCGGCTTCAGCAACTTCAAACAATTGTTCGGCACGACGAATCAAGAATTCAGCTACGGCCTCGATGACATCGCGCATTACTATCGTGCCTATCGCGACATGATGCGCCATTGGGACGCGGTGCTGCCGGGCCGCGTGCTGCGCCTCCGCTATGAGGACGTCGTCGACGACTTGAATACCAGCGTGCGGCGGCTCTTGGCGCATGGCGGCCTCGCATTCGAGCCCGCCTGCATTGCCTTTTACACGACAGAGCGCAGCGTGCGCACCTCCAGTTCCGAGCAAGTGCGCCAACCGATCGGCCGCGACGGGCTGACGCAATGGCGCCATTATGCACCCTGGCTTGGCCGCTTGCGCGACACGCTGGGCGATGCCGTGACCGACGATAGGAGCTGAGCCATGCGACTCTCGCGCCCGTTCTTTCAGCTTCCCGTGCTCTTCGACGTCGCGCGGCTCCAGACCGAAGTCGCCGCCTTGCCGGCCGCGGCATGGGTGCCGCATCCCGACGGCGTGCCCGGCAACAGCGCCGCGCGGTTGATCAGCGTCGACGGTGGCGAGACCGACTCGCACGCGGGACAGATGGTACCGACGCGCTGGCTGGCCGAAATGCCGTATTTGCAGCAAGTCCTCGGCGGTTTTGGCGTGGTGTGGAGCCGGTCGCGGCTGATGCGCCTCGCCGCCGGTGCGCGCGTGCCCGAACATGCCGACATCAATTACCACTGGCATTCGCGCGTGCGGGTGCACATTCCGATCGTCACCTGGCCGGAAGTGCGCTTCCACTGCGACGGGCAATCGGTCCACATGGCCGCCGGTGAAGCGTGGATCTTCGACAATTGGCGGCGGCACCATGTCGAGAACGGGGCCAGTGCCGACCGAATCCATCTGGTTGCGGACACCACCGGCACGGCGGCGTTCTGGCAATTCGCGTGCGGGCCCGTTCCCCCGCGCGCGCAGTGGCGCACGCTCGCCTGGAACCCCGCGGGCCGTCCGCAATTGCTGTGTGAAGGCGACCAGCGCGCGCCGATCATGCCCGCCGCCGAAGTGCAGTTCCTGCTCGACGATTTGCGCGCGGAATTGGCGGGCGCGACCGACACCGCCGACGCCACAGCGCGCGCTACGCAGTTCGGCACCCTGCTGGAAAGTTTCGTGCGCGACTGGCGGCAGCTCTGTGCGCTGCACGGCGTCAGCGGGCGGTCGCGACCTGAGTTCGTGCGCTTGGCGTCGGCGGTGCGCGCGGCGGCCCAGCCGTTCGGCAACAGCGTGATCATGCGCACCAACGGTGCCAGCGCCGTGCTGGTGCTCGAAAAGCGCGTGCTCCAGCATCTGGTGGCGGACGACGGCGCGGCGCTCCGGTCCTAGCCAGCCGGGACGCTATGCGTTCGCGGGGCGATTGCGCAGCGCAAAGCCGATCGCGGAGAGCAGCGTCAGCAGGCCGACCGCCACCGCGGTCGCATAGGAAATGCCGATGAAGAAGCGCAGCCAGTCCATCTTGGGCGCGAACAGGCTGCGGAACAGCAACAGCGCCACGCTGCCGGCATAGCCCGACGCATCGGCGAGGTAGATCAGGAAACCGGCATTGCCCGGCTTGCCGATCGCCGCGATCATCCGGTCGAACAGCATCGCATTGAACGGGGTATAAGCGAGATACAGCCCCGCGCCGCCGAGGATCATCCACGGCAGCGGCCCGAGCAGCCCCGCTTGAAAGGCCAGCGTCGACAGCCCGAGCAACAGCGCGCCGAGGATGATGATCCCGTGCATCGCGAGCAGCGCGCGCATATTGTCGCGCACCAGCATCAGCGCGGCGAGCCCGGCCAGACTGATCACCGCCACCGGAAGCTCGCTTGCCGAGAACATGGCCGCCGCACCGCCATAGCCCATCGCAGTCCACAGCTCGGCGGCGAAATTGTCGCGGAAATCGCGGATCGCCGTCAGCAGGACATAGCCCATGACCAGCAGCACGAGCGACAGACCATGCGCGCGCAGGAAGTCGGCGCGGTCGGCGTGCAGCATCGGCACGCGCACGGTGCGCTCGGCCTCGTCGCGCGCATCGGGGGGCGGCATCCGCTCCAGCCACCACAGCGACACCAGCAACACCGGCAAGAACGCCGCGCCGGTCACCGCCGGCATCCAGCTTTCGGTGACGCCCGCTTGCAGAAACAACGTCGCGACCGATTTCACCACGCCCGACGAAATGATGAAGCTCGCGCACAGCATCGCGCCGAGCAACTCCGACACGCGGCGGCCCTCGACATAGCTGAACACCAGCCCCCAGATCATGCCGAGCGGCAGGCCGTTTAGGAACAGGCAGGCGACGTTCCACGGCGCCGGCACCAGCGCGAACAGCACCAGCGCCAGCCACGACGCGGCGATCAGCGCGAAAATGAGCTTCGCGCGGCCCTGGCGGCCGAACTCGGCGATCACGCGCACCCCGATCAGCTTGGACAGCGCATAGCCGAAGACCTGCGCGATCAGCAGCGCGGTCTTATAATCGATCGAGAAATGCCAGCCGTCGACATCGCCAAAGGTCGCCGCCGCGAACGGCTTGCGAAAGGCATACATCGCGAAATAGGCACCGAACGCGGCCAGCCCGCCGAGCAGGAGCGTCAGCGGAGGGGTGGCACCGGCTTTGGGTTGTGCGGAGGGCATGGCAATCCTGCGATGTGGTGGGACTGGTGTGAACCAGCGTAAGGGCAGTTTCGTGACAGCGGGCGTGCGGTCAAGTCACCACGGCCGCGCAGCGAGCGCCACGTGTTCCGCTTGGCATTGCGCGCGATCGGGCGCAGCCGATCGCGGGCCGATCGACATCAGCTCGCGCCGCGCGGCTGTCATGTCGCGCTGGAAGGCGGGGCTGGCGTTGATCTGCGCGAACATCACCGATCCCGCCATCCAGCCGGCCTGCACCGCGCTGAGCGTATGCGCGCCACACACCGCGCGGCTCTCGCCATAGGCGCGGGCGCGGGCGAAGATAGCGGTCGCGCGCGCGGGCATCAATTCGGCCAGGATCAGCCCCTCAAGCCAGCCATTGGCAGCGTGCCCCGAGGGATAATCGCCGTTTTGCGCAAGATGCGCCGTCTTGGGCTCGCAAATCGGTGCATCGCTGTCGAGATAGGGGCGCCGCGTGCGGTACTGCGCTTTGACGCGGTTCACGAGATCGCCCGTTCCCGCGCGGTCGAGCAATCGTGCGAGCGCGGGCGCGCAGGCAGGCGTGAGCGCGACGCCCAGCGCGCACGCAAAGCGGTCGAGCGGCGCGTTGCCGACATCCTCGGTCGCGATGCGCCAGCGCGGCGTGTCGCGCAGCGCACGCGTGGCGTCGAAGATCGCGCGGTCGGCCCGCGCGGCGGCGCTGCCCGGCGCGGGCGGGGGCGGCAGGATCGCCACGCCATCGGGTACACGATCGGGCGAAACATAGGGCCCGCGATCCTCGGCCTGGCCGCTCGCCACCAGCGTCAGCAAGGCGGCGAGCAACAGCATGCGGCGCGGCGGCGTCATGCCGTGATCCGCAGGACGCCAATGCCAGGATCGGTACGGCTCGCATGCCCGGTCTCGACCTTCCCGGCGAAGCGCCGCAGGAACGCGCTGTCCTCCGCCAGCGTCACGGTCAGATCATACCAAGTATCGCTCGCGTCGAGCCGCCACAGGTCGCTGACTTGCTTGCCCGGCGCGACCGAGACCGTCCGCGTCCGCGCGCTTTGCGTCGGATAGGCGGCGTCGAGCGCAATCGTGAAGGTCAGCGGCACCGTACCGCCATTGCGCAGCAGCAGATCGACCGCGCGCTCCGTGGGCCGCGGGATCAACAGCGCCTCTGCCCGCGGGGCGACGCGGGCGAGCGACCCGGCGAAGCGCTGCCACAAGCCATTGGGCCCGCGCAGCGTGAGGTCGTAACCGTCAATCGGCCCGGCATCGTGCCATTGCTCGCTGGCGAAGCGCTCGCCCGCGCCGATCGTATAGTGCCACGGTTCCTGCGCGTCATGATTGTCATGCACCGTGAAGGTCGCGCCGACAGCACCGCGATTGATCAGCTCGATCCGCATCCGCCGCTCGGGCGTCACCCCGGCGACCACGTCGAGCGCATAGGGCAGCGGGCGATGCCAGCGCTGGCCCGGCATTTGCGTGGTGGGCGTCTGCGTCGCGGGGATCGTGTTGACCGGCCCCGCCAGCGACCGCGCCACGCGTTCGGCAAAATCATCGGTGGTCGGCAATTTCAGCGCCGCGGCGCGATCCGGATCGGCAAAGTCGAACACCGAGGTCAAATCGCCGCACACCGATCGCCGCCACGCGCTGATATTGGGCTCGCGCACGCCGAAGCGCTGTTCGACGAACTGCAGCACCGAGGTATGATCGAACAATTCCGAGCAGACATAGCCGCCGCGACTCCACGGCGAAACGACGATCGTCGGGGTGCGAATGCCGAGACCGATCGGATGCTTGCCCGGCTCGAGCACGTCGCGCGTGCCATAATCCTTGGTCTCGCCGGCGATCGGCACGGTGCTGTGCCCGCGATACCCAACGACCGGCGGGACCGGCGGCGGGGCGTGATCGTAAAAGCCGCCAGCCTCGTCATAGATGAGCAGGAACGCGGTTTTGGCGAAGACTTCGGGATTGTCGACCAGCGCTTCGATCAGCTTGGCCGAGACGTGTTCACCCTTGGCGGGTTCGGCCGTGGGATGTTCGGACAGATCGGCGGCGGTGACGATCCACGAGACTTGCGGCAGCGTGCCCGCCTCCACATCGCGGCGGAAGGCGGCGACGAGTTGCTCGCCGTCCGAGCGCGTGCGGTCCGCGCCGTCAGCATGCTCGCTGACCCACGATCGGCCGCGCTGATAGAGCGGCGAATCCTTGGGCGCCGGGCGAAACGGCGGGAACACCGACAGCAGATTGTCGCCGAAATTGTCATATTCCTGATAGACCTTCCAGCTGACCCCAGCCGCCTCGAGCCGCTCGGCATAGGTCGTCCAGTGATAGGCCCCGTCGCGCAGCGCATGGTCTTCCGCCATGTCGGCGCTTGGCGTTTCGTCTTCGCCGTAATTGCTCATCTCGGGGTCGCCGCCGACGCCGCCGCCGCCATTGCACCCGGTGAACACGTGCAGCCGGTTGGGATAGGTCTGCGTCAGCGTCGAGCAATGATAGGCGTCGCACACGGTGAAGGCGTCGGCGAGCGCGTAATAAAAGGGCAAGTCGCTCGCTGTATAATGCAGCATGCGGGTGTGGAGCGTCCCGTTATGGCCCCAGCGATCATAGCGGCCACGATTGAAGATATGCACATTCTCCTGATGCGACTGTTCGGCCCCATCGACCTTGAACGATCGTGTCGTCGTCGAATCGCCGTGGAATGGCAGGACATAGCCGTCGGGGTGCTGGTGCGACGGCTGCGCGAACACGCTGCGGCCGCCGGGCAAGCGCAGCGGGCGCGGATCGCCGAGGCCGCGCACGCCGTTCAACATGCCGAGATAATGATCGAAGGAGCGGTTCTCCTGCATGTGGATCACGATATGCTCGACATCGCGGATCGATCCGGTGGCCCGGTTCGCCGGAATGGCAAGCGCGCGGTTGATCAGACCCGGCAGCATCGATCCGGCCGCGCCGGCACTGGCCACACGCAAAAAATCCCGTCTCGTCGTCCGATCCATGGCTTCGCCCTTTCCCTGGCGACGCGAATGCGCTACCTCGCCAAGAATTGGTATAGTCCAATTAGGCTACAATCTTAAGACAATAGGATAGCCTTGCAATTGGCCGATCGTGGCCGATTGCGGGTGCACAAACCAGCGGGGAACCATGGCCGAGACCGTAATCGACCAGATTTTCGATCTTTTTGAGCGATTTGGGAGCCTCCATTATGGCGAGGACGCGACGCAGGTGCAGCACGCGCTGCAAACCGCGCAGCTTGCGCGGCGCGATCGCTGTTCGGACGCGCTGATCGTCGCGGCCTTGTTGCACGATGTCGGTCAATTCCTCGACGATGCCGGCAACGCGGCGGCATCGCACGGGATCGACGCGCGGCATGAGAAGGCCGGTTCGGCATATCTGGGCGGCTTTTTCCCGCGCGCGGTAACCGAACCGGTGCGGCTCCACGTCGCGGCCAAGCGCTATCTCTGCGCGATCGATCCGGGCTATCTTGCCGGGCTCAGCCGCGCCTCAGCGATCAGCCTGGATTTGCAGGGTGGCGCCATGACGGCCGACGAGATCCGCGCGTTTGAAGCCGAGCCGTTCTTCGACGATGCGGTAACGCTGCGCCGCTTCGACGATATGGGCAAGCAACCAGACTGGCATGTGCCCGATCTGGCGAGCTATCGTCCGCTGCTCCAGTCGCAGCTGCGCGCGATCGACTGAGGCGACTGCTGCGCATCAGGCGCTTTTCGCCGCTTTTGGTGTAGACCAAAAAGCGACGCAGATGTGGTCGTCGAACGGCCTTGGCCGCTTTTCGCCGATCCGCTTGACCCGCCCATCGACCCCCTCCAAGCTTTAGCCAGATATGCGCAGCCAACTCGAACTCACCCCGATCGCCAAGGGCGATACTGCCGACGGCCCGCACTATCTGGCGCTGCGCGACAAGATCGCGCGCGGCATTGAACTGGGCAAGCTCGCGGCGGGATCGAAGCTGCCGTCCGAACGGCAGTTTCAGGGGGATAGCGGCGCGGCGCGCGGGACGATCCGCGAAGCCTTGTTCCAGCTCGAAGCCGAAGGCCTGATCTACCGGCGCGACCGTAGCGGCTGGTACGTCTCCCCTCCTGCGGTGACCTACAATCCGATGCGCTGGGCGGGCTTCATGACCTATGTCGCCGAACAAGGCCGCAGCCCCGCGACCGAGACGCTGAGCACGGAGCTCGAGCCCGCGCCGCCGGCGGTTGCCGACATTTTCCGCACCGCCCCCGGCACGCCGCTCTACAATTTGCACCGC
Source organism: Sphingomonas sp. (assembly GCF_040398505.1). Classification (GTDB taxonomy): domain Bacteria; phylum Pseudomonadota; class Alphaproteobacteria; order Sphingomonadales; family Sphingomonadaceae; genus Sphingomonas. The sequence continues at coordinate 4,073 of NZ_JBBATX010000049.1, read as the reverse complement.
CGCCGCTCGATCGACGGCCGCGCCGTGCTGGTCGAACGCATCATCGTCGATCCCGCGCTGGCGCCCGGCCTTGCCGACCATTCGCTCGACGGGTCGCTCACGCAAATCCTGACCGGCATTTACGGGCTCACCGTGGTTCGCAACCGCGTCGACATGCGGCCGTGTGCCCTGGTCAAATTCGCCGCCGACGCGCTCGGCGTCAAACCAGGGACGCCTGGTCTGCTGGTCGTACGCACCAGCATCGCAGCGGACGGGCGGGTGGTCGAATATGACCAGGAATATTGGCGTCACGACGCGATCCGCGTGCATGTCGATCTCGACGTGCGCGGGTAAAACCAGCGCGGTGCCTTCCCATCACTGCGATTGCGAGGGTCGCGGTTCACCCGACAGGTAGTGACGGAATCGCGCGCAATCCGCTCCATCGCAACACCACTTGCGCTCCACGCCCGAGCCCGCCGCAACGCTATCCCTCGATCGTCGGCGCCTTGGATTTGGCGGCGAGCGCGCGACGCGCGAGGTCGGGCAGCGATTTCGCCTCCATCCGGTGCATGATCGCGGCGCGGTGATTTTCGACCGTGCGCTGGCTGATGCCGAGGTCGGCGGCGATAATCTTGCTTGGCTGGCCATCGAGCACCAGATCCATAATCTCGCGCTGACGCGGCGTCAGTTCGGCCATATGGCGGGCGGCTGTCTCCTACAGCGCGTGCGCGACCCCGATACCATGCGATTGCGCCAAAGCCCGTGCGATACTCTCCAACAACGCGGTACGGCTGACGGGTTTCGCGATGAAGTCGCAAGCGCCGGCCTTCATTGCCGACACCGCCAGCGTGACGTCCCTGCTGCCGGCGAGCATGATCGTTGGCATCGGATCACCCCGTGCATGAAGCCGCTCGAGCAAGGCGATCCCGCTCATGCCGGGTAGCCCCGCGTCGAGCAGAATGCAGCCTTCGCGGTCGCTACGAACCGCAGCGAGGTAGGATTCTGCATCGGGATAGTCTTCGACGACATGGCCAACGTCCTCCAGCACGTCGCGGATCGACAGGCGAACATCGGCATCGTCATCGATGAGAATGATCACCGCGTCCGACGCCGCGCTCTGCTCCAACGGTGCGATCGGGTGCGCCTTGGCCTGTGCGAGCAGCGCGGCGATCGTCGCAGCCAAAACCGGCGGCTTTACTGGCTTGCTCAACAGCGCACAGTCATTCGCCGCAATGCGGGCTTGGGTCGCATCGGAGATGTCACCCGTCAAGATAATGCCGGGAATCGCGTCGCGCAGCACGGCCCGGATGCCGTTGAGAACATCGAGACCGTCCAGCGCACCGGGTAAATTATAATCGGTCAGCACAAGGTCGGGTCGAATCGCGCCCTTGGCGACCAGCGCGATCGCCGCCTCGCCATTGGCCGCCTTGCGGACGCGATGACCGCCCGCAGTCAGCAATTGCTCGAGCAGATCGCGCACTTCGGGATCGTCCTCGACGATGATGATCTTGCCGAGAGGAGCGGCCCCTGCCTCCAATCCGCGCGACAAATAAGCGGTTGGAGCGGCCGCAGCGCGCTTTGCCAGCGGGACGTCGATCGTGAAAACCGACCCGCTGCCCAATCGCGACTTCACGTTGATATCATGGCCGAGCAGCGCGCCGAGCCGCTGCACGATCGACAGACCAAGCCCGAGTCCTTTGCTGCGTTCGCGTGCCGCATTGTCGATCTGGTGGAATTCATCGAAAATGGCCGTCAGATCGGCTTCGGCGATGCCGATGCCGGTATCCCATATCTCGATCCGCAAATGCTGGCCCGCGCGGCGGCAGCCGAGCACGATCCGCCCGCTCCGCGTGTATTTCATCGCATTGGCCAGCAGGTTGCGGATCATTTGTTCAAGCAGGCGCGGATCGCTATGGACGCTCGCCGCGGACGGCAGCACGCGCAAATCGAGCCGCTGCGCCTGCGCTTGATAGGTGAATTCCTCGCGGAGGCGACCAAACAGGTCGGTCAGGACGAAATCCATCGGCTGGGGCTCGACCACACCCGCTTCGATCTGGTTGATGTCGAGCAGGACATTGAGCATGCCCGTCATCGCATCGATTGTATGGCCGAGCCGGGTGACGAGTTTCCCGACCTTGTCGCCCTCGACCGAATGCACCAGCAGTGCCTGCACCAGAGCGAGCGATTGGAGCGGCTGGCGCAGATCGTGGCTGGCGGCGGCGAGGAAGCGCGACTTTGCGACATTGGCGAGTTCCGCCTCGCGCTTCGAGGCGCGCAGCGCCTTGGCCGAATTCTTGCGCTCGGTAATGTCGGTGAAGGTGATAACCACGCCTTCGATCTGCGCATCATGGGCGTGATAGGGCAGAACGCGGCGCAGGAACCAGCTGCCGCCCGGCACTTCGATCTCCTGTTCGATCGGGGCAGATCCCATCAACACCGCGCGCGCGTCATCGGTCAGCCGATCGTCGACCGCGAGCGAGCGCAGATCGGCAAGCGGCCGTCCGATATCGCCGGGGATCACGTTGAACACGGCGCGCGTGGCCGGGGTGAAGAAGCGGATGCTAAGATCGGGATCGAGAAACAGCGTTGCGACATCGGTGCTATACAGCACGTTCTGCAAATCGTCCGAGGTCGAGCGCTGGCGTTCCAGCGTTTCCTGCAACTGCCCGTTGAGCGCGGTCAGTTCCTCATTGAGCGACTGCAATTCCTCCTTCGAGGTCAGCAGTTCCTCATTGGTCGACTGATACTCCTCATTGACCGAAAGCGCCTCCTCGTTGATTGCCTTCTTCTCCTGGCTCGAGGTTTCCAGGCCCTCCAGCGCGATGCGCAGCTCATCGCGAGTCAGTGCAAGCTCATGTTCGAGATCACCAACGCGCGCGTTCGTGGCCGGCGTTTTCGCCGCAGTGCCGGCGCCGCGCTCGGGATCGTCGATGAACGCGACGAGCAACAGCTCCTCGCCATCGTGCACCACCGACTGGACGTCGATGCCAAATGCGGTGCTGCCGATCCGGCTATGCCCGATGAAGACACGCGGCGTGTCCGGCCCCACGCGGCCGATCGCGGAGCGCAGCTTCGCGCGCAGCGCCGGTGTCGCCATTTCGAGCAGATCGTGCGTCGGATAGCCTGAAGCGACCTGCAAATACCGGTCAGTGGCGCCCAGCGAATACAGGCATTTGCCTGCACGATCGATCAATACAGCGGCAGGGGCATGCGTCTCAAGAACAGTCCGTCGCGCCAGATCGGCAAAGCCCGACGCGCGCATCTGCGCTTTATCGGGCAGCGTGCGCTCCAATGCGGTCTTGTCTGCCGCCGCCTCGACGTCGAAATCTGACAGACCCAGTCGCCCTTGCCCGACTTGCCGATAGATTCGTTCGGCCTTGGCCACGGTTTCGAAGCGCCCCGCCATACTGCCGATCGATTCGGCGCTGCCAAGCAGCAACACGCCGCGTTTGCGCAGCGCGAAATGGAACAAGGCGATCACCTTCGCCTGCGCGCGCGGCGTTAGATAGATCAGCACGTTGCGGCACGAGATCAGGTCGAGCCGCGAAAAGGGCGGATCGGACAAAAGGTCCTGCACGGTAAACACGATCGCACCGCGCAAATCGGGATTGACCCAATAGTCTCCCGCCTCGTTGGCCACAAAGAAGCGCTTCAATCGCGCCGCAGTGATGTCGACGGTGACGGTCGCGGGATAGATGCCCTCGCGCGCCTTTGCGACGGCTTCGGCATCGACATCGGACGCGAACATTTGCAGCTTGATCGGACGTTGGGCCGCGGCGATCGCCTCCAGGAACAGGATCGCGATCGAATAGGCTTCCTCGCCGGTACTACAGCCGGCCACCCAAACGCGCAGCGGCTCGTCGGTGCCGTGATGTGCGATCAGATCGGGGATGACCTTGCTCTCCAACAGCGCGAAGGTCTTGGGGTCGCGGAAGAAGGTCGTGACGTTGATCAGCAAATCCGCCGCGAGCAAATCGCGCTCGCCCGCATCCTTCCGTAACAGCGCCAAATAGTCTGGCATCGCTCCGGGGCCGAGCTTGGCAAGCGCCATCCGGCGTTCGATCCGACGCAGCAGCGTGCCGGGCTTGTAGAGT
>NZ_JBBATX010000048.1:0-19742 GCF_040398505.1 Sphingomonas sp. | reverse complement strand
CGCCGCCCGACCACCGGCCAGACATAGCCCATCGCATCGCCCGGCCGCCCCGCCGCCGCCCAGCGCACAGGGGCGTCCCGCAGAAAGGCGAGATAGTCCGCAGTGTGGACGGCGCGGATCGCCGCATCACCGCGATCCTCGGGTTCCTCCGCGCCGCCGATCGCCCGCAGCACCATTTCCGCACGCGAAGGGGTTTCGGCATGAGCGGAAAAGCCGCCATTGTGGAGTTCAAGCGCGGGTGCATGTGCCAATTGGCGGGCGGAGAAAAAGCGCCGCATCACGCCACCCGCTTCGCCCGCGGGGCAAAGCGCAAAACCAGATAGCCCGTCATTCCCGACAGGATCGAGCCGCACAGCACGCCGAGCTTCACCTTGTCGACCAAGTCTGAGTCGTCCGGAAAGGCCAGTCCGCCGATGAACAGGCTCATCGTGAACCCGATTCCGGCGAGAAGCGCGACACCGTAGATTTGCAGCCAGCTCGCCCCGCCGGGACGCCGCGCAATACCGAGCCGTTCGGCAAGGACGATGCTCCCGAAAATCCCGATCTGCTTGCCCAAAAACAGCCCAAGCGTAATCCCCAGCACCAGCGGCTCGGCAAGCGACGCGAGACTCGTGCCGACCAGCGATACGCCGGCATTGGCAAAGCCGAACAGTGGCACGATCAGAAACGCGACAGTGCCATGCAGCCCATGTTCGAGCCGGTGCAGCGGCGATACGGCCGAATCGGGCGCGCCGGGTGAGGTCGTGATCGGAATCAGAAAAGCGGTCACAACCCCCGCGATCGTCGCGTGTACGCCTGATAGCAAGACGAGGAACCACAGCAGAACGAACCCGGCGAGATAGGGGGCGAGCCGTCGCACGCCGCAGCGATTGAGCGCATACATCCCCGCCGCGACCAACGCTGCGCCAACCAGCGCGAGCAGGTTGATATGGTCGGTATAGGCGACCGCGATGATCGCGACCGCGCCCATGTCATCGACGATCGCGACCGTCGTCAGGAACAGCTTCAGCGCGGGCGGGGCGCGCGACCCGAGCAGCGCCAGCACGCCGATCGCAAAGGCGATGTCGGTCGCCGCCGGAATCGCCCAGCCGCGCACCACCGCCGGATCACCGCCCGCCACCGCGAGATAGATCAAAGCGGGCGCGATCATCCCCGCCGCCGCCGCGATGAACGGCAGCCGCCGCCGCTTCCAGCTCGCGAGTTGCCCGTCGACGAACTCGCGCTTGATCTCCAGCCCGACGAGCAGGAAGAAAATCGCCATCAGCCCGTCATTGATCCACAGATGCACCGTCATCGGCCCGAGCGCCGCGACCAGCACCGGCCCGGTCACGAGATGGAGTAAGCCGAAATAGCCCTCGGCGACATCCGAATTGGCGGCGATCATCGCCAGCACCGCGGCCGCGATCAGCACGATCCCGCCCGATGCTTCCTGGTGCAGGAAGGTGCGGAGCGCCGACCGCACGCGGCGCATCGAGCTTTTCGGGGGCGGGGAATGGGTCATCGCGTGCGACCCTATCGCCGCCGCCGCCAAACGCCACCGAAACCGGTCAGTCGGCCAACGCCTCGGCGATCAGCGCGCGCGTATTGTCGATGCCGTAGAGCGCGATGAAGCTGCCCATGCGTGGCCCTTGCGAAGAACCGAGCAAGGTTTCGTATAGCGCTCCGAACCAGGCGCGTAACGGCTCGAACCCGCTTTCATTGCCGATCGCATAGACAATGTTCTGCAAATCCACCGCCGACGCATCGGCGGGGGCTGCGGCAAGTTCGCGGTCGAGCCGTTCGAGCGCCGCGATCTCGATCCCCACTGGCTTGCGGCGGTGCAGCGTCGGCGCGATGAAATCGCGGTTATAGGCGAGCGCATGGCCGATCAGCGCGTCGAGCTCGCTCGGAATCGCCCCCTCGATATAATTGCTGAGATAGCCACGCACTTGCTCGGCCGTCGCGCCCGCGCCGAGTACGCCGACGAGATTGAGCAGCAAGCCGAAGGTCACCGGCGGCAGGTCCGCGGGCACTGCGCCATCATGGATATGGTGCACGGGATTGCCGAGCTTCTGTTCGACCGGCAGCGCTGCGTAGGTGCCACGGAACTGAAAATAGTCGTCGACCGCGCGCGGGATCACGCCAATGTGCAGCTGCTTGGCCTTTTTCGGCTCGCGATACGCGAAGAAGGACAGGCTCTCCTGCGTGCCGTACTCAAGCCATTGATCGAGCGTCAGGCCATTGCCCTTCGACTTCGAAATCTTCTCGCCCTTCTCATCGAGGAACATTTCGTAGATCAGGCCCTCGGGCGGGCGACCGCCGAGCACGCGGGCGATCTTGCCCGATTGCACGCCGCTGTCGATCAGATCCTTGCCGTACATCTCATAATCGACGCCCAATGCGACCCAGCGCATTGCCCAATCGACCTTCCATTGCAGCTTGGCGTGGCCCCCCAGCACCGATTGCACCAGCACCTCGCCATCGCTGTCGGTGAAGCGGATCGTGCCGGCTTGCGGGTCGACCACTTCGACCGGGACTTGCAGCACGACGCCGGTCTTGGGGCTGATCGGCAGGATCGGCGAATAGGTCGCGGCGCGTTCCTTGCGCAGCGTCGGCAGCATCACCCCCATGATCGCCGCGTAATGGCGCAGCACGCCCTTCAGCGCGTCGTCGAACACGCCGGCTTCATATTGCGAGGCGGAGGAGACGAACTCGTATTCAAAGCCGAAGCGATCGAGAAAATCGCGCAGCATCGCATTGTTGTGCGCGGCAAAGCTTTCGAACTTGCTGAACGGATCGGGAATGCGGCTGAGCGGCTTGCCGAGATGCGTCGCCAGCATCGCCTGATTGGGGACATTGTCCGGCACTTTGCGCAAGCCGTCCATATCGTCGCTGAACTCGATCAGCCGGGTGGGGGCATCGCTCAGCGTCTGAAAGGCGTGGCGCACCATCGTCGTGCGCAGCACTTCGTTGAAGGTGCCGATATGCGGCAGACCCGACGGGCCATAGCCGGTTTCGAAAATGATCGGCGCGCCCTGTCCATCGACGCCGGTTTTGCGGTCGGGATAGCGTTTGAGCAGCTTGCGCGCCTCTTCATACGGCCAGGCCTTGGAATCGAGAGCGGCGGTGCGGAAATCGATGGTCATGCGGAGCGTCTAGCGTGGTGCGGGCGGTTCGTCACGCGCGGGGGTGATACTGGGGCAAGCGGAGTGCGCGCGTCAGGGTGCGACGGTCATGCGGTCGAGCCCGAAATCGCCGTCGGGACAACCGCCGCTGGTCGCCACCGCGACCGGTGCGTTGCGCGCGATATGGAGTCCGAAGCGGTCGAGGCTGCGCGGCACCAGCCGATAGACCAACGCCGTCAGTTCGGGCGGGCCGGCCGAGCGATTGCCGCGATAGAGATACCGCACCGACCCGACCCGCGCCATTTGTTCGCGAAACGCCTCGGAATAATGCGCGGCGTTGACCGCGTCGCGTGCGGCGATCCGGCATGCGCCGCGTGTCCCGAAAAAGATCCAGCTCTGGAAGCGGTGCCGCTCGACGCGCACGGCGAAACCCTGCTCCCGTAACGCGGCGGCGATCGCGGCGTTGGTCTTGCCCGACAGTTCGACTTGCGGGGCCGAGGCAAGCGCATCCTTCACCGCAAGCGACCCGATCGTCGCCAGCACCAACAGGCTGATCCAAGCGCTAAGCGCGACGGGCGAGCGCATCATAGGCTCCGGCACCGATGATCAGCCCGGCCAGCAGCAACCCGGCCCAGCCGAACAGCGTCGCGCCCGTGCCGAGATGCAGCCATTCGAAATCGGCCGGGAACAGCGCGATCGCCGACAGCCGCGCGAGATTGAGCGCGTACATCGCCGCCATTGCCGCCACGCCAATGACGATCAAGCGACGGTCGATCGCCAAATCGAGCAAGGCGACGACACAACTCCACAGCAACAGCGCAAGCGAGATATTGTGGACCGACGAGCACGGCCCGCCAATCACGAACTGTCCGCCGCCGACAAACCCGACAAGGTTTCCCGTCGCACCCGTCCCGACGAGCGCGCCGACGATCTGCCCGTCGGCCGCGAGCACGACCGGGGCGAAGGCGAGGAGGACGATCTTGCCCCAGAGTAGCGTCCCGCTGAGTGCGAGCAAGACCAGCGCAATGCGGCGCGCGCGCCCGTCCTGCGCGGTCAATGCGAGATAGCCACCGAGCAGGAAGACGCCAACCGCCGCGATCCAGGCAGCGGGTAACAGCGCGCACAGCACAATAACGCCGAGCACGATGCCGTCGCCGCGCCGCCATGCCGAAGCGCCGGGTTCAACCGCAATGCGCAGCGCCGCGAACAGGCCGAACCATAACACCGCGCTGACCCCGGCCAGCGACAGGATTACGTCGAGCAAGCCGGTTGCGTGCAGCGACCCAAGGATCGTGTCGGCAAGCGCGTTGATCGCAGCGAACACGCCGACGCCGGCAAAGGCGGCGGCGCGATCAACGGCGAGATTAGTAAGCGGGAAACCGAGCGTTGCGGCCTTTACCGCGCTCAGCGCCCAGCCCGGCGCTTAAGCGCGCGATAGCCGAGGCCGAGCAAGGCGACTGCGCCAAGGCCGACGCCCGCGATCGGGGCAGGGGTGGTCGGGAGGCCCGCAAAAGCAGGACCAGCTTCGGTCAGCAGGATGGCAAAAGCGGCGACGGTGAACGCGTGCGTACGAACCATCATGAAAAACCTCTATTGTGATCGAAGTCCCAGCGTAGCATGCCGGGGGTGGCAAACAAGACGCCCAGTGCGAGGAATTTGAGGTGGAACAAGTCGGCTGGATCTGGGCGGCGGCACTTCTTGCCTGCTTTGCGGTGCTCGCGCTGTGCGAGGTGACGGCGCCGCGGGTGGAGCGCGGGTCTGACGGCGCGTCGGATGCGCGGCTGGTCACCAATTTCGCGTTGGGCATCGTCACGATCGGCCTCGCCAGCGTCCTGCCGATATCGACGCTGGCGGCGGCGGTGTTCGCGCAGAAGATGGGGATCGGGCTTGGCCCGTCGGTCGCCTTGCCGTGGATCGCCGCGTTCGCGCTACTGCTGCCCGCGCGCAGTTTCACCACCTATTGGGTCCACCGGTTCAGCCATGCGATCCCGTGGATCTGGCGGATCCACCGCGTCCACCATGCTGACGCTGCGGTGGATGTATCGACCGCCTTGCGCAACCACCCGCTCGAATTGCTGATCATCGCGCCGGTGGCGGCGACGACGGTGGTGGTGATCGGACCGCCAATTACCGCGGTGCTTGCGGTCGATACGCTGCTGTTTGTGCTGGGCCTGTGGCAGCATGCCGATCTCGCGCTGCCGCCGCGGATCGAGCGCCTGCTCGACGGACTCGTGATCACCCCCGGCTTCCACCGCGCGCATCATGCGCCGGATCGCGCGGCGCACGATCGCAACTATGGCGATCTGGTGCCGCTTTGGGATCGCCTGTTCGGGACGCTGGCCCCGCCTGCCGACCGCACCGCCCGGGTCGGCCTCGACCGGGCGCATCCCGACCGGCTGCTCCAGCAATTGCTCGATCCGGTGCGGCGGTGATGCGTTGCCATTTCGTTCCGTCCGCGCGATAGCCTGGGCGTGACCAACACGCTTTCTTCAGCGCTCCCGTATCCTGCCCTCCCCTATCCCGCCCTCCACGCCAGCCATAGCGGCATCTGGATCGCGGATGAGAGCGGCACGCGGCCGATCGGGCGGGGGGAGGCGATCCGGATTGCGGCGGATACGCCGGTGATCCTGCTCAACGCCGCGCTGATCGGGCAGCGGCTCGGCTATGCCGATCTGTCGGGGCTCGATCTGCTCGAACTCTTCGCCTTCCTGTGCCCGGCGCGCTTCATGGTGCCGACGCCGCGCGGCCTCGCGCGCGCCGCCGGACTCCCCGCCCCGCGCGAGGATGCCGAGGTGGCGCGCTTCCTGCGCGCGGCGGCGGCGGCGTTGCTCGACATGACCGATCCGGCCAGCGACTGGCCCGAGCGCGAGGGCGCGTGGACCGCCGCGCAGTCCTTGTTCCGGTTGCGCTGGACCTGGGCGCCGGTGCTGGCGCAGCGGCTGCGCAAGCCCGAGGTCGCCGAACGCTGGCTCTATTCGAAGCTGCCCGAATGGTCCGAGGGCGCGCCCCGCCCGCCGCCGCGTACGGTCACGCTTGATCCCGAGGAGACGCAGGCACGCCTCGCCGCGCTCACCGGCTCGGCCGCCGAGCAACGCCAGGGTCAGCGCGCCTATGCCCAAGCCGCGCGCGAGGCGTTTGACCCGCGCATGACGGCGGGCGCGCCCAATATGGTGCTGGCCGAGGCGGGGACCGGGATCGGCAAGACGCTCGGCTATCTCGCGCCCGCTTCGCTTTGGGCGGAGAAGGCCGATGGCGCGGTGTGGGTGTCGACCTTTACCAAGGCGTTGCAACGCCAATTGGGCCAGGAAAGCGCGCGGCTCTTCCCCGATCCGGCGGTGCGCCGCGCGAAAGTGGTGACGCGCAAGGGGCGCGAGAATTATCTGTGCCTGTTGAACCTTGAGGATGCGCTGCAAGGCGGGTTCGCCGGGCGCGCGGCCGTGCTCGCGCAACTCGTCGCACGCTGGGCGGCGTATAGCGCGGATGGCGATATGGTCGGGGGCGATTTGCCCGGTTGGCTTACGACCTTGTTCCGCCGCAACGGCGCGACCGCACTGACCGACCGGCGCGGCGAGTGCGTCTATGCCGGCTGCCCGCATTACCGCAAATGCTTCATCGAGCGCGCGGCGCGGGCGAGCGCGGAAGCCGATCTGGTGATCGCCAACCACGCGCTCGTGATGGTCAACGCCGCGCGCGGGCGCGAATCGGCGACGCGGCCGACGCGCTATGTGTTCGACGAGGGGCATCATCTGTTCGATGCCGCCGACGCGATGTTCTCGACTGCGCTGACGGGGACCGAGACGATCGAGCTGCGGCGTTGGGTGATCGGCCCCGAATCGGGCGGGTCCAGAAGCGGTCAGGGGCGGCGGCGGGGCCTCGCCGCACGGCTGTCGGATGTCGCGAGCTATGACGAAGGCGGCGGTCGTGCGATTGCCGATGCGGTGGCGGCAGCGCAGGCGCTTGCCAGCGATGGCTGGTTGCAACGGATCGGCGAAGGCGCGCCGTTCGGGCCGATTGAGGCGCTGCTCGCCGCCGTGCGCGGGCTGACCTATGCCCGCGCCGAGGCGGAAGGGGATGCTGGCTACGGTCTCGAAACCGAGCTGGCCGAACCCGATCCGGCCTTGATCGAGGCAGCGGGGCCGGCGGCGGAGGCGCTCGATGCGCTGGTCCGTCCGCTGGTCGCGCTCGGGCGGCGGCTCGAGGCCGTGCTCGATGAAGCCCCCGACTGGATGGATGGCCCCGCGCGCGCCCGGATCGAGGGCGCGGTCGCCTCTTTGGGATGGCGCGCCGAGACGGTTGCCGCCTGGCTTTCGCTGCTCGCGCGGATCGGTGGCCCGGCCTCGCCCGATTTCGTCGACTGGCTTGCGGTCGACCGAGTCGAGGGGCGCGAATATGATATCGGGCTGCATCGCCACTGGCTCGATCCGACCAGGCCCTTTGCCGAAACGGTGCTCAAGCAAGCGCATGGCGTGCTCGTCACCTCGGCGACGCTGCGTGGCGGCGGCGCGCAGAGCGCGACGGATCAGGGGGGCTGGGACGTGGCCGAGGCACGCACCGGGGCCAACCATCTGCTGCGCGGCGCGAGCCGGTTTGAGGCGGCCTCCCCGTTCGATTATGGCACGCAGGCCGAGGTGCTGATCGTCACCGACGTCAAGCGCGGCGACATGGGCGCGCTCGCCAATGCCTATGCGCGGCTTGGCGTGGCGAGCGGCGGCGGGATGCTCGGGCTGTTCACCGCGATCCGGCGCTTGCGCGGGGTCCATGCGCGGATCGCCGACCGGCTCGCGCGGGAAGGACTGCCGCTCTACGCGCAGCATGTCGATCCGATCGACACCGGTACTTTGGTCGATATCTTCCGCGACGATCCGGCGGCGTCGCTGCTCGGTACCGATGCCTTGCGCGACGGCGTCGATGTGCCGGGCCGCTCGCTGCGGCTGGTCGTGCTGGAGGGCGTGCCCTGGCCCAAACCGACAGTGCTCCACGCCGCGCGGCGGCTGGCGGGCGGGGGCAGCGCCTATGACGATCGCATCGTTCGGGCGCGGCTCGCGCAGGCGTTCGGGCGGCTGATCCGCCGCGCCGACGATCATGGCGCGTTCGTATTGCTCTCCGCCGCGATGCCGTCGCGGCTGCTCAGCGCGTTCCCGCCCGGCGTGCCGATCCGCCGCGTAACGCTCGACGAAGCGGTGGCGCGCGCGTCGGCGCTTCCCTCGCCCGAGCAAATTGGGCATGAGGCGCGCGCGACAGCGGACACGGAGACCAAATCGTGAAGAGGCTCACTTTGCTCCGTCATGCCAAATCGGATTGGGACGACCCGGCACAGCGCGATTTCGACCGCGGCCTCAATGGCCGGGGGAAACGCGCAGCGGTGCTGATCGGCGGCCATTTGCGCAGCGGTGGCGCGGTGTTCGATTCCGTCGTGGCATCGCCCGCGCTGCGCGTGGTCGAAACGCTGGCGCAAGTCGAGCTTGGCTATGGCCGTACGCTGGCACCGGTGTGGGATCGCCGCATCTATCTGGCGTCGGCGGTGACGTTGCTCGATGTCGTGCAGGAGCTGCCGTCCGAGGCGACGCATGTCCTGCTGGTCGGGCATAATCCGGGGCTTGAGGATCTCGCTTTGTGGCTGGTGCCCGAATCGGATGAAGCGCCACGCGTCGCGCTCGAGGCGAAATATCCGACCGCGACGATTGCCGAAATCACGTTCGAGGGGGCGTGGCGCGATCTCGCACCCGGGGCCGCGCGCCTCGCCCGCTTCGTGCGTCCGCGCGATCTCGATCCGACGCTCGGGCCCGACGCGGATTAATCCTTACCCAGCAAGCTCTTCAGCCCGGCCAATGCGCCCGCCGGCTTTGCCTCTTCCTCGCTGATCACGCCCGCCGCACGCAGCGCCGCCGCGGCATTCGGCCCGCGCGGGAAGGGATCGAGCGCCAGCGCCATGGTTTCAGCCGCCGCCTCGCCGAGATCGACCCCGTTTCCGTCATAGGCCATCGTGTCGAGCGCGTCGCTATCGAGTTCGACCTCTTCCTCTGCCGCCGCTTCGCGCTCGGTCACGAAGCGCAGCGCGACTGCCTCGGAGATCGTGCCAGGCAGCGGGTCGTCAGTGACCGAACAGGCCTGAACCACCGCTGCCTCGACGCGACCGCGCGCGATGATTCCGCTGGCGTCGCGCTGCACCGCGAAGGTCGCCTCGAGCCGATCGACCGCGAGCAGGCCGAAGCGCGTCGCCAGCGCCGCACGCTCGGCTTCGGTCGCGGTGATCGTAAGGCTGCGCGCACCGGCACCGATCGTGTCGATTCGCTCGATCCGCGAAAATTCGGGTGCGCTCACGGCATCCGCCCGTCGATCAAAGCGGCGGCGGGCGTCGCAGCAAGCGCATCGCGCAAGGCGAGCAATGCGGCTTGCGTATGCGCGAGCGCTGCGGCGTCCGGCACCACCCCGCGATACAGGTTGCGGCCCAGTGCGGTGCCGAGATCGCCACTGGCTAGCCCGTCGCGATACGCGCCCAGCCGCCCGCCGAGCATCCCCATCATCTTGCCGATATGTTTGCCGACGCCGATGTCGCCAATGCCGCTTTCGCGCAATTGCCCGTCCATGTCGGTGACGAAGCGTTCGGTCAGGCGCGCGCTTGCGGGGCCCGCGCTGGCATCGCCCTCGAGTCGCAGCAGCACCAGCGACAGGATCGCCGCGACCATGTCGAACCGCCCGTCGAGCGTATCGGGAACGCCGCCTGCCTCATACCAATGCGGCGCGCGCGCGGTCGCGATCACGCCGTCATACAATGCCACGGCGAGCTCGTCGCGCTCACGGCCCAAAAGTTTGTCGAACCAGCCCAAAATCCAAATGTCCCCGTCGTATCAGCGCCGCATCACGGTCGCGCCCTTGTTTGGCCGCGTTTCCCGGCATATTGAGGCAGACGGCCCGCGATGCAATGCGCCGTGGCCAGAATCGCGTGTTACGGTTGCGTGCCTTGAACGGAGAGTGTCGATGCGTCTGAAGTCCGTCCGCCAGATGACGGCTGTCGCCCTGCTCGCCGCGGTTGGGCTGGGCGCGAGCGCCTGCGTCCCGCTCCGCTCGCACCAGGGCTATGTCGTCGATCCCGATCTTGTGAACTCGGTCCAGGCGGGCACCGATACGCGCCAGTCGGTGCTCGCCGTGCTCGGCAAGCCGAGTTTCACCTCTGAATTCAACCAGGGTGACTGGTATTACATCTCGCGCGACGCGCGCAATTTCGCGTACAATAATCCGCGCGTGCGCGAGCAAGTGACGCTGCGGATCAGCTTCGACGAACGCGGTGTTGTCTCGGCGGTGCGGCGTTCGGGGGTGGAACAGGTCGCCTCGGTCAGCCCATCGAACAAGACCACGCCGACGCTTGGCAAGAAGCGCAGCTTCTTTGATGAATTGTTCGGCAATATCGGCACGGTCGGCGCGGTGGGCGGCGGTCAGGGCGGCGGCAACAACAATACTGGCGGCGACGGGGCGCCCTAACCTGCGGTCCCGGTCTTCGCGTGATACACTTTGATACAACCCTGACGGCAAGCTGACGCGCGCGTTCGCGTGCCGTTCAGGGCGCAGGCGGCATACGCTTCGACATGGACCGACCCATTGGTCGGCCAGTGATGGAGGATATGATGCGAAAATTCATTGTCACCGCGGTGATGGCGGCAACGCTGATGCCTGTTGCCGCAAGCGCCCAATCGACCGCGGAAGTGCGCCGCGACCGGCAGGATCTTCGCGGCGAACAGCGCGACTTGCGCGATGCGCGCCGTACGGGCGATCGCCGCGACATTCGCGATCAGCGCGAAGACGTCCGCGATGCCCGGGAGGAGCTGCGCGAAGACGTGCGTGACCGCAACCGCGCTTATGGCCGCGACGACTGGCGTGGCTGGCGCGATCGCAATCCCGGCTTCTACGCGCGCGGCAGCTGGAACGCGCCGTTCCGCTATAACGCGTTCCGCACCGGTGTGCGGATTTCGAGCGGTTATTATGGCCCGCGCTACATCATTGCCGATCCGTGGCGCTATCACCTGCGCCGCCCGGCTTATGGTCAGCAGTGGATCCGGCATTATAATGACGTGATCCTGGTCGATACGCGGCGTGGCATCGTGATCGACGTGGTTCGCGGCTTCTACCGCTAAGCGTCAGTATTCGTCACGGGCAGCGGCCGCGTTCCTTTCGGGGAACGCGGCCGCTGGTCGTTTCAGCGGACCGTGAACAGCACTTGATCGACGACGTGCCCGGCGACATCGATCAGGCGCAAGCGGTGGAGGCCCGGTGCGGCGATGATCTGCGGTGCCGAATCGGCCGCGCCAAGGTCGGTCTTGTCGAGCCACAGCCGATGCGCGGTCGCCGCCCCCGATACATCGACCGACAGGCGCTGCCGGTCGGGCGGGATGTCGGGGTCGATCGCATAGACGCTGCCCGACACCGGATTGGTGATGCGCGGGCGGCGCGATTCCGGCGGCGCGAAGGCGATTCGGGCCTGGCCCGTGCCGGTCAGAAAATATTCGGTGCGCGGTTGTTCGATCGCGCCGGAAAAGCTGATCGTCTTGGCCTCGACCCCGGCGGGGCGCGGTGGCGGGCTCCCGCGTTCCGTGGCGTTGAGCGCGAGCATGATGTCGCGCCACACCGGCGCCGCGCCGCTCGCGCCCGACACCGCGCGCATCGAATCGCCTTCGAGATTGCCGACCCACACCGCGACCGTATATTTCTGCGTGAAGCCGATGCACCAATTGTCGCGCATGGCTTTCGATGTTCCGGTCTTCACCGCTGCCCAGAACGGCAAGCGCAGCGCTGAGTCGAGCCCGAAGGTCGCGACGCGGGCATTGGGGTCGGCCATCATATCCGCCACCAGCCACGCCGCCTGCGGGGTGGTGACGGCACGCGCCGCTTCCCTCGGGGCGTCCAGCGTGAGCCGCAGGGGCGACCAGCGCCCGCCTTGCGCGAGGCTGCGATAGGCGTTCGCCTGTTCGAGCAGCGTGACCTCGGCCGATCCCAGCGCGAGCGAATAACCATAATAGGCACCATCCTCGACCAGCCCGCGATAGCCCGAGTCCCACAGGCGATCGCGGAACGGATCGACCCCGACGAGCAGGAGCGTGCGCACGGCGGGGACGTTGAGCGATCCTGCGAGCGCGGTGCGAGCCGACACTGGCCCCTTGAACCCGCGATCGTAATTTTGCGGCACGTACAGGCCCGAAGCGGTGTCGAGCTGAACCGGCGAATCATCGAGGATCGAGGCGGGGGTAAGATAGCCGCGCTCGATCGCCTGCGCATAGAGGAACGGCTTGAGCGTCGAGCCCGCCTGCCGATAGGCGTTCGCACCGTCGACCGAAGCGGCGGTCGAGGCCCCGCCGATGCCGCCGACATAAGCGAGCACGTCGCCGCTCGCATTATCGACCACGATCGCCGCGCCGTCGCGCGCGCGCGCGCCGCCTAGCCCCTGCAATTGCCGCTTGAGCGCGACGATCGCGAGCGTCTGGATCCTCCGATCGAGCGTGGTGGTGATCTTGAGCCCCGGTTTGGTCAGCAACCGATCCGACAGATGTGGCGCGAGGCCGGGGTCGAGCGCCAGGCTGCGCGCCGGGCCGAGCATCGACGCCGCCTCGCCCGCGAAGCGCGCGCAATCGGCCTCGTGGCTGACCGCACAGGCACGCCGCGCGACCGCGGCGGGGTCGGCCTGCGGATCGGGCAGGAGCGCGGCAAGCAGCAGCGCATCGTCGCGCGCGAGTGCATCGGGGGTCTTGCCGAACAGGCCGAGTGCCGCCGCACCGATCCCCTGCGCCTCGCCGCGGAACCCGGCGAGATTGAGATAGGCCTCGAGGATCTGGTCCTTCGACCAGCCCGATTCGAGGCTCCACGCGGCGCGCATCTGGCGGAGTTTGTCCCAGACATGGCGCTTGCCGGGGGCGGCGAGATCGGGCGCGAGAAAGCCGGCGACTTGCATCGACAGCGTGCTCGCGCCGCGCGCGCGCGCGCCCTGCGCCTTGTCGCGCGCGACGCCGGCCAGCGCGAGCCAATCGACGCCGCCATGCGCGAAGAAGCGCTTGTCCTCGACCCCGACGATCGTGCTGCGGGTGACGGGTGAGATTTGGTCGAGCGGGGTCCACCCCAACCGCCGCGCGGTGAAATCGACGCGTGCGCTGTCGATCAGCGCACCGTTTCGGTCGTAAAGCCAGGCTTCGGACGGGTGCCAGACGGCGCGGACGTGCGCGTAGGCGGGGAGCGGCGGGGGGAGCGTGGCGTAGTCGATCGCGATAAAGGCGAGGATGGCGAGCGCGAGGGCGGAAAGGGCCGCGCCTTGGCGGGTGCGGAGCTTTGCCCACGCTGCGGCCGCGCCATCGCCTATTCTGACGTTCAGAGTCTCAAAGCGCGCCCACAACCGAGCTCCACCCCGGCGAAGGCCGGGGCCCAGTTGTGATGCACGACGGAAGAGAGCGCTGCGTTCGATCACTCAACGGCCCGCTACTGGGCCCCGGCCTTCGCCGGGGTGGATAGAGACACTAACGCTGCACCACGGTGACCGGCGCGAGCGGCAGTTGCGCGCGGATCGCGGGCGAATACATCGCCTCGACCCGCGATGGCGGCAGGCTGAAGCGGCCGGCCCCGTTCAAGCGCAGCATGTACGACGCGCTGAACGCCCCGCGCGGGACCCAGCCATAATAAGCGCGCCACGCATCATTCCGCCGTTCGACATAGGCGGGCACCACGCCGACCTGAATGTCCCAGAGCTTGCCATCGGCATCGCGCGCCTCGAACTTGGTGCCCGGCCCGGCAGAAGCCTGACCGCTGAGGATCTGCGATTGCCCGCCCAGATCGCCGATGATCGTCGCGCCCGCCGGGATCGGATCGTTGATCACCACCCAATTGCGCTCGGCACTCGCCTTGACCGTGATCGTCACGCGCACGACGTCGCCGCGCGTGAGCACGCCCTTGGTCCGCGCCTGCACGACCTCGACATTGCGCTGCATCTCATAGCCAGCGAACAGTGCTTTGGTCAGCGGCACCGCGGCCGAGACCGAGACGTTGGCCCACGGCCCTGCGCCCGCGTGCGACAGTTTGAGCGGGGTCAGCATCGTCGGCAGCGCGAAGCTCGCCGAGCGCGCCGTCGTCACCAGCGGCCACGCCTTGCTGATCGTCTGCCCGCCAAGGCGCATCGTGGTCGCGCCCACGATCGCGCTTGCCGGATAGAGTGCCGCAAATTTCTTCGCCGCGATCGTGCCCCAGGCATTGGCGGTGGTCGTGTCCCATCGACCCTTGCTCTGGCGGAGCGCCACGCCGACCATCATCTTCGGCGCATCGTCCTGCCAGCCGGGGCGACCGAGCGTGGCGATCACCGCCTTGATCGAGGCTTCGTCGCCCGACGACATCAGCCACCACGGCTGGTTGCTGCTGTCCGACAGATCGAGCCGCGTGCCTTCATAGACCAGCCGCGTGCGCAGCGTGGCGGCCGCCGCCGTCTTCAATGCCGGGCCGTTGGCCAGACCCGAGAGATGGTCGAGCGACACGATATAATCGGCGAGCAACGCGGTCGGAATTTCCTTGGGCGTCATGCTCAATTGCCCGAGCATCGCCGGTGTCGCCGCATTGGCGCGCGCCAATGCGTTGAAGGCATAAACGCGCTGGAGCCGGACATCGCCATAGTCCTCGTGGCGCAAACGCCCGTCGAGTACGGCCTTGAGCCCCTCGATCATTTTCGCGCGTGGCCCCTCAGGGATCGTCAGCCCGGCATCCGCGGTCATCGCCAGCACATACGCGGTCAGCGCTTCCGATCCGGTCAAACTGCCCGAGGGCCAGTAGCGCAGCAGCCCGTCATCCGCCTGATAGGCCGGAATTTCGCCTGCAAGCGCTTGCCACTGCGCGGCATCGCCCAAGGCAACCGCGCGCGACAGCCGCTGTTCGAAGCAATCGTACGGGTAGGCCGCCATGAACGCGCGCACCCCTTCGAGCGGCGGGGCGAGCGTATCGTCGAGCCGGATATCGACCGTCCCGCGGCCCGCAATCGCCCCCATTGGCGGCTGGATCGGGATCGACGTGTCGGCGCCGATGCGCGCCAGCGTGCCCGCCCAGACTTCGACCGGGTAGAGCGGCTGGACCGACTGATCGGTGGTGATCTGATCGACCGCCTTGCCGTCCGAAGACTTGGCGCTGACGTGCCAGCGTAGCGACGCGAGATTGGCGGGCGCGGTCAGATTCCACGCGACCGGCACCGCGCCGCCCGCCGGGATCGTGACGGTCAGCGGCTTGCCTTGTGCAATCGCCGGGGTGACGTCGACCTGCGCGGTCACCGTCATCGGCTTGTCCGATCCGTTGCGCAGCGTGAAGCCGGCGGCATAGAAATCGCCGGTTCGCACCACCGGCGGCAGTCCGGCAAAGATCGACAGATCCTGCGCGGTGCGCACGCTTGCCATGCCGGTGCCGTAGAGCTGCGCGCCATCGGTGGCGATCGCGACGAGCTTGAACGAGGTCAGCGCGTCGGACAAAGCGACCGGAATGCGCGCATGGCCATTGGCATCGAGCGCGACATGGCCCTGCCACAGGATGACGGGTTTGAAATTCTCGCGGTTGAGGCCCGATCCGTCGGCCGCACCACCGCCGTCACCGCCGATTTCGACGGCTTTCTTGCCATAATGCCGCTTGCCGACGACTTGCGTCTGCGCGGTCGAAGTGATGACCGACAAGGGCCGCTCGCCCATGAGCGCGGTCAGCACGTCCCAGCTATCGTTGGGCGCGAGCTGCAACAGCGCTTCGTCGACCGCGGCAAAGGCGAGATCGGCGCTACGCGCGGGTTTCCCGTCGGGCGTCTTCACCGCCACATCGACTTGCGCCACGTCGCGCGCGGCATAGCGCGCGCGGTCGACCTTGATCGCGACATTCAACTGATGCGCTTCCCAGCCGACCTTTACCTTGGCGATGCCGATGCGGTAGCTCGGCTTGGCGAGATCGACCAAAGCGGTTGGCTCCTGCCCCTCGGGCGGATCGCTCGCGAGGCCGACGCTGCGCGCGACGCCGTGCAGCCACGTCCAGAAACCGTTTTCGGTGCGCCCGCGCACGACCATGACCGAGACGAACACGTCGGGTGCGTAAGACCCCGGCATCTTGACCTCGACCACCGGATCGGTGCCGCTGAGTTCGGTGACGTACGACGCCAGCACGCCCTCGCGTTCGACCGTGACCAAAGCGGTCGCCTGACGGAACGGCATCCGCACCTGGAAGCGCGCGGTGTCGCCGGCTTTGTACGATTGCTGCTCGGCGATCACGTCCATGCGGTCGCCATTGTCGCCGCCGAACCACCAATCGTCCTTGCCCGCCAGCCACACGCTTTGCGTCGCGCGCGCTTCGTTGCCGTTGGCGTCCTTGGTCGTCGCCACCGCATAGACTTCGCCCGAAATGCCGGGGTCGAGCTTGCAGGTTGCCAGCCCCTGCGCATCGGTCGTGGCCGAGCAGGTCTGCGCGAGCTTGGTCGTCTTCATGCGATTGTCATACGCATAGAAGCCGCCGATCAGCCGCCGCCGCGCGGTGAGGATCTGGCGGCTGTAGAGCGCGACCGAGATCGCTTGATTGGCGATCGGCTTGCCATTGGTATCGAGCGCGACAAAGCGCAGCCGCAGATCGTCCTGCTTCATCAGCCAGCCATCGGTCTTAACCCCCAATTGCACGCCGCTGGCATAGATCGGGATGCGCCTGGAGGCGGTCAGCACTTCGCCATTGGCATCCTGATAATCCATCTCGACCAGCATGTCGGTCGTGCCATCGAGGCTTCGCGGGATGCTCAGCGTCTGCTTCGCGGTGCCGTCGCCGCCCAAAGTCGCGGGCAGCATTTGCGTCGGCGGCAGCGGGGTCTGCTCCTCTTCGCCATCGCCGTTGAGCGCGCGCGTCCCCTCGGCGATCGCCTTGCCGCCAAAGCTATAGCCGTCATAGCCGTCGGGCGTAGAATCATGCCCGAAATAGCCGACGCGCAGATCGACCGCGAGGTTCGACGCACCCCCGCCCGAGAGATACCCTACGAACAGGTCGAGCGGCAGCGTCGTCGGGCGGATTACCGCTTCCTTCGGCCCGGTCACGCTCGCGCGCATCGTCGGCAGCTTGAATTCGTCGACCTTGAAGCTTTGCCCGGTCTCGATCCGGCGATCGCCCGCGATCACCGAGAGATCGTAATCGCCCATCGGCGCGCCGGCCGGTGCGGTCCATTCATTGCTGCCGATGCCGTTCGCATCGATGCTGAGCGGCAGATCGAATTGCGTGTCGGATCCGCGATGCTGTAGCCGGAGCGTGCCGCTGACCGCCGGGGCCAGACCGAACCCTGCGCCGACCGAGATGCGCAGGATGTGCTTCATATGCACCGTCTCGCCCTGGCGGATCAGCGCGGTGTCGAACACGGTATGGAGCGTCTCGCCGCGCGCCGAGTAGCCATAGGGCAAGTCGAAATCGTAGGGGCGGATGCCTTCGCCCCATTCGGTCAGCGTGAAGCTGAAATCGTCGCCGACGCGTGCCGAGATCATCAGCGGCGCTTGACCATATTTGCAATCGCCATAGGTTTCGGGCGCGGGCAGGCCGGGGGGCGCATAGACCGCGCCGCTCTTGTCGGTCGTGCCGTGCGCGAGGCTTGCGCCGGTGCAGCTGTCGGTGATGCGCACCGCCGCGCCTGCGACGGGCTTGCCGGTATCGAGCGCCGTCACCCAGGCGAGGCTCTTCTCGCGGCCCCATTTGAAATGCACCGCCATGTTGGTGACGAGCGCGGCGGCGGCGACATAGCGCGGCGCTTTGCGCCCGAGCAGCGCTTGGCCGAGCACCGGACTCGCCAGTTCGACGACGTAGAAGCCGGGCTTGCCGCCGCCGAGCGGCATCCCGACGACTTCGAAATCCTTGCCCTTGCCGGGCAGCCCGACCCTGAACGCGGCACCCTGTTTGCCGAGGATCGAAGTCGCGCCGGTATCGTTGATCGTCACCGATTCCTTGCCGCGCTTTTCCTCATGGCTGTCATTCTGCCCGGCCTTGTCGACGATGCGCAGCCAGTCGGCGATCTTGCCGTCGGTGGCATCGACGCGGAACGCTTGGCCGGCGATCGTGAGGTTCTGGCCCTGCAGCGCCGGTTCGACGTTGCGCACCGTCACCGGCAGCACGCCACCCTGCTTCGCTTCGAGAATGCCGAAGCTCGCGGCGAACTTCACCAGCGGCGGCGCGGCGCCGAAGCGAACATCGAGCGGGAAGCGCGCAGCGTTGGACAGCGGCCGCCCGCTTTCGTCCTTCACGTCCGCAGGCAGTGTGAGCTTGCCGGTCTGCGCCTCGGGCAGTGGAGCCTTGAAGCCGACCGCGGAAACAGTGGCGTTGGTCTTGGCATCACCCCGCGCGTCGTTTTCCTGGTCGAGGATCGTCGGGGTCAGCAGCTTGCCGTCGGCGGTCTGGATGCGGATTTGCTTGGCGAGCTCGGTAGCGATCGGCGCGGAGAAGCGCACCCACGCCTTTTCGACCGGGTTGCAGCCCGCGGCGGCATTGACGCGGCTGCATTCGAACTTGGCGGTGAAGGGCTGGCGCACGGTGTAATCGAAGCGCTGGTCGGTGCCTGCGGTCTTGCCGCCTGCGCCTGCAATGTTCGCGCCCCACACCAGCGCCATGTCGGTGCCGGGCGGCAACGGGCGGCGGCATTTGAGGGCAGTCACCCCGGCATAGGCCTTGGCGCGGTCGGCGGGGGCGGGGATTGCCGCGGGCAAGCCGCCGCTTTCGAGGAAGCTGCGCACGCTCCAGCTGTCGGTGCCGAGTTCGCCGAGGATCTTCCCCGGCAGATCGGCGCTAAGCACATCGACCGGGATCTTCTCGCCAATCCCCTTGACCGCGCAATAAGCGTTGGCCGCGACCGAGGCCGGAGTGGCGGGGAGATTGGCCGCGACGAGGAAGACCTGATCTTCCTCGATTTCGCTCGACTCCTCGCCGGGCAGAACCGCGCGCGCGACCGGGCCGCCGGCATCGACGGTGAATTCGCGCTGTCCGGTCGCGGCATAGCCGCTGACGCTCTTCAACCCGTCGCGCAGTTTGAATTTGCACACCGTGCCGCCGGGCAAGCCGCTGGCGAAATCATAGACGAAGGTCTGCGGATCGACCCAGCGACCCTGTCCGCCGACGTCGCAGCTGACGTCGAACGGCGATGCTGCGCGCGGATCGCCGAGCGGGACCATTGGCTGGTTGAAGCGCGTCGTGAAACGTTCGATCGCGCCGTCCCCAATACCGGGCGTGGCAAGGACGACTTGGGGGCTCGAATCGCCGAAGGCGGCGATCGGTGCGATGGCAAGGGCAAGCAATGCGAATCGGTACGCCAGCTTCATCATGCCCTCCCGGGAGCGTCGGTTTTAGCCTTATACCGCGATGAACCGTGCCAGTATAGCGACGAATGGAGTATTTCGTCGCAGATTTGCCCGATCGCCACGGATGGTAAAGACTGTTTAGATCGACTCGGGGGAGCGGTCGAGGGGAGCGCGTCCGGTGGGGGCAGATTGGGCTTTGGCGGCGCTCGATGCGCTCACGCACGAGACGATGCTGTTCGCCGCCATTGGCTTTCTGCTTGGCGGGCTGGATGATCTGGCGGTCGATCTGACGTGGTGCTGGACCGCGCGGAGACGGCGGGCGCGGGCCGTCCCCGCTTTGCTGGATCGC
>NZ_JBBATX010000047.1:15912-19927 GCF_040398505.1 Sphingomonas sp. | reverse complement strand
TAAGCCTTAGGTAGCCAAGCGTCGAGTCAGGCCGCGCGACGCTGTGTGCTGACAAGGAAGGCGCGCGCGGCAGCCTGTGCCGTCGCGATCTCGCGCGCGCTCATATCCTCGGCGATGTCGCGGCGGCAATCCTTGGCGGCTTCGCTGCCGGCGACCGCGGCGAGGTTGAACCATTTATGCGCCTCGATCAGGTCGATGCCCATTCCGGCGGCCCCGCTCGAATAGACCATGCCGAGATCGTAGCACGCATCGGCATCGCCGCGTGCCGCATCGGCAAGCCGACTTTCGATCAGGAACCGCGCATTCTTCAGGCTCGTGCCCATGCTCTCAACCCTCGTTAACCATTCCGCTTGACGGTACTGTGGCGCGGAAGGGTCAATGAAAGGTTAACGCCGAATTAGGCATCTTCCGCAGGTGGAATGGCGAGGTTGTCGATCAGGCGGGTGGCGCCGAGTTTCGCCGCCGCGAGCAAGCGCCGCGCGCGGCCGGGATCGCTTGCCGGGGCCAGCGTTTCGGCATCGACCAGCGCGACATAATCGACCGTGAACCCGGCTGACGCCAGCGCATCGCGCGCCGTACCGAGCGCCGCGTCCGCGTCATCGCCGCGCGCAATTGCCTTCGCCGCCACGCCGAGCGCGCGCGGCAAGGCCACCGCCGCTGTACGCTGTGCGTCGTCGAGATAGACGTTGCGCGAGGACAAAGCGAGCCCGTCATCGTCGCGCTGCGTCGGTACGCCCTGAATCTCGATCCCGAAATCGAGATCGGCGACCATCCGCCGGATCACGGCGAGCTGCTGGAAATCCTTCTCGCCGAACAGCGCCAGATCGGGCCGGACCTGATTGAACAGCTTTGCCACCACGGTGGCGACCCCGTCGAAATGTCCGGGCCGGGCCGCGCCGTCGAGCCCGTCGCTGACCCCCGACACCGAAATAGCGGTGGCGAAACCGTCGGGATACATGATCTCGACCGGCGGCAGCCAGACGAGATCGCACCCCGCCGCCTTCAGCATCGCCAGATCGGCGGTTTCCTTGCGCGGATAGCGTGACAGGTCTTCGTTCGCGCCAAACTGTTTGGGGTTGACGAAGATCGAGGCGACCACTTTGCGCCCGGGCCGCTTCGCCGCCTCGATCAGCGCGATGTGGCCGACGTGCAGCGCGCCCATCGTCGGCACCAGTGCGATCTCCGCACCACTTTCGCGAAAGTCGGCAATCCCGGAACGGAGCGCTTCGAGGGTACGGATGGTTTGCACAGGCGTAGGGCCTTCGATAAGGATGGGGGCGCGTCTTCTATGAGGCGCAATCAAACCGAACAAGACGGGAAGCGACCACGTTGGCGACTGCTGCGCGAAAGCCACACATTATCGTCTTCGCCAATGAAAAAGGCGGCACCGGCAAATCCACCACCGCCGTGCACGTCGCCATCGCGCTTGCGACCCGCGGCGCGAAGGTGTCCGCCTTCGATCTCGACCACCGCCAACGCACGATGGGGCGCTATTTCGACAATCGCGCGGAGACGGTAAAGCGCACCGGGCGCACGCTGCCGACCCCGCGCCACGCCACGCATGATGGCGAGAGTCTGGCACGTTTCACCGAGAGCATGGAGTCGCTCGCTACCGATGCCGACTTCCTCGTGATTGACACGCCGGGCCGCGACGACCGCTTCGCGCGGATGGCGGCGAGCCGTGCCGATACGCTGGTGACACCGATGAACGACAGCTTTGTCGATTTCGACCTGATCGGACAAGTTGATCCGGTAACCTATAAGGTCACGCGCCCGAGCTTCTATGCCGAATTGATCTGGGAAGCGCGCAAGGTCCGCGCCAAGGCCGATGGCTCGACGATCGACTGGGTGGTGTTGCGCAACCGCGTCCAGCATATCGAGGCGCGCAACATGCGCCGCGTGTCGGAAGCGCTCGATCAACTCGCCAAGCGCGTCGGGTTCCGGATCGTTCCTGGCCTGGGCGAGCGCGTGATTTACCGCGAAATGTTTCCGGCCGGGCTGACGATGCTCGATTCGGGCGAATTCGGCTCGATGGGCCTGGCGCATGTCGCCGCGCGCCAGGAATTGCGCGAAATGATGGGCGCGCTGGCGCTCCCCGAACCCGTTCTGCCGCTGTTCGCCTGATGGCAAAAGTGCTGTTTATCGCGGCCGTGTTGCTCGGCGTCTGGCTGGTGCTGCGACCGCGGCCCAAGCTGGCGCTGCGGCTGGATGAAGCCGAGGCACGTGCGGTGCTCGGCGTCGATGCCGCGGCCGATGCCGCTGCGATCCGCGCGGCGCACCGGCGGCTGGTGTCCGCCGTCCATCCCGACAAAGGCGGATCGGCCGATCTGACGCGCCGGATCAATGCCGCGCGCGACGTGCTGCTGCGGCGTTAGTCTTTGCCGCCGCATGAGATTTTGAGCCGTCATTGAACTTTCGCATTGCTCACCGATTGGGCATGGACCGACTATCGAGGGAGCCGATCAGATGACGCACATGTTCAACCCCACATCGTTGCGCGAATATGACATTCGCGGAATCGTCGGCAAGACGCTGGGCGCGGCGGATGCCGATGCGATCGGGCGCGGCTTCGGTACGCGCGTACGGCGCGCGGGCGGCACCCGCGTCGCGGTCGGCTATGACGGACGGTTGTCCTCGCCCGAGCTTGAGACGGCGCTGATCGGCGGGCTGACGGCGGTCGGCGTTGATGTTGTGCGGATCGGCATGGGGCCGACGCCGATGCTCTATTATGCCGAAGCCACGCTAGAGGTGGATGGCGGCATCGAGATAACCGGCAGCCATAATCCCGCCGAGTATAACGGCTTCAAGATGGTGCTGCAGCACAAGCCGTTTTTCGGGGCCGATATTCAGGAGCTCGGCCGCATGGCAGCGGACGGCGATTGGGAGACGACGGAAGCCGAAGATCGCGGCACCGTTTCGACCGCCGATATCGAGGACGATTACGTCAACCGGCTCGTCGCGGGCTATGCCGGTGGCAGCTACAAGATCGGCTGGGACGCGGGCAATGGCGTGTCGGGCCCGATCATCGAGAAGCTGGTCAAGCTCCTGCCGGGTGAGCATCATTTGCTTTTCACCGATGTCGACGGCAATTTTCCCAACCATCATCCCGATCCCACCGAGGAAAAGAACCTCGCCGATCTGAAGGCGCTGGTCGCGGAGAAGCAGCTCGATTTCGGATTGGCTTTTGACGGCGATGGCGACCGGATCGGCGCAATCGACGGGCAAGGCCGTGTCATCTGGGGCGATCAGATTCTGTCCATTTTGGCGGAACCTGTGTTGAAGGAATTGCCCGGCGCGACGATTATCGCCGACGTGAAGGCCAGCCAGATGCTGTTCGACCGCGTGCGTGAACTCGGCGGCGAGCCGTTGATGTGGAAGACCGGGCATTCGCTGATCAAGATGAAGATGCGCGAGACCGACAGCCCGCTCGCCGGCGAAATGAGCGGCCACATCTTCTTCGCGCACGAATTTTACGGCTTTGACGACGCGCATTACGCCGCCGTCCGGTTGATCCGCGCGGCGCATATGATCGGGAAGTCGATCACGGACTTGCGCGGCGCGATGCCGGCTTTGGTCAACACGCCGGAGATGCGCTTCCAGGTCGATGAAAGCCGCAAGTTCGCGGTGGTCGAGGAAGTGCTCGAACGGCTCGAAGCGGCGGGGGCCGACGTCAACCGCACCGACGGTGCGCGCGTCAACACGCCCGATGGCTGGTGGCTGCTGCGCGCGTCGAACACACAGGACGTGCTGGTCGCACGCGCCGAGGCGCGCGATCAGGCCGGGCTCGACCGGTTGCTGGCGATGATCGACGATCAGCTTGCGCAGAGCGGCTTGGTGCGCGGGGAGCAAGCGGCGCACTGAGAAGATTTTGGTTCGCGCGGAGGCGTAGAGGACGCGGAGCGACGAAGACGATTTTCACACAAAGACGCAAAGGCACGACGAAGGAGTCCGCGAAGCGGCATTTCGGTTTCTTCCGGTCAGGCACCGGTGTTTGAACGCGCTTCGCGCCTTTGTG
>NZ_JBBATX010000047.1:0-15812 GCF_040398505.1 Sphingomonas sp. | reverse complement strand
CGGTTTCTTCCGGTCAGGCACCGGTGTTTGAACGCGCTTCGCGCCTTTGTGTCTTAGTGTCTTTGTGTGAGACAATCTTCTGCTCTGCGCGCCTCCCCGCCTCAGCGAGAGCGTCTTCTTTCCTCGCAATCGCCCCAAGAACACGCCACCTAGGCGACATGCCCCCCCCCGCCCCCCAGATCATCCGCGTCATCGACCTTGAGACGACCGGCGAAGCGCCGCCGCTGCACGGCGTGTGCGAAATCGGGTGGCAGGATGTGGCACTCGGCGCGGATGGCCGCTGGGAGATTCACGGCGAAGGTGGGTCGCGGCTCGTCAATCCGGGGCGGCCGATCCCGCCGCTAACGCAAACGATCCACCACATTCTCGACGAACAGGTCGCCGACGCGCCGCTGTGGCACGATGTCGCGCGCGGCGTGCTCGATCCCTATCCCAGGCGCGTTGCGCTCGCCGCGCACCGCTCGCTCTATGAGGAGAAGTTTTGCAGCCCGGCGCTGACGCGCGATGCACCGTGGATCTGCACGTGGAAGTGCGCGCTGCGGCTATGGCCCGATACGCCGGCTTTCTCCAACCAGATGCTGCGCTATTGGCGCAAGCCCGTGGGGCTGGAGCATGAGCGCGGTTTGCCGGCGCATCGCGCCTTTCCCGATGCTTATGTCACGGCTTTCCACTTGCGCGACGCGCTCAATGCGGTCGGGCTGGAGCAATTGCTGGAATGGTCGCGCCTGCCCGGCTTGCTCCCGCGCGTGATCCGCCCCGGTCCCGATCGCGGCAAGGACTGGTGCGAGATTAGCGACGACTCGCTCGCCATCATGCTCGGCGACCGTGACGAGGATGTCCGTTTCACCGCCGAGACGGAGCGCGCGCGACGCGGGAATTCTTCGCGCGATTGAGGTCCGCTAACTGCTTGATCGAAATCAAGATGGCGCGGCTGGTCAATAGCGGTGCCGCTGCGTAAGGGTGCTCGCAATGGCGCAGCGCATGGTCTTGGGTTTCGGCGTCACCGAAGGACGGATGGGGCGGTTCCTCGTCGCCGCAATGGCGCTCGGGTTCGCCGCGCTGGTCGCCGCCGGGATTGCCGCTGCCTGGTCGACCGCCAGCAATGAAGCGCATACGCGCGACGTCAACCATACCTATGAGGTTGAGCTCGCGATCGACCGGGCGCGGATCGCGATCGAGCAAAGCGAAACGACGCGCCGCGGCTTCCTGCTGACCGGTGAGCAGATCTATCTCGACACCTATCGTACCGCGATGGCCGACTTGCCGAGGCTGATCGCGCGCATCGCCACGCTGACCCGCGACAATCCGCTGCAGCAAGCCAATCTGACGAAGCTGCGTGCGCTGACCGACGATCTGGGGCGGCAGCGCGAACGCTCGATCGCGGTGGCGCTGCGCGGCGATCGTGCCGCGGCGCTCGGCTTGTTCGAGGCCGAGACCAGCGCGCGCCGGATGCGCGCGGTGCGGACGCTCGCCGGCGCGATGGCGGCCGAGGAACAGCGCTTGCTCGCGATCCGCAATGCCGAACAGCGCGCAAGCGTGCAGGTGTTCTACAGCACGCTCGCCATTGCCGGGCTGTTGCTCGTGCTGGTGGCGGCGGTCACGCTGGCGACCGTCCTGCGCTATACCCGCGATTTGGCCACGTCGCGCGACAAGGTGCGCGATTTCGCCGATACGCTCGAGGAGCAAGTTGCCGAACGCACCGCTGATTTGACGCGCGCCAATGACGAAATCCAGCGCTTCGCCTATATCGTCAGCCACGATCTGCGCAGCCCATTGGTCAATGTGATGGGCTTCACCGCCGAATTGGAGGGTGCAACCGTCGCGCTGGGCGCGCTGATCGACCGCGCCGAGGCGCATGCCCCCGAAATCGTCAGCGCGGAAGCGCGGCTTGCGGTGCGCGAGGATTTGCCCGAGGCGATCGGCTTTATCCGCAGCTCGACGCAGAAAATGGATCGGTTGATCAACGCGATCCTCAAGCTGTCGCGCGAAGGGCGCCGCGTCATCACGCCCGAGCCGCTTGACATGGCGGCGATGATCGACGGGATCACCGCGAGCTTGACCCAGCAGCTTGCCCAGCGTGGCGCGTCGGTGAGCGTCGAACGCCCGCTTCCGACGATCGTCAGCGACCGGCTGGCGACCGAACAGATTTTTTCGAATCTGATCGAGAATGCGGTCAAATATCTCGATCCCAAGCGCGTCGGACAGATCGTGGTGCGCGGCAAGTGCGCTGGGTCCCGCGTGACGTTCGAGATCGAAGACAATGGCCGCGGTATCGCGCCGAGCGACCACAGCCGTGTGTTCGACCTGTTCCGCCGATCGGGCAATCAGGATCAGCCGGGTGAGGGGATCGGGCTCGCGCATGTCCGCACGCTCGCGTACCGGCTGGGCGGGGTGATCGACGTGGCGTCGGAACTCGGCCAAGGTGCGACATTCCGCCTGACGCTGCCGGTCACCTTGACCGACGCAACCGTCCTAGCGACCTCGGGGAAAGCACCATGACCGACCACAAGACCGTCAGCATCGTGATGATCGAGGACGATGAGGGCCATGCCCGGCTGATCGAGAAGAACATCCGCCGCGCCGGCATCAGCAACACGATCACGCATTTCACCGACGGCACGAGCGCGCTCGACTATCTGTTCAACGCAGCCGACGGTCCGCAGCGCAATGGCCCGGCGCTGGTGCTGCTCGATCTCAACCTGCCCGACATGAGCGGCACCGACATTCTGGCGAAGATCAAGGCGACCGACGGGCCGCTGCGCCGGACGCCGGTGGTGGTGCTGACGACCACCGACGACAAGGTCGAAATTCAGCGTTGCTACGATCTCGGCTGCAACGTCTACATCACCAAGCCGGTCAATTATGAGAGTTTCGCGCAGGCGATCCGGCAGCTTGGCCTGTTTCTGTCGGTCATTCAGGTGCCGGACATGGAACCAGAGGGGTAAGCGTCGGCGTGACCACGGTTCTCTATATCGACGATGACGCCGGTCTCCGGCGTCTGGCGGCGCGCACGCTCGCGCGGCATGGTTTTGACGTGACGGTTGCCGAAAGCGGGGCGGAGGGCGTTGCGCTAGCCAGCGCGCGCGCGTTCGATCTGATCGTGGTCGACCATTATATGCCGGGCATGGATGGGCTGGAGACGTTGCGGCACTTACGCGCGCTGCCTGCGGCACCGCCGGTCGTGTATGTCACTGGATCCGAGGAGGGAAAGGTCGCGGTTGCGGCGTTGAAGGCTGGTGCCGCGGACTATGTCGTCAAGACCGTTGGCAGTGACTTTTTCGATTTGCTCGCCAGCGCGTTCGCGCTGGTGCTCACGCGCAGCGCGCTGGAACGCGACAAGATCGCTGCCGAGGAACAGTTGCGTGCGAGCAATGCCCGGCTTGAGGCGCTGCTGAGCGAGGTCAACCACCGCGTCGCCAACAGTTTGCAGATCGTCTCGGCGATGGTCCGGATGCAAGCCACCGCGCTCGACAATGCCGAAGCGCGGCTCGCGCTTGAGGATACGCAGCGCCGCATCGCCGCGATCGCGCAAGTGCATCGCCGACTCTACACCAGCAACGATGTCGAACAGGTCGATATGCGCGAGTATCTCGGCGCGCTGGTCGAGGAATTGGGCGAGACCTGGTCGACGCCGGCCGCCCCGCGTAGGCTGTCGCTCGCCGCCGACCCGATCCGGCTGTCGACCGACCGCGCCGTCTCGCTTGGCGTGATCGTCACCGAATTGGTCAGCAATGCGTGCAAATACGCCTATCCCAGTGACGGGGAAAAGCGCGGGGGCGGAGAGGTCCGCGTGTCGCTGATCGACGAAGGCGATGCGCATTTTCGGCTCGCGGTCGAGGATGATGGGGTCGGCATGGTGGCGGATGCGCCCGCGCGCGGCACCGGTGTCGGCACCAAGCTGATCCGCGCGATGGCGCAGAGCCTGCAGACGAACGTCGAATATAACACCGGGAGCCCCGGCGCGCGATCCGGGGTCCGCGCGACGCTGCGCGCGGCCCTCGGTTAAGGTGTACGCTTAGCGGGGCTTGCGGAATTTATAGACAAACTGGTCGGTATGGCCGCGGATCGCGGGATCGAACACATTGGCCTTATGGTCGTCAGCGGGGTTGCGCAGCACATCGCTTTCGCCGACGAATTCGAAGCCGGCCTTGGCGACCTCGGCCTTGGCGGTGGCCGGATCGATCCGATGCGTCGTTGCCGTGCTCGCAAGCCCGGTGCCGGGGTCGGCATGGTCGATCACGATATAGGTGCCGCCCGGCTTCAGCGATTTGAGGACGGCGGCGTTGAACGCATCGATCGCTGCCTCACCACCGAAATTGTTGACGTCGTGATAGTTCTGCACGGTCCAGACGATATCGACCGGCTCCGGCGCCGCGAGGATGCCTACGTCCAGCACCCTGGCGGAGGCGTTCGGGATATGCAGCGCTTCGAGCGCCGGAAGCGCCTTGGTGGCATATTTGGCGCCAGCGGCCGGCCAGATTGCATAGACATGGCCGGTCTTGCCGACCACGCCGGCGAAGATCCGCGTCCAATATCCGCCGCCGGGGAAGAAATCGAGCACTTCGTCGCCGGGGCCGACGCCCGAAAAAGCGAGGACTTCGGCGGCCTTGCGCCGGGCATCGTCGCCCGCCTGTTCGGCGCGCGCCGGGTTGGCGAGGCCCGCCGCCACCGCACGCGCGGTTTCCTTGGCGCTATGCTTGGAGGCCGGAACGCTGGCCGCAACGGCGGCGGTTGCGATCAACGCGGCGGCTGCCGCACCCGTCAGAAATCCACGCATCATGCCCTCTCCCTCACCTTGGCGCGTCAGACGTCGAGATTGGCGACGCTTAGCGCATTCTCCTGAATGAATTCGCGGCGTGGCTCGACCACATCGCCCATCAGCCGCGTGAAGATTTCGTCCGCCACATCGGCTTGCTCGATCTCGACGCGGAGCATCGAGCGCGCTTGCGGATCGAGCGTCGTCTCCCACAATTGTTCGGCGTTCATTTCGCCAAGACCCTTGTAGCGCTGGATCGACAGGCCCTTGCGGCCGGCGGCGAGGATCGCGTCGAGCAATTGCGACGGGCGCGCGACCATCGTCGACCCTTTTGCGGCGGTCGCCACGGGGGCCTGGGCCGGTGCCTCGGTCGCGGCCGCTGCATCCTCGGCGGCATCGACCTCGGCCTGCGCCGCCGCCGCTGCCTTGGATGAGACGATCCGCGCGGTCTGTTCATAGGCTTCGCCCTGCTCGACCGCGAGGCCGTGCAGTTTGCGCGCTTCGGCCGAGCCGAGGAACGCACCTTCGATGATGTGATGATCGGTCACGCCGCGCCACACGCGCTCGACATGGAAGCCGCCATCCTCGGCCAGCCGCGCCGACCAGCGTGCCTCGGGGTCACCGGCATCGAGCCCGCGCACGACCTGCACCACGACGTCGCGGCGGGCCGCAAGATCGAGCGCCGGATCGAGCGCGCCGCCCATTGCCAGCGCTTCGACGATCGTCGGATCGTAGCGCCGCGGGATATAGCGCATCAGCGTCCGCATCCGCCGCGCATGGTCAACCAGCATCCGCAGATCCTGGCCCGACCGCGTCCCGCCCTGAACGCCTTCGAGCACGGTACCGGCAACGCCCGCCTCGACCAGATATTCGTCGAGCGCGCTATCGTCCTTGAGATACACTTCCGAGCGTCCGCGCGTCGCTTTGTAGAGCGGCGGCTGCGCGATGTAGAGATGCCCGTTGGTAATGATCTCCGGCATCTGACGGTAGAAAAAGGTCAGCAACAGCGTGCGGATATGCGCGCCGTCGACGTCTGCGTCGGTCATGATGACGATCTTGTGGTAGCGCAGTTTTTCGATCTTGAAGTCGTCGCGGCCAATGCCAGTGCCCATGGCCTGAATGAGCGTGCCGATTTCCTTTGACGACAGCATCCGGTCGAAGCGCGCCCGCTCGACGTTGAGGATCTTGCCGCGCAACGGCAGGATCGCCTGAAAATGGCGATCGCGGCCCTGCTTGGCCGAGCCGCCGGCCGAATCCCCCTCGACCAGGAACAGTTCGGACTTGGCGGGGTCGCGTTCCTGGCAATCGGCGAGCTTGCCGGGGAGTGAGGCGATATCCATCACGCCCTTGCGCCGGGTCAGTTCGCGCGCCTTCTTGGCGGCTTCGCGCGCGGCGGCAGCGTCGATGATCTTGAGGATGATCGATTTGCCGTGCGCGGGGTTTTCCTCAAGCCATTCGGCGAGCTTGTCGGCCATCAGGCTTTCGAGCGGCTGGCGCACTTCGGACGAGACCAGCTTGTCCTTGGTCTGGCTGCTGAACTTGGGATCGGGCAGCTTGACCGAGACGATCGCGGTCAAACCCTCGCGCATGTCGTCGCCGGTCAGCGTGACCTTTTCCTTCTTCAACATGCCCGACTTCTCGGCATAATTGTTGAGCGTGCGCGTCATCGCCGCGCGGAACGCCGCCATGTGCGTGCCGCCGTCGCGCTGCGGGATGTTGTTGGTGAAAGCGAGGACGTTCTCGTAATAGGAGTCGTTCCATTCGAGCGCGACGTCGATCGTCACGTCATCGCGCGTACCCGAAATCGCGACCGGCTCGGGCATCAGCGGAATTTTGTTGCGATCGAGATATTTCACGAACGCGGCGATGCCGCCCTCATAATATAGTTCGACCGTCTTCAGATCGGCATGGCGCGCGTCGTTGAGATAGAGCCGCACGCCCGAATTGAGGAAGGCGAGTTCGCGGTAGCGATGCTCGAGCTTGTCGAAATCGAATTCGGTGATCTTGAAGGTGGCGGGCGAGGGGAAGAAGGTGACCTTGGTTCCCTTTTTGCCGGGGGCGGGGCCGACCACCGTGAGCGGTGCCACCGCATCGCCGAAGGCGAAGCGCATGTAATGCTCGGTCTCGTCGCGCCAGATCGTCAGATCGAGCCATTCGGACAGCGCATTGACCACCGAGACGCCGACGCCGTGCAGACCGCCCGAAACCTTATACGCATTATCGTCCGACGTATTTTCGAACTTACCGCCGGCGTGGAGCTGGGTCATGATGACCTCGGCCGCCGAAACGCCTTCCTCGGTGTGGATGCCGGTCGGGATGCCGCGGCCATTATCCTCGACCGAAACCGAGCCATCGGCGTTCAAGGTGATGTCGATCCGGTCGCAATGCCCGGCGAGCGCTTCGTCGATCGCATTGTCCGACACCTCGAACACCATATGGTGGAGGCCCGAGCCATCGTCAGTATCGCCAATGTACATGCCGGGGCGCTTGCGGACGGCGTCGAGGCCTTTCAGCACCTTGATCGAATCGGCACCGTAGTCGCCTTGATTCGGGGTGTTGAGGTTATTGCTTTCGGGTGTGGTTGCCATGCCGAGTATATAGGGTCGGCGGGCGAAAAACGGAAGCGAAATGGGCGATCGCCGCTTGCGGTGTGCGGATGCCTGCGCCACTCTCCGGCGTCGTGCTGAAGCGGTACGATAGCAGCGCAGGCAAAGGGACAGGAACAAGCCGCCCGCTGGGGCCGAACCGGGAGAAATGTCGTGGCAATCGGTGGCGGACTTGATCGTCGTCCGATCCTTGGCGGCATGCTTGCCGGGCTCGCCAGCCCTGCTCGTCTATCAGCGGCGCCCATTCTCACGCTGAAATCCGGTCCGCGGCTGTTCACGGGCACCCCGCTGGACAAAAACCGGCTCGCGCTGACCTTCGAAAAGGTCGATCTGCCATTGCCACCGATCAAAGTGTCGAACGGCGCGGCGAAGCTTTCGCTCGACAGCCTGCGTGGCAAAACGCGGATTGTCACCTTATGGGCGGAATGGTGCGCGCCGTGTCTGGTCGAGGCGCGCGATTTCGCCGCGCTGCGCCGACGGTTCGCGGGACCGACCTTCGACATCGTCGCCGTGCTGACCGGCAGCGCGGAAAAGCTCGATTTCGCCGGCGCGACCGCGCGGCTGACGCAAGCCCGCGTCGCTGGGTTGCCGCTGCTGGTCGAGCCGAACGGCGGGAAGCGCCTGATGCAGACGCTGTCGCCATCGCCGATGGGCGATGGCGGGACGCTGCCGTGCACCTTGCTCGTCGATTCGCGGGGACGGGTCCGCGGGCGGAGCCGTGGTGCGCCGACGGCGGCGCTTCCGCCCGGTGCAGCCGCCAAGCAGCCCGGGTCGTACATCCTGACCGACGCGGACAAGCGCGCGATGCTTGCCGGTGACCGCGGCACCTTGTGGCAATCGCCCGACGGCGACGCACTCGTCACGGCACTTCGCGACGGTATTCTCGACCGACTCTAGATTATCGCGCGAGCGCCCCGGTCGGCGGGCGAAAAACGGCAGCGAAATGGACGCGTCGCGGCTCAACCCTGCCAATCCGACAGTGTTGACTCGCTTGCACTTCCCCAATCTGCGGCCTTGACTATGATTAGATATCAAACTAGATAGTGAGGTGTCTAACCATGAGGGGCAAGTCCATGCAGGTTTCCAGGCGATCGATGATCCTCGGTGTCAGCGCGGCAGGCGTCGCGCTGATCGGCGGCGGCACCGCTTGGCGTGTCACGCGGAATCCCGTTTCGGCGGTTGCGCCATGGCAGATCGATCCAACGCCGCCCGCCGATGTGCGACTCGATGCGTTTCGCTACGCGATCCTCGCCCCCAATCCGCACAATCGCCAACCATGGCTGATCGAACTTGTCGGGCGCGACACCGCAGTGATCCGCTGCGATCTTGCCAAGCGCTTACCCGAGACCGATCCGTACGATCGCCAAATCACGATCGGCTTCGGTACCTTTATCGAGCTCGCGCGGATCGCGGCGGCCGAGCGTGGCTATGCCGTCGCGGTGACACCCTTCCCGGCGGACGAGCCGCAACCGCGCCTCGATGCGCGACCCGTGGCGAAACTCGTTTTCCGCAAAATACCGGGTCTGGTGCGCGATCCTTTATTCGCCGCGATCACGGCACGCCGCACCAACCGCGAAGTGTATGACGCCACCCCGCCATCCGCTGTCCAATTGCGCGACGTAGCTGCTGAGGGCGTCACCACCAGCACCGATCCGGCCTTGCTCGCCCAAATGCGCCCGCTTGCCGTCGGCGCGATGACCACCGAGGTGACGACACCGCGCACCTGGCTGGAAAGCGTCAGGCTGTTCCGCATCGGCCATGCCGAAATCGATGCAAATCCGGATGGCCTTGCCGGGCGCGGGCCGTTGCTCGAAGGTCTGCAGGCCGTCGGGATGATCGATCGCCAGCAGCTCGCCGATCCGACCAGCATGGCGTTCAAGTCCGGGCTGGATCAGGTCCGCGCGAGTTGCGGCTCGATCCCCGCGCTCATCTGGATCGTGACGCCCGGCAACAGCCGCGTCGAACAGCTCGATGCCGGTCGGCGCTACGCCCGCGCCAATTTGCGCGCGACGCTGCTTGGCCTCGCGATGCATCCGTTGAGCCAAGCCTTGCAGGAATATCCCGAAATGGCCCCCGCCTTTGCCAAAGTCCATGCATTGATCGGCGCTGCGCCCGGTGCGCGGTTGCAGATGCTCGCGCGGATCGGCAAGGGGCCGACGGTGCCACCGGCACCGCGCTGGCCGCTGGAGACGCATCTGACATGACCGACCCCTCCGCGCCGGCCGCGGCCTTGGCGTTCGAGCTGTTCAACGAGATCGCGATCATCGATCAGCTCGCCAGTACGGTGTTCGAGCGCGCGTTACCCGACGGGATGACGCGCGCGCAATTCACCGTGCTCAATCACTTCGTCCGTTTACGCCATGCCGAGCGCTCGCCCGCGCAGCTCGCCGACGCGTTTCAGGTGACGCGCCCGACCATGACCAGCACGCTTGCCCGGATGGAGCGCGCCGGATTGATCGCGATCCGACCCGATCCGGTTGATGGCCGCGCGAAACTGGTGTCGCTGACCGCGGCCGGGCGGGCAGCACGCGAGGCCGGACTCGCGGCGATCGCTCCGTTGCTACCGCTGCTCGATGGAGCGATTGCGCAGGACGATATCGCACGCATCTTGCCGCCGCTGCGTGCCGTGCGGATCGCGCTAGATGCGCTGCGTGATCCGCCAGCTAACAACGTCGAACCGACAGGCCGCTAGAGGGGTGGGCAGGACAGACGCGAAATGGACGAATCGCGGCCCGGGAGGTGCTGTCCCGAGCCGCTTCGCCGCTTAGCGGTCGCCGCCCATCCACGCGGGGCCATCGATTGTCCCGCCGGCGTCGCGCCGGGCCTTGGTGGCGCTCGCGATGAATTGCCAGACCGTGTACGAAAAGCCCGGGTCGGCCTCCTTCTCCCATTTGGGCATTTCGGCATACATCTGTGCGACGCCGTTCCACATCTGCGGCGTCGCCACGGCGGTGAACGGCTGCAAGAGCGCGAACCATTGATCGAGAAACGCTTGCGCCTCGGCCCCGGCGGGGTCGAGCGGGAGCGCGGCTTCGATCGTGTCGCTCAGCGTGCGCCACTGTGCCTGGGACGCCGCATAGTCCATGCCTTCATAAGCGGGCGCGGCGGTCTTGGCCCATTCGGCTTTGTCGTCTGTGCTGAAATAGCGATCGACGACCGCTTTCATCGGATGTTCCATCGTTGCTTCTCCGGATCGGATCAGCGAGCAGAAGGTCGCGGCATCGATCGGCTCGCCTCGGTCGATGCGGGACAAAGTGGTGGCGAGGATGGTCCGGATATCGGCCAGCGCCTGCGCCTGTTCGGTAACCTGATCGAGCTGCGCGACGATCAGCGCGCGCAAGTCGATCGCGCGACGGTCGAACAGCTGCTTGATCCGCGCAAGGCTTAGCCCGGCGCGTTTGAGCGCAACAACCTGATGCAACCGCTCGAGCGCGGCGGCATCATAAAGCCGTCGCGCCGACGCCGTGCGCAGCGGCGTTACCAACCCGCGTGCTTCGTAAAAACGCAAGGCGCGCGGGCTCAAGCCCGTTAGGCGGGCGACGTCGGCAATGTCGAGAATCGTGGTCATGCCGACGGTGTAGCGGTTGACGCTAGGTCAACTGCAAGCGGAAAAAATCGCTTCCCAAATCGGCGAACAGGGCGTCTTCCGTCCCCGTCATCCACACTTGTCCCTTGCCCGCCAGGCGTTCGAACAAGGCGGCACGACGGAGTGGGTCGAGATGCGCCGCGACCTCATCGAGCAAGAGCACCGGCGGCGCGCCGCTGCGCTCGGCCACTAGATCGGCATGCGCGAGGATCAGGCCGAGCAGCAGCGCCTTTTGCTCGCCGGTCGAGCACAGGCCCGCGGCCTGACCCTTGCCGAGATGCGTGACCGCCAGATCGCTGCGGTGCGGGCCGACCAGCGCACGCCCGGCCGCCGCATCGCGCGCGCGGCTGCGCGCGAGATCGGCGGCGAGCGTATCGCCCGCCCCGGTCCAGCCCTCGAGCGCGAGCCCGGCGCGTGCAAACGGGCCATCGGATTGCTCGAGCAAGCGCGCGGTCAGCGCGGCGACGGTCTCGGCCCGCGCCGCATCGATCGCTGCGCCATGCTCGGCCATTTGCGCTTCGAGTGCCGACAGCCATTCGCGATCGGGCGGCACGTCCTCCGCCAACAAGCGATTGCGCGCGCGCATCGCGGCTTCGTAGCGATTGGCATGGACGGCATGACTCGAGGACAAGGCTAGCGTCAGCCGGTCGAGAAAGCGGCGGCGCTCGCCGGCCGGTTCGACGAACAGGCGGTCCATCGCCGGGGTCAGCCACACCACCGTCAGCCATTCGGCGAGCGCGGTCGCCGCGACCGCCGCGCTCTGGACGCGGACGATCCGCCGTTCGGGCGCGGCGGCGTGCGTGCCGGTCGCGATCGCCACGGCGCCGGTCAAATCCGCTGCCACGCCGAAGCCGCCGGGGCCACCTTGCCGCGCCATGTCGCCCAGCGCCGCCCGCCGCAAGCCGCGGCCGGGCGCGAGCAGCGACACCGCTTCCAGCACATTGGTCTTGCCCGCGCCATTCTCGCCGGTCAGCACGACGAAACCCGGCCCCGGCGCGATCGTCAGAGCGGCATGGTTGCGGAAATCGGTGAGGATCAGGCGCGCGAGCATTGGACCCGCTCTACCGGCTCACGCAGCTTTCGCAATTTACGTGAGCAGGACTCAGGCGGCGAGGCGTTCCGGCGCTGGGGCCGGTTCGGCGGCGGCTTCGCCGCGATTGCTGAGGTACGACGCCAATTCCGGCCCCAGCTCGCGCTGCGCCTTGAGATAGGCGACCGGCGTCGCGATCCCGAGCCGCGCGCGGGCGGCGGCGATCGGTTCGGCGAGCAGCGCCTCATAATCCTCGCCCGAAATCCACTTCGCGCGGCGGCCATGGCGATAGCCCTCCCACACCGCGCGGGCGAACAGCGTGCCGCG
This sequence comes from Sphingomonas sp., assembly GCF_040398505.1. Lineage (GTDB taxonomy): Bacteria > Pseudomonadota > Alphaproteobacteria > Sphingomonadales > Sphingomonadaceae > Sphingomonas. The sequence goes on along the minus strand of NZ_JBBATX010000047.1, from coordinate 3,507 downwards.
GGTCGCGCCGAGGCTTTTCAGCGCCGCCGCGCCGCCGATGAACGCCCAGCCGAGCCCGCCGACCTGCGCATAGCTGAACGCGACGAGGCAGGCCTCGCCGAGCGATTCGTCGGCCTTGTAGCCGGTCAGCACGTGCCAAATGTCGTGCGTGTCGCGCACGCGCCGTCCGAACCAGGCATAGGGATGCTGCACCTGATCTTCGGTGATGACCTTGCTGACCTCGACCAGGCCATCGGCGGAGTAACCCGTGGTCGCGAGAAAATCGCGATACGCAGCACCAACCGTACCGGGCGCGAAACGGGCGACATAGGCGGGATCGGAGAAGCGCTGCGCCAATTCGACTTGTTCGCAGGCGAGCCGCCCACCCTCGGTCGTGGCGAGCAATCGCGCATAGTTGATCGGCGCATTGCCGACATTGAGCGCGCGCATGATGCGAAACACCTGCGTCGTATCGTCGCCGTCTGCGAGCAGGATCCGGATCGCATTGAACGCCGTGCGCCAGTCGCGGTGACCGTTCGTGCCGGGGAAGGGAGGAAGCTTTGCCATCGATTCGATCCTTACTGACATTGGTGTCAATAAATCGTTCCGCGCGCTCGGTCAAGTATCCCGCCCCGGCATCGTGATGCCGAGCGACCGATCGGGTTCCGGGTTTGAAACTGGGCTGCAAAAGACGATATGGGGCGGCATGACCCAGATCACCGTCGCCGCGCTGCAACTCGCCTTCACGTCGGATATCGACGCGAACATCGCCACCGTATCCGCTTTGGTGCGCGAGGCGGCGGGCAAGGGCGCGCAAGTGATCCTGCCGCCCGAACTGTTCGAAGGCGAATATTTCTGCCGGGTCGAGGATGAGGGCCTCTTCGCGCAAGCCAGACCGGTGGGGCAGCACAAGGCTGTGCTGGCGATGCAGAAGCTCGCGGCCGAACTCAGCGTGGCGATCCCGACCAGCTTCTTCGAGGCGGACGGGCCGCATCATTACAATTCGCTGGCGATGATCGGCCCCGATGGCGCGGTGCAGGGGGTGTATCGCAAGAGCCACATTCCCGACGGGCCGGGCTATGAGGAGAAATTCTATTTCCGCCCCGGCAATACCGGATTCAAGGTGTGGCCGGGGCCAGACGCCACCACGCTTGGCGTGGGCGTGTGCTGGGACCAATGGTATCCCGAAACGGCGCGCGCGCTGATGCTGATGGGATCGGACGTGTTGTTCTTCCCGACCGCGATCGGCAGCGAGCCGCACGATACCAGCCTCGACACCGCGCGGCTGTGGCGGCGCGCAATGGTCGGGCACGCGGTGTCGAACGTCGTGCCGGTGGTGGCGGCGAACCGTATCGGGGTAGAACACGGCCAGACTTTCTACGGCACCAGTTTCATCACCGACGAGCGCGGCGATATTCTGGCGGAACTCGGCCGCGAGGAGACGGGGGTAATCGTTGCGACGCTCGATCTCGACCGCGTCAAGCGCCACCGCGCCGCGTTCGGCTTCTTCCGCGACCGGCGGCCCGATCTATACGGGCGGCTGGTGCAGGACATCTGAGGCAGATCGTCCGACGCAGTCGCCTAACGCCGCGGCGTGCCGACCTCAGCATTGACGACGATCGGCGTGTTGCAGCCGTCGATCTCGCGTACCACCGCCTTGATCTGCCGCGCTGGCGGTTCGTCGGCCAAGGGGCGAATCGCGATACTGCCCTCGGAATTCGCAAGGATGATGCCGGGATTACGGCACATTGGCTTGAGGTTCGTGGGCTTGGCGGGGGGTGTCGCGGCGGTGGCGCTCGATAGCGCGACGAGGGTTGCGATCAGCATGGCTCTCTCCCGATAACAGACTATTACTACCACGCTTCACGGCACGGATGAAGCTTGGATGACGCCGAATTCACTGGCGTCACGCCAGGCAGCATGGTGGATTCGCCGTCATGGACATTGAAGTCAGCGCCGAAGCCAAGGACAAGCGGCTCAACCGCTGGGTCGCGATCACCGTCGTCGTGCTGTCGGTGTTCATGGGTCTGGGTAATATCAAGGACGGCAACATCGTCCAGAACATGGCGCAAGCGAAGGCCGATTCGGTCGACCGCTGGGGCGAGTATCAGGCGACCAAGACCAAATTGCATATCGCCGAGACGGCGCGCGACGAGATGGTCGTGCTCGCCGCCACCGCTGGGGCAAAGGCTGCAGCCAGTGCGGCGATTCTCCGGGCCGACGGCGAAATCGCCAAATATACGCGCGCGGCGCCGGCGCTCGCGAAACAGGCGCAAGCCTTTGCCGATCGCTACGATGCACTCAACGTGCATGACGATCAGTTCGATGCGAGCGAAGCCGCGCTCTCGACCGCGATCTCGATGGCGGCGGTGGCGGCGCTGGCGGAGAGTTTCCCGCTGCTGTTTGCCGGCTGGGCCTTTGGCGGCTTTGGGCTGTTTCTCGGGCTGTGTGGCTTTGCCGGATGGGGCTTCCATCCTGACGTGCTGAGTACGGTGCTGGGGTGAAACCGCGCAGGCGAGGTCGTCGCGACGCACGGTCTCGACCGCATCAAGCGGCACCGCGCGGCGTTCGGTTTCTTCCGTGATCGGCGGCCCGATCTGTACGGGCAGTTGGTGCAGGATATCTAAGCGCGCCGCCTACATCGCAGCGGTGGAGCGGTCTTTTTGGCGGCGGACCTCGCCCATTCGAGCCAGGATCGCTTCCAGCGCATCGGTCATCACAGACAGCATCTTGGCGCGTTGGTTACTATCCAAGTAGACGATCCAAAGCACAAACCCAATGCACCAAAGCGCGCAGCTTAGCCCAAGACCCAGCATTATTGCGGTAGCAGTCATCTAGCCACGTCCTATCAGGCGGCGCAGTTTGCGTGCAGCAAATTTGCTCTCATCCGAGCGTGTTTTCAAGGTGTGACGTCCCGCGGCGGCAGCGACCAGGCCGATCAACCCGCCGGTCAGCGTGCCGATCGGGCCGAGCAGCGATCCAGCGGTCGCCCCTGTAAAAAAGGCCGCAGCCGTTGCACCGATCCCGGTCGCGGTAACGCTGGCGGCGATCGTCATTCCCGCGCGATCGAGCAAATCAACCTTTCGATCCGCGCTTTGAGAATCCGCGTCGAGCGAATCCGCGAGATCGAGAACGAATTGCTCGATCTGCAAGCGAAAGTCCGGATCGTTGGAACCGGTGAACTCGCGCTGGAATTCTGCTCGCATTGCCGGATTGGTGGCGATTCTCAGTAAATCTTTTGGCGATATCGTCGAATAGCGTTCGTTTCCCAACGCAACAGCCCGCGCTCGCTCCATGAAAACGGCCACAAGACTCGCATTTCGATCCATGATCAAAATATAAACGGTCTATTTTTTGAATGTAAAATCACCGAAGCTCCAATTAGCTTCCTTTTTTATTATCAAGCGTGCCCCGCAATGCCACCGCCCGCGCGAAAACCGCCTCGAACATTTTGGGTGTCAGCCGTCCGGTATTCTGATTGTAGCGCGAGCAGTGATAGCTATCGATCAGGATGCGCCCGTCGGGCAT